>NZ_KI912614.1:0-1536 GCF_000519345.1 Deinococcus pimensis DSM 21231
ATCGGTTCCTTCTCCAGCGTCAGCATCCTCAGCGGCGTCTGCGCGTCCGCGTTGAAGTACCCGCGCCCCAGGAACGTGCCGCTCTCGGCGTGCACGTCCACGACCTCGCCGGGCGTGATGCCCGCGTCGGCCTCCAGGATGTCGCCCGTGTGTCCGAAGGGGTAGCGGCCCAGCACGCGCCGCTCTCGGCCCGCCTTGAGCCGCACCCGCGGCGCCCGCGCGGAGGCGCCCGTCCCCTGAGTTCTCGTGTGACCAGTCATCGACGAAGTATAGGCGCGGCGCGCGCCGACGTTCGTGACCTGTTGACGCTCAACCCTTGCTGGACGCGGGGCGCTTGCGCGTGCCCGCCCGGCCCTGCCAGACTCGGCACATGACCGCTCCCCGCGCCGTCCTCCTCGCCGCCCTCGGCGCCGCGCTCACCGCGTGCGGCACCATCACCCTCAAGACCGTGGACCTGCCCGACTCCACCCTCTACCTCCCGCCCGCCTCCGCCGACGCCAACCGCATCGTGTACCTCACGAGAGACCAGTTCGAGGGGTTCACCGCGCGGCTCCCCTCGGCCGTCACGGTGAACGTCACGGGGGACGCGAAGTACACCACCACCCTGGGTCTCGGCAACTTCCAGCGGGCGGACGTGTACGTCCGCACGGACCTCGCCGCCCTGAGAAGCGACACGGCCCGCTGCCAGGACAGGGGAGACTACATCGAGTGCAGCGGCCGCGTCGCCGACGAGGCGAACTTCAGGGCCGGCACCCTCGCGGTCGGCGCGGGCGGCGTGCAGCTCGGCGGGGCTGCGCTCCAGACCTCCATCCGCGAGAACCACAGCTACTTCGGCCTCGTGCTCACGCAGGGGTCCACGTCCCTGAGCGACCGCCTCGACCTCACGAACCTCAAGGCGCGCGTCGGGCTCTAGACCCGCTTCAGCCCGGCGAGCCCTCGCCCATGGCGGGGACGCCCGCGCGTTCCCGCAGGTCCGCCAGCACGTCCGCCGCGTGCCGGGTGATGTTCACGCGCCGCCAGTGCCGCGCCACCCGCCCCTGCGGGTCGATCAGGAAGGTCTGACGGTCCGCGACGCCGAGCAGGCCCGTCAGGCCGCCCATCACGCCGTACGCGCGGCACACCGAACGGTCCCCGTCGGGCAGCAGCGGGAACGACAGCCCGCACGAATCCCGGAAGCGGGCCTGCGCGGCCTCCGTGTCCGTGCTGACGCCCACCACGGTCGCGCCGAGCCGCTCGAACTCCGGCGCGGCCTCCTCGAAGCGGCGCGCCTCCACGGAACAGCCGACCGAACTCGCCTTCGGATAGAAGAACAGCACCACCCAGCGCCCCCGCAGGTCCGCGAGGCGCACACGGCGTCCGTCGTCGCTCACGGCGTCGAATTCGGGAGCGGGCTCACCCGCGCGTGGACTCATGCGGGCATTCTAGGGCCCACCGGGGCGAGAACGCGGTGGCCCTGCCCTACAATGCGCCCGTGACCCACGCCCACGAGGACCTGCTCGCCCCCCTGCGGCCCTACACGGGCCGCGCGGTCGTCGT
>NZ_KI912614.1:1636-1788 GCF_000519345.1 Deinococcus pimensis DSM 21231
CAGGACTGGCGCGAGGACCCCAGCAACCGTGACACGCGCCTCACCCGCAACTGGCTGCGACACGACGTCCTGCCCGCCCTGCGCGCGCGCTTCCCCCGGGTGGACGGGGCCCTCGCCCGGCACGCGGAGGACCGCGTCCTCGACGAGGCGTT
>NZ_KI912614.1:1888-9696 GCF_000519345.1 Deinococcus pimensis DSM 21231
CCGGCGCGTGCTGGCGGAGCGCGCGAGCGCCTCGTCGTCGAGGTACCCGAGCTCCCGCAGGCGCGAGAGCACCTCCGTGGCGAGCGCGTCGTCCGCGCCGCGCCTGCGCAGACGCGTCCCGAGTTCCTGCTCGGTCAGCGCGCGCTGCGCGAGCGCCCGGAAGGCGTACTGCATCAGGTCTTCACGCGCGGGAGGCTTCCCGGCGCCCTCGGTCTCACGCCTGCGTCTCATGCCCCGAGGATAGAGCGTCCCCGCGGCTTGCCGGGACCTCTCCTTTCGTGTAGAATCTCAAGGCTGCTTCACCGGCATGACTCGGTGAGGCGGCGGTCACGAAGGTGACCCGCGCGGCCCCACGGGCCGACGCCACGAGTTCCGCGCGAGACACGCGTGGGACCGCATCGCGAACAGCGAGAGAAAGGAACCACCATGGCCCTGCGCCACAAGTCCGCCCAGAAGCGTCACCGTCAGAGCCTCAAGCGCCGCCTGCGCAACCGCAGCCGCAAGAGCACCATCAAGACCTTCACCAAGAAGGCCGTCGAGGCCGTGACCGCCGGCGCGGAGAACGCCGCCGAGCTGCAGCGCACCGCCGAGAGCCTCATCGACAAGGCCGCCAAGGGCAGCACCATCCACAAGAACGCCGCGGCGCGCAAGAAGAGCCGCCTCGCCAAGCGCCTCAACAAGCTTCAGGCCACCGAGCAGAGCGCGGACTGAACCGAGACGAGGAAGGGGCCACTCCGACCGGAGTGGCCCCTTCTGCTGTCTTGTTGACGAAGGCGCCAGGTTTGGCCGTGCGACGCTCGTCTCTGACGCATCCGGAAGCACGTTACGCCGGGTAAGAAGAGCCGCATCGACCTATCTGACGTTATTCGTTGTGCAATGTGAAGTTTCTACTCCGCGGTTCGATCAATGTAAAACAATGTAAGTGTCCTATTAGCTGAACGACTTTATGATTTCTGTAAAACAATTGATCCTGATTACTAGTGCGAGTATTGCTTTACATCCTGCTGCTTTTGCAGCAGAGCTGGATGAAAAATCAGAATTTAGCAGGAGCCTTGATGTGATCGAGGAAATTGAGGTATGGAAAGTGCCAAGCACAGTCATCGCAAAATCAGATAATCCTGGAACTTTCTACTTCCAACAGGGATGTAGAAGCTATGACAACGCCATACTAAAAATGTATGGAGTCATGGAGGAGACGAAGCTTGCCGTCGAAGGTCGCAACGGAGGCTACGCGACAAAGTTTAAGGTGCTGTGGTTAAAATGCGAAGATGGATTCAAGGAAATAGTCCGTGTTGGCCTGAAGAGCCATCCTGACTATAAACCGGATTTGCAGGTCAGACTGGCCCGCCCCGGAGAACTCAGGCGCTGATGAGATAAGGAGCAGGGACGAAAAAACGTCGTCCCTGTTCTCCCTTTGCCGCACGCGCCCGTTCAGTCGCGTTTCTCGTCGATTTCGAGGCGTCCGGTGTAGTGCTCGAAGTCCACCTCGAGGCGGTAGAGGCCGACCTTTCCGTTCGCGGGCAGGGCGATGCCGTAGCGTCCCTGCGTGCAGGTCTGCCCGCCGAGGTAGCGCTCCTCGGGGTCGTAGAAGCGCACGGTGACCTTGCCGGAGCGCGTGCTGCACGTCCCCACGATGGTGAGGCGCGTGGCGTCCTGGTACGTGCGGTACGTGTAGTTGCTCACGCCCCGGGCGTTGTAGGTGTAGGTCGGGAGGAGCGTGACGTACCCGACGCGCAGACCCGTGTAGTACGTGAGGATCCCGACGGCGATCGCGGTGACGAGCAGAACCCACTTCATCTTGCCTTCATCATAACAGAGGGGATTTGCTCATGTCGTGCGTTAAACGTCAGCGGGAAACGCGACCATCCCGTACGCGCCGGGGCCCGTGTAGGCTCCCACGACCGCGCCGATGAGCTGAATGCGGCCGCGGCGGATGTCCAGACGGGACGCCTCCAGCGCCCGGCGCAGTTCCTCGATGCGGTCGCGGTCACGGCCTGCGTACGCGATGGTCACCTGCACGGGTCTCGTCCCGAAGTGATCCTCCAGCTTGCCGATCATGTCGTCCATGGCGGTCCTGCCGCGAACCCGGCGGTCCGCGACGATCCGTCCGTTCTCGAAGGTGAGGATGGGGCGGACGCCGAGCAGGTTCCCGAAGAACGCCCCGACGCGCGAGAGGCGACCGCCGCGCCGCAGGTACTCCAGGTCGTTCACCGTGAATTCCACGCGCATGCTGGCCTTCAGGCGCTCCAGCGTCCCGAGGATGTCCCCGGCGGACGCGCCGCTCGCGGCGAGGCGCGCGGCGGTCATGACGAGCTCACCGAGCGGCGCGGTCGCGAAGCCCGAGTCGAACACGCGGACGCGGTCACCGACACCGAGCCGTTCGGCGGCGGCGCGGGCGTGCGCGACGGTCTCGCTGATGCCGCTCGACAGGTGGAGGCTGAGCACCGCGTCGTGCGTGGCGAGCAGACGGCGGTACACGGTGAGGAAGTCCTGCTCGTCGGGGGGAGTGGTCGTGGCGAACACGCCCTCACGCATGCGGGAGTAGAGCGCGTCCGGGTCGAGTTCCTCCCAGTCGAGCCAGAAGCGGCCGTCCATCTGGACGCGCAGGGGTACGACGGTCACGCCGAGCTGGGCCAGCTGGGCGGGGCCGAGATCACAGGTGGAGTCGGTGACGATGGCGAGCATGAATGCCATGAATGTACACTAATTCTGTTCTCATATGTGAGCAATCATCGCGTTCAGGGTGCGCGGCACAAATGTGCCTCGCAGGTATTCAGCCCTGACGAACCCGCCCTATCATCGGCTCGCATGAGAAATCACCCGACCATCCGCAGGTTCGTCCAGGGACCGCCATGAGGATCGCCGTGCTGTGCCACGCCAGCGCGGGCGGTTCCGGCGTCGTCGCGACCGAGCTCGGCATGCTCCTCGCCGACAGCGGGCACGAGGTCCGCTTCATCGGCGCGAGCGTCCCCTTCCGGCTCTCCGGACGCCACCACCTGCGCGGGCCGTACTTCCATCAGGTCGGCAACTACGCCTACGCCCTCTTCGAGCAGTCCTTCCCGGAGATCACCCAGGCCAACGCCCTCGCCGAGGTCATCTACGAGCACGACGTTCAGCTCACCCACGCGCACTACGCCATCCCGCACGCCACGAGCGCCATCCACGCGCGCGCCATCACGGGCCGCACGCGCGTCATCACCACCCTGCACGGCACGGACGTCACGCTCGTCGGCCTCGACCCGGCCTTCAAGCACTCCACCCGCTACGCCATCGAACGCTCCGACCACGTCACGGCGGTGTCGCATTTCCTCGCGGACCAGACCCGCGAGATGTTCGGCGTCGACACCCCCATCGAGGTGATTCACAACTTCGTGGACACGCAGCGCTTCCAGCGCAACCACGACCCCGCCGTGCGCGCCCGCTTCGCCCACCCCGAGGAGGCGATCCTCGTGCACGTCAGCAACTTCCGCGCCGTGAAACGCACCGAGGACGTCATCGAGGCCTTCGCGCGCGTCAGCACCGAACTGCCCGCGCGGCTCCTGATGATCGGCGACGGCCCCGACCGCCCGCGCGCCTTCGAGCTCGCGCAGAAGCTCGGCGTGCTCGGCCGCACCCAGTTCCTAGGGAGCTTCCCCGACGTGGAGACCGTCCTCAGCATCGCGGACCTGTTCATGCTGCCCAGCCAGCAGGAGAGCTTCGGCCTCGTCGCGCTCGAAGCGATGAGCTGCGAGGTGCCCGTCGTGGCCGCCCGCATCGGCGGCATACCCGAGGTCGTCGAGGACGGTGTGACCGGCATCCTCTGCGAGGTCAGGGACGTGGACGCCATGGCCGACGCGGCCCTGCGCATCCTGCGGGACCCCGCCACGTACCACGCGATGGGCCGCGCGGGCCGCGAGCGGGCCCTCACGCACTTCCACCCCAGCCTGATCCTGCCGCGCTACCTCGCGGCGTACGAACGTCTCATCCCCGCAGAAACCACCTGAAGAAAGCGGCCCGCCAGACGCGGGCCGCTTTCTTTGACTCCCGCTCAGCGGGTCACGACGAGCCGAACGCCCGACGCGCCCCGCGCGACGGACGTCTTGAGGGCCTTGCCGAGCTCGATGGAGACGGAGTTCCAGCCGCCCGCGAGGTCCACGTTCAGGCCGCGGTCACCCTTCACGTTCGCGTCCCGGTCCACGTACACGAGGACCACGCTCGCGCGGCCCGACTGCACGCCCGCCTCCAGCAGCGCTTCCGACTCGTCGCGCCGTCCGTTGCCGTTCGCGTCGCCGTACACGAAGAGACGCGCCTCGGCGGTCCTGACGTTCGGCGTGACGGTGGCGTCGCCCGTGACGCCCGGCCAGGTGAGGTCCATGGCGGAGAGGGCCGAGACCGAGCGTGCGGGGGGCGCGGCGTCCGCGACGCTCAGGCTGAACCTGCCGTCCTGCACGGCGACGCTGCCGAGCTCCGTCACGGGCGCGCCCGAGACGTTCACCAGCCACGCGCCGACGCGCGCGCCCGCCGGAACGTCCCCGGTGACGGTGCCGGACACGGACAGGGGGGACGCCGCGAGGGCGCAGGAGAGCGAGGCGAGCACGAGGGCCGCGAGGGCGCGTTTCATGCCCACACTATAGCCCGCGAGACTGATGAATTTTTGACCTTACTCCCACCGCTCATGAAGAACGTGAGCAGCGGAAACGGACGGGGACGGCGCCCGCGAGCGCCGCCCCCGGGGTCAAGTGGACCTTACGCCGTCTGCCCGAGGACCTGCTTCACGAGGTCCACGATCTGCGGCATGGTGTCCGCGACGGGCACATTCGCCTCGGCCATCGCGGCGAGCTTGCTCTCCGCCGTGCCGACGTTGCCCATGATGATCGCGCCCGCGTGCCCCATGCGCTTGCCCGCCGGGGCGGTGCGGCCCGAGATGAAGGCCACGACGGGCTTCTTCATGTTGTTCCTGATGTACTCGGCGGCGGCTTCCTCGTCCGCGCCGCCGATCTCGCCGATCACGACGACCGCGTCCGTGTCGGGGTCCGCCTCGAACATCGGCAGGACGTCCGCGAAGGTCGTGCCGATAATGGGGTCGCCGCCGATGCCGACCGTGGTGCTCGTCCCGAGACCCGCGTCGCCGAGGAGCTTGGCCGCCTCGTACGTCAGGGTGCCCGAGCGCGAGATCAGACCGATGCGGCCCTTCTTCTCGTAGATGCGGTTCGGCATGATGCCGACCTTGCACTCACCGCTCGACACGAGGCCGGGGCAGTTCCCGCCGATGAGGCGGACGCCCGCGCCGCCCGCCGCGCGGCTCACGCGGTCGAGCTCCTTGACCTCCTGCACGGCGCGCATCATGTCCACGGTGGGCACGCCCTCCGTGATCAGCACGATGAGCGGCACGCCCGCGTGCGCGCTCTCGAGGACCGCGTCCGCCGCGCCCGCCGGGGGCACGAAGATGATGCTGACGTCCACCTCGTGGTTCGCGCGCGCGTCCTCGACGGTGTTGTACACCGGGAGGCCCTCGTGCGTGGTGCCGCCCTTGCCGGGCGTGACGCCCGCCACGACCTGCGTGCCGAACTCGCGCATGGCCTTCGTGTGGTTCGAGCCCTCGCGGCCGGTCATGCCGACCACGACGACCTTGCTGTCCTTGGAGACCAGAATGCTCACTTGTTCGCCTCCTGCGCGGCGGCCTCGGCGGCCTGGAACATGTCGGGGTACATCTGGATGAGGGGGCTGTTCACCTCGGCGAGCAGCGCGCGCGCCTCCTCCTCGGCGGTGCCGGCGATGCGCATGCGCACGGGCTTCGTGAGGATGCCCTCCCGCAGCGCCTGGATGACGCCCTTGGCGACCTCGTCGGCGCGGGTGATGCCGCCGAAGATGTTGATGAAGATGGACTTCACGTCCGCGTCCTTCTGCACGAGCCGCACCGCGTTGTACACGATGTCGGCGCGCGCGCCGCCGCCGATGTCGAGGAAGTTGGCGGGCTTGGCGCCCGCGCGGTTCACGACGTCGAGGGAGGTCATCACGATGCCCGCGCCGTTGCCGAGCACGCCGACGTGACCGTCGAGCTTCACGTACGCGAAGCCGTAGTTGCTCGCCTCGATCTCCAGCGGGTGCTCCGCCTCGAGCTCGCGCCAGTCGGCGAGGTCCTTGTGGCGGTACATGGCGTTGTCGTCGATCTCGAACTTCGTGTCGAGCGCGAGGGGCGTGCCGCTCTCGTCGACGAACAGGGGGTTGATCTCCACGAGCACGGCGTCCATCTTCAGGGCGGCGTCGCTCATCTTGACCATCATGTCGGCGATCTTGTTCAGGTTGCCCTTGAAGCCCGCCTTGAGGGCCACCTCGCGCGCCTCGAAGGGACGCAGGCCGGTGACGGGGTCGACACGGAAGCGGATGATCGCGTCGGGGTTCTCGGCGGCGACCTCCTCGATCTCCATGCCGCCCTCGGAGGACGCCATCAGCGTGTAGGACTGCACGTTGCGGTCCACGATCATGCCGACGTAGTACTCCGTGCCCTTGTCGATGTCGACGGCCTTCGTGACGAGCACCTTCTTGACCGTGAGGCCCTTGATGTCCATCCCGAGGATCTTCTGCCCGTTCTCGAAGGCCTTCTCCGCGTCGGGGCTGAACTTGACGCCGCCCGCCTTGCCGCGCCCGCCCACGTGGACCTGCGCCTTCACGACGACCGACTGCCCGAAGTCCTGCGCGATGGTGCGGACCTCGTCGGGGGTGTACGCGACCCTGCCTTCCTGCACGTTCACACCGAAGCGACGCAGGAGTTCCTTGCCCTGATACTCGTGGAGTTTCAAATCAGCCTCCCTGGGGTGCCGCTTGGCGCGGTCCACCCCAAACTTTCCGGAGGCAGTATATACCTGACGAGCGTTAGGTGCCCCACACCCACAGAGACGCGAGGGCGCCCCACGCCCGAACGCCCGGACCGCTCCGGGCGGCGAAGACCAAAGGCTGGACGGCCACTCCCACACCTGGAGACACGCGAACGGTCCAGGCAGAAGCGAGGGGCCGTCCCCGAGCGTACGACGCCAAGGCGCCGACGGCCACTCCTCGCCCACAGAGACGCGAGGGCGCCCCACACCCGAACGCCCGGACCGCTCCGGCAACTCCCGTCACACCGCCCGGTCCCCGCGACTGCTAGCCTCCTGTCGTGCCGACCCTGCTGACGCTCGATCACGTGACCCTGGCCCGCGCGGACCGCGTGATCCTGGACGACGTGGGCCTCTCGGTGGTGTCGGGTGAGCGCGTGGCGTTGCTGGGCCGCAACGGGGCGGGCAAGACGACGCTGCTGGACGTGCTGGCGGGCCGCCTGCGTCCGGACGAGGGGGAGTCGTGGCGCGAGCCCGGCCTGAGGCTGGCGTACCTGTCGCAGCATCCGACCTTCGAGGGCGGCGAGACGGTCTCGGCGCTGGTCGCGGCGGCGAATCCGTACGAGGCGCGGCAGGCGCGGCTGGACGGGCTGGCCGCGCGGCTCGACGCGGAGCCGGACCTGCTCGCGGTCTGGGCGGAGCAGCAGGCGGCCTTCGAGGCGGAAGGCGGGTACGGGTTCGGGGCGCGGGCGAACGCGACGCTGGGCGTGCTGGGCCTGCGCGGCATGGAGGGGCGCGTGGCGTCCACCCTGTCGGGCGGGGAGCGCACGCGGCTGGCGCTGGCCCTCGCGCTGCTCGCGGAGCCGGACCTGCTGCTGCTCGACGAGCCCACGAACCACCTCGACCTGCGGATGCGGGAGTGGCTGGAGGAGCGCCTGCTCGCGTGGCGCGGCGCGGTCGTGCTGACGTCGCACGACCGGGAGCTGCTCGACCGGGTCGCGACGCGCAGCGTGTGGA
>NZ_KI912614.1:9796-9933 GCF_000519345.1 Deinococcus pimensis DSM 21231
ACACGCCGACGGTGAGGTCGCCCGTGCCGGTCGCGCCGAGCAGGGGCAGGGGCGTCACGTTCACGCTGCCCCGCACGGTCGGCACGAAGCCCTCCAGGGTGAAGTTCCCGCGCGCGAGGCCGTCGGACGTGACGCCG
>NZ_KI912614.1:10033-11556 GCF_000519345.1 Deinococcus pimensis DSM 21231
CCGCACCTCGCGTGGAGCGGGGAGACGCTCGCGTGGATGGGCGGGCCCGCCGAGCCCGCGTTCGTGGAGACCGTGACGCGCGCGGCCCTGAGACTGCTGTTCGAGCGGGAGGGCGCGGCGAGGGTGCGCTTCCCCGGCGGCGCGGTCGTGATGAGGGCGGAGTACCTGGCGGCGGCGGGGCTGGAGTGAGCCCCCTCACCTTCGGAACGGCTATATTGTCCCCCATGGAAGACGTACTCAAGGGGCGCCTCGGCGGCGCCGACGGTTTCGACGTGCGCTGCTCGCTCGACGGCGACCGCATCGTGGGCCGCGCGGGCGGACGCCTGCACGGCAAGGACATCGTTCTGGAGATCACCGAGACGGGCGTGCAGGGCACGGTCGGCTCGGAACCCGTCCTCGTCCAGCTCGAGGAGGGCGAACTGCGCGGCAACGTGGGCCGCGAGAAGATCAGCCTGCGCGGCGTGGACCGCGTCACGGGCTTCTTCGGGGAGCCCATCGTGGGCTGGCGCATCGTCGCGCAGCAGGACGGCACGCGCCTGCAGGGTCAGCTCGGCAGCACCGTGCTGGGCCGCGCGTTCGAGTTCGACCTCGGCAGCGCGCCCGGCTGGGTGGGCGCGCTCGTCGCGGTCGTCGCGTTCTACGCGCTCGAACCCCGCGCCTCCGCCGCCCGCTGAAGCGCCCGCGTAAGGAGAACGGCCCGCACGCGCGGGCCGTTCTCGCTTCGATGCCTCAGAACCGGAAGGTGTAGCCGAGACGGAACGTCGTGCTCGACGGCCCCGGGTTCGGCCCGAGGTTGACCACGTTGTTCTGCACGCCGAAGCTCACGCTGGACCGCTCCGTGAGGTTGTAAGACACGCTCGCCGAGGGCCGCACCGTGCTGAGGTCCAGGCCCGTCAGGGGGCTCGACACGCGGAAGGTGAGGCGTCCGTCGTCGGTGGTGTAGGTCGCGTCGATCAGGCCCGCGCCGCGCAGGTCCACCTGGTACTGCACGAAGAAGTTGCGGCTCAGGTACGACCCCACCGTGAACTGCACGCTGAAGTCGCTGTCGCCCGACAGCAGGTTCGTGCGGATGCGGAACACGTCCAGCCCCAGGGCCCTCGCGACGTTGCGTTCGATCTCCCCGACGAGGAACACGTTCAGCGCGGTCCTGAGGGCGCTCTGCGTGAGGTTGCCCGGAATGGCCGTCACGTCCGACGTGCCGAACGCCACGAGGGCGTAGAGCTCGTCCTCCGTGTACGTCCCGCCCGAGGCGCGCTGCGCGGTCGTGGAGAAGCGCGTGTCGAGCCGCAGGGCGCGCGCGCCCGTCCCGTCGTCCACGAACTGCCCCGTGAGGGTCACCGTGACGGGCACGTTCACGTTCCCGTCGCGAACGTCTCCGGTGGCGACGGCCCGCAGTTCCGGGTAGGCGGTCGTGCCCTCGAAGGTCGCGGCGGCCGTGGAGATGCGGAACTCGTTCTCGCGCAGGAACAGCGAGCCGCGCTGCGCCTGCACGGCCCCGCGCAGCGCGGGCGCGCTCGCGCGGC
>NZ_KI912615.1:0-746 GCF_000519345.1 Deinococcus pimensis DSM 21231
CGAGCAGACGCGGACGCGACAGGCGCGCGCGCGCCTCGCGGGCAGCGTCCCGCGTGGCGGGCCGGGACTCGGCGCTCATCAGACGCGCACCAGGAAGGCCGAGTCGATCACGTCGAGCGCGCGGATCTCGTCGAGCTGCTCGTTCGTGAGGGCGTCGTCGAGGGTGAGGGTGAACAGCGCCTGACCGCCCTTCTCGGCGCGGCCGAGGGCCATCCCGGCGATGTTCACGCCCCAGCCGCCGAGCAGCGACGAGAGCTGCGCGACGGCGCCCGGACGGTCCTGGTTGGAAAGGATCAGGATGTGCCCCTCGGGCTCCACCTCCACCCGGAAGTTGCGCAGCCGCGTGAGGCGCGGCAGCTTCCCGAAGACGGTGCCGCCCACCGTGCGGGTCCGCTCGCCCTGACGGGCCACGACGAGCACCTCCGACTGGTAGAACTCGGACTCGCCGCCCTCGCGCGTCACGGCGCGCAGGCCGCGCTCCTTGGCGATGGCGCGCGCGTTGATGAGGTTGGGCCGCTCGTCCGTGACGCCGCTGAGGTAGCCCATCAGGACGCTCGTGACGACGGGCGCGACGTCGGCGGGGAAGCTGCCGCGGAACTCCACCTCCAGCTCGTTCGCGCCGGGCAGCAGCTGACCGCTGATCTTGCCGAGCTTCTCGCCGAGGTCGAGGTACGCGCCGAGCGCCTCGCGGGTGGCGGCGTCGAGGGCGGGCGCGTTCACCGCGCCGCGCGACACGTCGCCGCGCA
>NZ_KI912615.1:846-1774 GCF_000519345.1 Deinococcus pimensis DSM 21231
GGCGGTGCAGCCTCTGGCCTCGTCCGCGAGCCGCGCGAGGGCGGCGTGGGCGGTGTCGGTCATGCGCCCTCGCGCCTCAGGCGGATTCGAGCTTGCGGCGCTGGCTGCGGGCCTCGCGGCGGCGCTTGGGGTCGAGGCCGACCATCAGGAAGAAGTTTTCGAGGGCGTTCTCGCGGCCCTTGATCTCGGGGTGCTCGAACTCGGGGGTGCCGGTGACGAAGGGCAGGTCCCGGTAGAGGTGGAGGGCATGCTCGACGACGTCGTCGGCGCTGGCCTGCTCGGCGCGCTCGGCGAGGGCGACGTAGACGGCGCGGCGGCTCTCGGCGTGCTTGAGAAAGGCGTCCGGGTGCGGGGTTTCCGGGGCGCGCAGCATGTCCTGCCGCGCGATGCGGCGGTAGTGCTTGAGTCCCTGCAGGATCTGCTCGGTCGTCAGTGTGTCCTTCATCCGTACCTCCGAACGCGTTCGTTGCGGGCAGTGTACCAGAGGCCGGAGGAAGGTGGCGTGGATCGCGCTCCGCTCATGTCTGACCGGGCGGTCAGACAATGCGAGGGCGCATAGACGCCGTATAGCCGCATAGTTTTCCGGGTTCTGTGAATTAATTAAGGACAAATCAATGAGCGACGGGTAAACTTCCATTTGTAAATGAAAACGTTCCGGGCCCTCCTCCTCGCTCTCGGTCTGTTCGGTGCCGTCTCCGGCGCGCTCGCCGAGACCTACACCGTCAAAGCGGGTGACACGCTCTACAAGGTCGCCCGGACGCACAACATGGACCCCGTGGACCTCATGAAGCTCAACAACCTGAGCTCCAGCACGGTCCAGGTAGGTCAGGTCCTCAAGGTGGACGGCGAGGCCGCGCCCGCCAAGGGCGCCCCCACCACGGCGACCACCGTCGCCCCCGCGCGTCCCCCGGTCGCCGCGCCCGTCGCC
>NZ_KI912615.1:1874-7953 GCF_000519345.1 Deinococcus pimensis DSM 21231
CCTCGACCCCGCCTCGGGGCGCGCCCTCGCCGAGGCCGACAAGCTGGCGCAGGACCTCGGGGACAGCTTCGTCGCCCAGGACGTCCTCGCCGTCGCCCTGCGCGGCGAGTACCGCGGAAGCGCCCCCCTGCCCGACGCCCGCGCCCTGCGCGAAGCCCTGACCGCCCAACGTGGAGGAAGAACCGTGGACAGCAAGACCGCCGAGCAGTCCTTCGACGCCCTGAACAAGTACGGCCTCGACCTCACCGAACGCGCCCGCGAGGGCAAGCTCGACCCCGTCATCGGCCGTGACGAGGAGATCCGCCGCACCATGCAGATCCTGCTGCGGCGCACCAAGAACAACCCCGTCCTGATCGGCGAGCCCGGCGTCGGCAAGACCGCCATCGCCGAGGGCCTCGCCCAGCGCATCGTCAAGGGCGACGTCCCCGAGGGGCTGCGCGGCCGCCGCATCGTGACCCTGCAGATGGGCAGCCTCCTCGCGGGCGCCAAGTACCGCGGCGAGTTCGAGGAGCGCCTCAAGGGCGTCATCCAGGAAGTCATCGACAGCGCCGGAGAGGTCATCCTGTTCATCGACGAGATCCACACCATCGTCGGGGCGGGCAAGGCCGAGGGCGCCGTGGACGCGGGCAACATGCTCAAGCCCGCCCTCGCGCGCGGCGAACTGCACCTCATCGGCGCCACCACCCTCGACGAGTACCGCGAGATCGAGAAGGACGCCGCGCTCGAGCGCCGCTTCCAGCCCGTCACCGTCGACGAGCCCAGCGTCGAGGACACCATCAGCATCCTGCGCGGCATCAAGGAACGCTACCAGGTGCACCACAACGTGGAGATCACCGACAGCGCCCTCGTGGCCGCCGCGACCCTCTCGCACCGCTACATCAGCGACCGTCAGCTGCCCGACAAGGCCATCGACCTCATCGACGAGTCCGCCGCGCGCCTGCGCATGGCCCTCGAAAGCAGCCCGGAGCAGATCGACTCGCTGGAGCGCCGCAAGCTCCAGCTGGAGATCGAACGCGAGGCCCTGCGCCGGGAGAAGGACGAGGACAGCCAGCAGCGCCTCTACGACATCGAGGACAGCCTGCGCGGCGTCACGGACGAACTCGCGGGGCTCAAGGCCCGCTGGGAGGCCGAGCGTCAGGAACTCGCCGCGCTGCGCGAGAAGCGCGAGCAGCTCGACGCGGTCCGCGTGCAGATCGAGGCGGCCGAGCGCGACTACGACCTCAACCGCGCCGCCGAGCTGCGCTACGGCAGGCTCCCGCAGCTCGAACGCGAGGTGCAGGACCTCGAAGGCAGGCTCAAGGGTGCCGAGTTCGCGCACCAGGAAGTCACCGAGGAGGACATCGCGAGCGTCGTGAGCCGCTGGACCGGCATTCCCGTGTCGCGCCTCATGGAGGGCGAACGCGAGAAGCTGCTGCGCCTCGAGGAGGAGCTGCACCGCCGCGTCATCGGGCAGGACCGCGCCGTCGTCAGCGTCTCCGACGCGATCCGCCGCGCCCGCGCCGGACTCGCGGACCCGCGCCGCCCGCTCGGCAGCTTCATGTTCCTCGGGCCCACCGGCGTCGGCAAGACGGAGCTCGCCAAGGCCCTCGCGGCGTTCCTGTTCGACACCGAGGACGCCATGGTCCGACTCGACATGAGCGAGTACATGGAGAAGCATACCGTCGCGCGCCTCATCGGGGCGCCTCCCGGCTACGTCGGGTACGAGGAGGGCGGCCAGCTCACCGAGGCCGTCCGCAGGCGCCCCTACAGCGTCATCCTGCTCGACGAGATCGAGAAGGCCCACCCGGACGTCTTCAACGTGCTGCTGCAGGTCCTCGACGACGGCCGCCTCACGGACGGTCAGGGCCGCACCGTGGACTTCCGCAACACCGTCGTGATCATGACGAGCAACGTCGGCTCCCCCATCATCCTGGAGGCGCAGGCGCGCGGCGAGGACCCCGAGACGATCCGCGAGCGCGTCATGGGCGCGCTGCAGGCGGGCTTCCGCCCGGAGTTCCTCAACCGCGTGGACGACATCATCGTCTTCGACGCGCTCACCTCGGCGGACCTGCACCGCATCGTGGACATCCAGATGAGCGACCTGCGCCGCCGCCTCGCGGAGCGCCGCGTGACCCTCAACCTCACGGAGGCCGCCAGGGACCACCTCGCCCGCGTCGGCTACGACCCCAGCTTCGGCGCCCGGCCCCTCAAGCGCGCCGTCCAGCGTGAGGTCGAGACACCCCTCGCGCGGCGCATCCTCGCCGGGGAGGTGACGGACGGCACCAGCCTCACCGTGGACGCGCAGGACGGCCGCCTCGTGTTCGGCGCGGCGCTCGTGAACTGAGCTCGAACGAGGGAAGGCCGGGAACCGTCGTGGTTCCCGGCCTTCCCTCGTTCGTTCACCGGGTGCAGTCTAGCCGAACGCGGAAGCTGGGGTTCGCGGCCGTGTAGGGCACGCCCGGCGGGCGCTCCACCGCCACGACGAGCTTGTCGGGCGCGGCGACCGCGCCGTCCGCGCCCGGCGGGGGGAAGTACGTGAGGCGGAACGCGTTCGGCGCGCCCTGCGGCACCGCCTTCGTCGCGATGGCCTGCAGATCGAGGACGCTGCCCACCGGGCCGCTCGTGCCGCCGTCCTTGAGGGCGAGCTGGAAGTTATCGAGCTCGTACCCCGCGCCGCCCGCGCCCGTCCCGGCGAGGTCGCGCGCGCTGGTGGTGCCGTTGCGGAACTCCACCCCGAGCGCGTAGCCCTTCTGCCCGTCCGGACCCGTGACGTTCTCCACGCGCGTCACGCGGAAGCGCCACACGCCGTTGAAGAGCACCTCGTTCACGCAGCCCTCCAGGGCGGCGCGCTGGTCCGAACCGCCCGCGGGCGCGCCCGAGGGGGCGCCCGGCAGCGTGACCGAGAGGCGCGTGCCGCTCACGCTGCTCGTCGCGCCGGCGGAGCGCAGGGCGTCGAGCGGCACGTAGGTGCGGCCGTTCACGACGATGGCGGGCACGCTGCTCGCCCGCCCGTTGAGGGTGAGCTGCAGCGTCCGCGTCGCCTGGGCGAGCGCGACACCCACGCCGAGCGCGGTGCACAGGACAAGGACGGTTCTGTTCATGGGACCTCCCCGGAGAAGCGAACGGATGGGCTGACGCCCCATCCTACCGGGTGGCAGAGCCTTCTCACAGGAAGCCCCGCGAAGGCAAAGCGGCGCTTCACACAGTCTTGAAACCGTGCCAGGCAGCGCAAAGCCGGGCGCGCCCCCCCTCCAGACTGCCCGCATGGCACAAGCGACCGAGCAGATGACGCACGATCAGGCCGTGAAGAAACTCGCCGACCTCGTCCGGGACATCCGCATCGCGATGTTCACGAGCGTCTCCGAGGACGGCAGCCTCCACTCGCGCCCCATGGCGACGCAGCACACCGACTTCGACGGAACGCTCTGGTTCTTCACGTGGCGCGACAGCGCCAAGGTGGACGAGTTCGAGGCCCGCCCGAACGTCAACGTCGCCTTCAGCGACCCGAAGACGCAGACGTACGTGAGCGTCGTGGGCCGCGCGCGGATCACCGACGACGCCGCGAAGAAGCAGGAGCTGTGGAACCCCGCGCTCAAGGCGTGGTTCCCCGACGGGCTCGACGACCCGAACCTCACGCTCATCAAGGTGGACGTGGACGGCGCCGAGTACTGGGATTCGCCCAGCAGCGCCGTCGTGCACCTCTACGGGGTCGTGAAGGCCACCCTGACCGGGAAGCCCGCCACGGACGTCGGCGAGAACAAGAAGATCGAGCTCTAGGAGCGCGCCGTGGGGGCGGGGACGACATGTCCCCGCCCCCACCGGTTGACGTGCCCGCCCGCGCGGGCCATGATGCCGCATGCTTGAAAGAGAGTTCGGCAACACGGGCCTGCGCGTCTCCGCGCTCGGCTTCGGCGCGGGGCACGTCGGCGGGCACGACCTCGGCGAGGACGAGGCGGGCACGGTCCTCAACCGCGCCGTGGACCTCGGCGTGACGCTCATCGACACGGCGCGCGGCTACGGCCTCGCGGAGGAACGCGTCGGGCGGCACCTCTCGCACCGCCGGGACGACTTCGTGCTGTCCACCAAGGGCGGCTACGGCGTGGAGGGTACGGACGACTGGACACCCGAGAACATCCGCCTCGGGATCGAACGGGCGCTGCGCGTCATGCGGACCGACCGCATCGACGTGTTCCACCTGCACTCCTGCCCGCTGGACGTGGCGCGACGTGAGGACCTCCTCGCGGAGCTCGACCGGGCGCGGGAGGCGGGGCTCGTGCGCGTCACGGCCTACAGCGGCGAGAACGCCGCGCTGGACTGGGCGGTGGGCAGCGGGCGCTTCGGGAGCGTGCAGACGAGCGTGAACCTCGCGGATCAGCGCAGCCTGCACCACGACCTGCCGCGCGCGCGGGAGGCGGGGCTCGGCGTGATCGCCAAGCGGCCCCTCGCGAACGCCCCGTGGCGCTTCGCCGAGCGGCCCACCGGGCAGTACGCGGAGGTGTACTGGGACCGCCTGAAGGTCCTCGCGCTCGATCCGGCCGGGCTGGACTGGGACGAGTTCGCGCTGCGCTTCAGCACCTTCGCGCCGGGCGTGTCGAGCGCCATCGCGGGCACCCGCTCGCCCGAGCGCCTCGCACGCAACGCCGAGATCGTCGCGCGCGGACCCCTGCCGCAGGACGTGCTGGACCGCGTGGAGGCCTCGTGGGCGGAGCACGGGGCGGACTGGGGCGGCGAGGTGTAGGGAAGCCGTCGGCGGTCAGGCTTCAGCATTCAGTGGAAAGCGCGCCCGAGAGCGGCGCGCTTCCCACTGATCACCGGTCCTTGATCGCTGACGGCTGACCGCCGCTTACTTCTTGGCCTCGTCGGCGGCCTTCTGCGCGCCGCTCTTCACGTCGGCGGCGACGTCCTGCGCGCCGCTGCGCACGTCCTGAGCGGCCTTCTGCGCGTCCGCCTTGAGGTCCTGCGTGGCGGAGCGGGCGGAGTCGGCAGCGTTCTGAACGGTCTGCTGCGCCGTCTGCTTCGCGTCCTGCATGCCCGCGCCGCTCTGACCCTGCGTCTGCTGGACGTTCTGACGGACGTCCTGCGCGCCCGACTTCGCCTCCTGCGCGAC
This sequence comes from Deinococcus pimensis DSM 21231, assembly GCF_000519345.1. Lineage (GTDB taxonomy): Bacteria > Deinococcota > Deinococci > Deinococcales > Deinococcaceae > Deinococcus_A > Deinococcus_A pimensis. The sequence goes on from NZ_KI912615.1 coordinate 6,961, forward strand.
GACGCGCACGGACTCGGCGGCGGCGTCCTTGACCTCGCTCAGCGCGCCCGCGATCTGCTCCTGCGCGCCGGACTCGCGGAGGTTCGTCACGCCCTGCGTGGCGGCCTCCTTCACCTTCTGGTAGCCCGAGGTGGCGGCCTCCGCGACACGGCCCGCCGCGTCGGGCACGCCGTACTCCTGGAGCTTGTCGCCGACGACCTTGCGGTTGCTGGGCTTGCTGAGGTAGTACCCGACGGCGGCGGCGCCCGCGAGGAGCAGCAGGGAGCCGAAGCCGGACCCCCGGCGTTCGCGGACGGGTTCGAACACGGCTTCGTACTCGGTGGTGCGGTTCTTTCTGGCCATAGGTGACACCTCCATGTCAGGTGGTTTTCAGCCTAGGCTCACGCGTCCTGCACGGGATGAGGTGGGGCTCAGGGGCACTTTAGGGGGTGGGGGACGCCCCCGGCAGTCCGAGGCGCCGCGCGAGCTCCTCGCCGACGACGAACTCGTCGCCGTCCACGCGCAGCAGCACGCAGGCACGCGGCAGGTAGAAGGCCTTGATGGCGTCCCAGGCGGCGTCCTCGTCGGGCGCTTCGAGTTCGAGGTCCTCCAGGGTGCCCCACACGTCCCCGTCGATGTCGTCCGCGCGCAGGGCCTCCACATACGCGCTGAAGGCGTAGGCGTCCACGGTCTCGTCGGGCGCGGCGCGCTCACCGGGCGCGAGCTTCACGAGGCGGTCGTCACGCTGGGCGAGTCCCGACAGGAAGGTCTCGAACTGATCGCGGGTGAGGGTGATGTCGTCCATGCGGCCAGTGTAGAGCGGCTCCCGCCGCGCGCCCGGGTGCGGGGACGAACAACCTTCATTCATGCGGCGCGTGCCCCCCTCGCGCGGCCGCGCGGCCTAGACTGGGGCATCATGCGACGTGCACACGTGTGGGTGGTGGCGCTGGCCCTCCTTCAGCTGGGGGCGGCCCTCGCGCAGTCCGGCGGCGGCTTCGGCGGCAGCGGCAGCTC
>NZ_KI912615.1:8053-8173 GCF_000519345.1 Deinococcus pimensis DSM 21231
ACGGCGGCGTCGGGGGCGTGTCGTCACGTTCATGCGGTCTTCAGAATGACACGGGAACGCGTGAGATGCGCCTGAAAGCTTACGACGGACGACGCCGAGCGCGTCGTCCGTCGTGGGCAG
>NZ_KI912615.1:8273-11969 GCF_000519345.1 Deinococcus pimensis DSM 21231
CACGAGCCCCGCGACGGCCACGGCCAGGAGACCGCTGGCGCGCGCCACGGCGTTGTTCACGCCGGACGCGAGGCCGCTGCGCTCGCGGTCCACGGAGCCCAGCACGGCGCTCGTGAGGGGCGCCACCACGACGGCCATCCCGAGACCCAGGGCGAGCGCGGCGGGAAAGTACGTCGTCCAGTAGCTCCCGCCGAGGCCGGGCAGCGCGAACAGCGCGAAGCCCACGCCCGCGAGGAGCGGCCCCCCCACGAGGAAGGGACGTGGACCGTGCCGGTCCGCGAGCCCGCCGAACACGCCCGAGAGCCCCGCGAGGAGCAGGCTCATGGGGAGCAGCGCGGCGCCCGCGAGGGTGGCGCTGTAGCCCTGCGCGAGGATCAGCACCTGCGGCACGAGGAAGAGGGCCGCGCCGAGCGCGCCGTAGAGCAGCAGCGTGACCCCGTTCGTGCCGCTGAAGCCGCGCGAGCGGAAGAGCGCGAGGGGCAGCATCGGCTCGCGGGCGCGGGCCTCCCACAGCACGAACCCCGCGAGGAGCGCCGCGCCCGCGAGCGAGGTGGTGACCGCGAGGGACGTCCAGCCCGCCTCGCCCGCGCGGATCAGGCCGAAGGTGAGCGCGCCCAGCCCGAGCGTCACGAGGACCGCGCCGGGCACGTCCACGCCGCGCGCGCCCGGCTCGCGGGTCTCCGGGACGCGGGTGAGCAGCCACGCCACGACGAGCGCGAGCGGCACGTTGATCAGGAACACCAGCCGCCACGACGCGGCGTCCACGAGCGCGCCGCCCACGACGGGCCCGAGGACCGTCACGAAGCTCGTCGCGCCCGACCACAGGCCCACGGCGCGTCCGCGCCGCTCGCGCGCGAAGACCGCGCCGATGATGGCGAGGCTGCCCGGCACGAGCAGCGCGCCGCCCACGCCCTGCACCGCGCGCGCCGCGACGAGCGCCGTGAGGTTCGGCGCGAGACCGCACGCCACGGACGCCGCCGCGAACACCAGCACCCCCAGGCCGAACACGCGCCTGCGTCCGTAGCGGTCGCCGAGCGCGCCGCCCACGAGGATGAGCGCCGCGAGCAGAAGCGTATAGGCGTTCACGACCCACTGCACGCCCGCGACGTTCGCGTTCAGGTCACGCTGCAGGGCGGGAAGCGCGACGTTCACGACCGTCCCGTCGATGAAGGCCATGCTGGAGCCCAGGACGGTCGCCCCGAGCGTCCACTTTTCGTGCGGGGTCCAGCTCGCCTGCGCGCGCGCCGTGCTCATGCGCCCACCTTGAGCGCCGCGCGCGGGGAGAATTGGAAGGTGGGCACGGAAGCCGTGGCGCGGCCCACGATCGGGCAACCTCGCGTCGTCCTGAGGCGCGCGTCACCCGGCGTTCGGAGCCCGAGGGCAGAACGCCCCGGGCTTCCACGTTGTCTGTTGATGACGCTTCGCTGACAGCCCGCTTCGCGTTCTGTCCTCAAGCTCTCAGGAAGGCCCACGACGATGAACCCATGACCCAGCCGCTTCCCCCTGACCAGCGCGTCGGCTACGCCGTGATCGGCGTCGGAGAGCTCACCACGGAAGAACTGCTGCCCGCCTTCGAGGCGTCAAAGTCCTCGCGGCTCGCGGCGCTCGTGAGCGGCGACGTGGAGGACGCGCGCCGCCTCGCCCGCGCCTACGGCCTGCGCGACGAGGACGCCCTGTCGTACGACGACCTGGAGAAGCTCGGGGACCGCGAGGACGTCCACGCGGTGTACATCGTCACGCCCAACAGCCTGCACCGCGAGTACACCGAGCGCGCGGCCCGCATGAACAAGCACGTGCTGTGCGAGAAGCCCATGGCGACCACCGTGGAGGACGCCGAGGCGATGATCCGCGCCTGCGACGGGGCGGGCGTGAAGCTGATGATCGCGTACCGCTGCCAGTACACGCCGCAGCACTGGGCGCTCAGGAAACTCGTGCAGGACGGGGAGCTCGGCGCGCCGCGCCTGCTGGACAGCACGAACACGCAGATGGAGACCGACCCGGGCGCGTGGCGCCTCAAGATGGACCTCGCGGGCGGCGGACCCCTGCCCGACATCGGCCTGTACTGCCTCAACACGATCCGCTTCGTGCTCGGCACGGAACCCCTGGAGGTCTTGGCGACGCAGGTGCGTCCCGAGGACGACGAGCGCTTCACGGAGGTGGAGCGCGACTTCGCGTGGATCATGCGCTTCCCGGACGGCGTGACCGCCACCTGCTCCACGTCGTACGACGCGTCCACCGCGCGCTACCTCAACGTCCTCGCCGAGAAGGGCCGCGCCGTGATGGACCCCGCGTACGACTACCAGGGCCTCAGGCTGGAGGTGGAGACGCCCGGCGAGCGCTCCGAGCGGAAGATCCCGGAGCAGGATCAGTTCGCGCTGGAGATCGACCACTTCTCGGAGTGCGTGCTGCGCGGCGAGCGGCCCTTCACGCCCGGCGAGGAGGGCCTGCAGGACCAGCGGATCATGGCGGCCCTCTACGAGAGCGCCCGGACGGGGCGGCCCGTGAAGCTGGGCGCCGCGCCAGGCCGGGACGTGTTCCGCGGGACCGTCCCGCAGGAAGGACGTGAAGGATGATCCGCGAGCCGCACCCCATCCTGCTGCACGACGCGGGCGCGTCGAGTCACGAGTGGCGCGCCGTCGCGGAGGACCTAGGCGGGGTCCGACCGCTTCATCCGGACCTGCCGGGCTTCGGCACGGGCGCCGACCCGGGCGCGGTGACGCCCGCCATGGCGGCGCGCGCCGTGCAGGAGGCGGTGCGGAGCGCGGGCTTCGAGCGTTTCGTGCTGGTCGGGCACGGCCTGTCGGCGCTCGTGGCGCGGCTCGTCGCGGACGACGCGCCGCCCGGCCTCGTGGGCGTCGCGCTCGTGTCGCCCGCACCCGCCCCGCGCGAGGGCGACTGGGCGCGCGTGCGGGAGGCGTACGGCGCGCTGAGGGCCGCCGGGACGGACGTGGAGGCCGCGCGCGGGGCGTACGCGCCCTGGGGGCTCGCGGACGTCCCGCCCGGCGATCAGGAGTTCCTGCTCACGGACCTCGGACGGGTCCAGCCCGCCGCGTGGGACGCGTGGCTCGGGGAGGACGCCTGGTCGGGCGTGCCGCCCCTCACGGCCCTGCGGGGCACGCCGGTCCTCGTGATCCGCGGGAGCCGCGATCCCCTCTCGCCCGCCACGCCCGAGGGCGTCGAGGAGTGCGTCGTGGAGGGCACTTCGCGCCTGCTGCCTCTCACGTCGCCACGGGAGGTCACGCGGCACCTCCTGCACTGGACCCGCACGACCCTCGCGGACGTGACGAGAACGGCGAGCGAGACGCGCGCGAAGGACCACCAGTAGGTCAGTAGAGGGTCACCGCGCCCGGCTGGACGGTCACCTTCAGCTCGCGGCGCGGGCCGATCACGTCGCCGTCGAGGTGCGCGTACGTCGGGGCGCTCCAGCGGACCTGCACGACGCGTCCGCTGCCGCAGCGGACGCGCGGGTCGTCGAGGTGCGCGCCGCGCATCACCATGCCCATCAGACGCACGAGCTGCACGCGGTTCACGCGGGTGCCGAGGACCACGTCGAGGCAGCCGTCCGCGTGGTCCGACTCGGGCGAGATGCGGAAGCCGCCGCCGTAGCGCTTCCCGTTCATGACGGCCACGAGGCACGAGGGGCCCTCGTACATGACGGCGCCGTCCACGGTGACGCGCACCTCCCCGACGCGCAGG
>NZ_KI912615.1:12069-13483 GCF_000519345.1 Deinococcus pimensis DSM 21231
CAGCACGCCCGCCGCGAGCCCCTCGGGCCGCTCGGTGACGTTGCGCAGCACCGCCACGGGCACGCCGAGGCTCGCGCCCTCCTCCTGCAGGCCGCCCGAGTCCGTCGCGAGGAGCTCCGACGCGGCCATCAGCGCGGCCATCTCGTCGTACGCGATCGGCTCGATCAGCTCCACGTTCGCGACGTCCGACAGGGCCGGGTAGACCGCCTCGCGGACCGCCGGGTTGAGGTGCACGGGGTACACGAAGTGCCGCTCGGGGTGCCGCAGGGCCACGTCGCGCAGGCCCAGCGCGAGCTCCGCCATGACGGGCAGGTTCTCGCGGCGGTGCATCGTGATCGTCACGAGCCGTTTGCCCTGCCACCCGGGACGCAGCGGCGAGCGCGACGCGACGGCGCGCACCGCGTCCACCGCCGTCTGTCCCGTCACGAACACGCCGTCTCCGGTCTTGTTCTCGCGGCGCAGGTTGTCGCGGCTCAGCTCCGTCGGGGCGAAGTCCAGCGTCGTGAGGACGCTCGTGAGGCGGCGGTTCGCCTCCTCCGGGAAGGGTTCGCGCATGCTGCCGCTGCGCAGGCCCGCCTCCACGTGCCCCACCGGGATGCCCTCCACGAACGCCGCGTACGCCATGCAGAACGTCGTGGTGGTGTCGCCGTGCACGAGCACCATGTCCGCCTCCAGCTCACGCAGCCGCCGCGCCGCGGCGGGCACGATGCGCGCCGTGAGGTCCGGGAGGGTCTGCCGCTGCGTCATCACGTCAAGGTCCGCGTCGGGCGTGAGGCCGAACACCGCGAGGGCGCTGTCGAGCTGCTCGCGCTGCTGCCCCGTCACGAGGATCACGGGCGTCACGCCCGGCTCCTTCGAGAGCGCCTCGATGACGGGCGCCATCTTCGTGGCCTCCGGACGGGTCCCGAAGGCCACGACGATCCGCTTGTCCTTCACTGCTTCCGTGCTCATTCGGTCAGGGCCTCCTGCTGCTCGCGGCGGTGCGCGCGGACGCGGCGCAGCGCCACCCACGCGAGCGCGCCGCCGATGAAGAGGGCCGTCACGACGATCACGACCGCCGGGACGCCCTGCGCGACCATGCCGATCACGCCGAACAGCAGCGCCGTCGCCCACATGATGACCGCCGTGCGGCGCGCGTCCGTGCGCGCCAGCAGGCGGTGGTGCAGGTGCGTCTTGTCCGGGTGGCCCAGCGGGTTGCGGATGCCGCGCGCCAGCCGTCCGATCACGACCTGCGTCGTGTCGAGGATCGGCAGCGCGAGGAACAGCAGGGGCGCGATGACGGACGCGCCCGCCGCGAACTTCAGGGTGCCCAGCAGCGACACCGCCGCGAGCGTGTACCCGATGAGGTAGGACCCCGCGTCGCCCATGATGATGCGGCTCGGGTTGAAGTTGTGCCGCAGGTAGCCCAACGCGG
>NZ_KI912615.1:13583-24639 GCF_000519345.1 Deinococcus pimensis DSM 21231
CCGGCGAGCAGCACGACCGCCGCCGCGCGGTCCGCGAACTGCGCGGCCGCCGCGAGCAGCACCATCGCGGCGGTGAAGCCGATGCCGCCCACCACGCCGTCCACGCCGTCGAGGAGGTTCACGGCGTTCGTGATGCCCACGATCCACAGCCACGTCACCACGACGTTCAGGACGCCCATCGCGTCGCCCGGCAGGTGCGGGACCCACGCCAGCGCGCCCAGGTCGATGCGCAGCCCGTTCACCATCAGGAGGGCCGCCGCGATGGTCTGCGCGCCGAGGCGGAACACGGGCGACAGCCCGAACTGATCGTCGATGAAGCCCACCAGGACCAGCAGCGCGCCGCCCAGCAGGATCGCGAGGACCTGGATCTGCACCGTCTCGATCACGATGGGCCGCAGCGCCCACGCCACCACGATCGCGAGGATGAACCCCGCGAAGATCGCGAGGCCGCCCGCGTTCGGCAGGGGCGACTTGTTGAGGCGCCGCTCGTTAGGCATGTCGGCCCAGCCGACACGGATCGCGAAGTCCCGCACGCGCGGGATGAAGCGGTGCGTGAACACCCAGGCCGTCAGGAACGTCAGCACGACGCTCCAGAAGCCCAGACCGAGCGGCTCGGCGATGCCGAGCGACTTCAGGAAGTCAAGCATGAACGTCTCCCCCGCCCCTCACTTCGTCCCGTAGATGCGGTCGCCCGCGTCCCCGAGGCCGGGCACGATGTAACCGTGGTCGTTGAGGCCCTCGTCGAGGGCGGCCGTGACGATCTCCACGTCCGGGTGCGTGCCGTGCACGCGCCCCACGCCCTCCGGCACGCTCAGGATCGACAGCAGCTTGATGTTGTGCGCGCCCGCCTCCTTGAGGGTGTCGATCGCGGCGACGGCGCTGCCGCCCGTCGCGAGCATCGGATCGAGCAGGAACACGCGGCGCTCCGCGATGTCCTGCGGGAGCTTGCTGTAGTACGCGACGGGCTGCAGCGTCTGCGGGTCGCGGTACAGACCCACGTGCCCCACGCGCGCGGCGGGCACGAGCCGCAGGATCGAGTCGCTCATCACGAGGCCCGCGCGCAGGATCGCGATCACCGCGAGCTTCTTGCCCGCCAGCATCGGGAACTCGCCCTCCGTGATGGGCGTGCGCAGCGTCACGGGTTCGGTTTCGAGGTCACGCATCGCCTCGTACGCGAGGAGCAGCGTCACCTCCGCCGCGAGCTCGCGGAACTCCTTCGGGCCGGTGTTCACGTCCCGCATCAGGGCCAGCTTGTGCTGCAGCAACGGGTGTTGGACGACGGTCAGGGGGCCTGGCATAAGGATCATGTTAACGCCCCGCACGCCGAATCGCCCCGGGAGAAGGTGAGGCGGGACGGCCGCTCGCCTCTGGCTGGGGCGGTGACGTATCTCTGAAGGGCTCGGGAGGCCCCCCGCGTCTGGGTGCGTACGCTCGCGGACGGCCGCTCGCTTCCGCCTGGGGCGTTGGCGTGTCTCTGCGCGCTTGGGAGTGGCCGCCCGCGCTTTGGCTGCGTACGCTCGCGGACGGCCGCTCGCTCATGCCTGGGGCTTTGACGTGTCTCTGCGCGCTTGGGAGTGGCCGCCCGCGCTTTGGCTGCGTACGCCCCGGGACGGCCCGGGGCTCATGCCTCGTGCGACTACGCGTCTCTGCACTCAGAGGGTTTCGAGCGCGTGCCGCGCCCTCGGCACCTTCATCGCGCGCTGCGCGTCGAACTCGTAGGGTTCGCGCATCAGGAACCAGTACAGGTCGTGCAGGTACGTGTGCGCGAGGTAGGCGCGCAGGCGCACGCGGGCGTTCGGCTCGTCGGGCAGCATGCCGAGGACCGTCTCGACGCTCGCGCTGGGCGGCAGCAGGTCCAGCGTGCCGGTCTTGAACAGCGACAGGTCCCGGATGGGGTCGTCGAGGGCGGCGCGCGTCCAGTCGATCACGAGCACCTCGCCCTCGTCGGAGACGAGGACGTTGTCGGACCACAGGTCGAGGTGGCAGTACGCGGCGCGCGCCGCGAGCTGACCGCGCCGCAGGGGCTCCTCCACCGCCTCGAAGAGGTCGTCGAGACCGCTGCCCGACAGGGCGGTGCGGAAGCGGCGCATGCGCTCGCGGACCCGGGCGAGGTCTACCTCTCCGGAACGGGCGGCGTGCAGCCCGGCGAGGAAGGTGCGGACCTGCGGCAGCGCGGCGGGCAGCTGCGCTGCCGTCACGGGCCGTCCCGGGAAGCGGCGCATGATCAGCACCTGCGCCCCGTCGGCCTCCAGGGTATCCACGACCCAGCGGCCCAGACCCGCGCGGCGCATGTTGGACGCCTCGAGTTCGTGCCAGCCGAGGAAGTTGCGGTACACCTTCACGACGTAGTCCCCGGCGGCGTAGACGCGGCTGTGCGCGCCCCCGCCGAGCCGTTCCAGCGGGCCGCAGCGGGCCTCGATGGTGGGGAAGCCGAGACCGGACGTCACGCCGCGCCCTCGCGGGGGGGAACGGGCGGGCGGCAGGACAGACGGAGTTCGGGAGCGGGAGGACCGCCGCGCGCGCCCCGCGGCGGTACGTTCGGGGACGAAGTCCGTGTCACGCGCACCATCATAGGGCACGGCGCGCGGGACGACCGAGAGAGCGCCGCGCCCGACCTGCGGGCGCGGCGCCCCGGGTGGGTGGCGTCAGGAGGGGATGGCCTCTACGACCGCCACGATGCGCGGGTCGAGGAGGGTGCCGCTCACGGCGGCTAGCCCGTCGGGGCCACGGCGGACGAACGCGTCGGCGACGGCGACGATGCGCGCGGCGAGCGGGATCTCCTCGCCCGCGAGCCGGTCGGGTTCACCGAAGCCGTCCCAGCGCTCGTGGTGGTGCCGCACGCCGAGCTGCGCTCCGGCGAGCTGGGGCACGTCGTGCAGGAGGTTCGCGCCGATCATGGCGTGACCGTCCTCGCCGTGGACCTTGCCGAGGTCGTGGAGCATCGCGGCGTACCAGAGCTCGTCGAGTTCGCGGTCGCTGAGGTTGAGCGACCGCCCGATCTGGACGGCCACCTCCGTGACGCGGCGTGCGTGTCCGACGGAGTCGAAGTCGAGCGACTCGATGGAGTCCACGAAGACGCTCGACAGCTTGCGCGACAGGGCGCGCGCCTCCTCGCGGCTTTCGAGCAGCGCGACGAGCGGCGTGACGGACGACGCCCAGCGTGATACCGCGTCGAGCTGCGCGGACGTGAAGACGTCTCCGGTGTAGCGGTCGAGGACGAGCGCGCCGAGGAAGCGGTTGCGGTCGCGCAGGGGCGCGACGAGACTGGCCTTCGTCTCGCGCATGCCGAGCACGTCGAGCCGGGCGCGCACCTCCGGGGGGTTGGTGGCGAACAGTTCGGCGGCGCTGTCCGTCACGACGCGCGCCCGTCCGGCGGACCAGGGACCGCCGAGCTGAAGCCCGACGAGGTCGTGCTCGTAGCCGAGGACCGCGGCGATCTGGTCCTCGCCGGGGCGGATGACGGCGTAGCCCTTGACGTTCCCGCCGACGAGGTCGGCGGCGGTGGAGAGCGTGGACTCCAGGACGCCCTCCAGGGTGGGTTTGGCGAGCAGGTCGTTGAGCACGCGGCCCGGGTCGGTGGGGCTGGGCGTGCTCGGCGCGGACGGGGTCGCGGGGGCGGTCTTGGCTGGTCTCCTGAACACGGCGTTCTCAGTATAGGCTCATGCAATCCTGGGGGGATGAGCGGTGGAGGATTCGTGGACTCTCTCCTGGAGCTTCCTGGCGCCCGGTTACGATCCGGTCGCGCCCAGCGCCCGAGGGGCCGCCGCGAGTCACATGGACCCGCGAGCTATACTAGACGGATTCTCGTGACGAACCCGGCAAGAACGAACCACAACGTGAGGAGCGCGCCCGGTGACGCGGCGCGCGACGTCTGGACGCGCGAGGTGCGCGCCCAGTACGCCCGCTTCGATCGCCGCGCGAAGGCGTGGCTCGACGACTACACCCGCGCGGGAGGCCGCGTGTACTGCGCGAGCGGCTGCTTCCGCTGCTGCGACATGCCCATCCGCCTCAGCTGGGCCGAGGCGCTCACCCTCTCGGAGAGCCTCACCCCGGAGCAGCACCGCGCGGTGCGCGAGCACGCCCGCAAGGTCTGGCGCAACGCCCACGCGAGCCGCACCCCCGACGAGTACGTCGAGAGGCACCGGCGCGAGGTGGGCTTCTGCCCGCTGCTCGACCGCGAGACGGGCTCGTGCACGCAGTACGCGGACCGTCCCACCCGCTGCCGCGACACGTACTCCGCGCTGCCCGCCTTCCTCTGCGCGCCCGACGGTCCCGCCCAGCTCTCGCGCTCCGAGCGGCGCCGCTACGAGCAGGTCGTGCGGACCGACCCCGTCATGGACGGCGAGACGCACTTCATCGCGCCGCTCGAACAGCTCTCCGAGCCCGCCTGGGTGGCGTTCTCGAAGCTGATGCGCAAGGGCCTCGGCTTCGAGCTGTGGGGCGACTTCCACTACCTCGTCGCGATGACCATGGAGCCCGACTTCCACGCGGCGCTCGCGCTGAGGGACCGGAAGAAGGTCATTGCGGCCCTCAGGAAGGCCGGCCTCTACCACCCGGAGATCGTGCAGGTGGAGTGACGTACGGAGGTACCCCACCTCCGCGCGTTGCGGGTGCATGATGGGGTGGGGACCGCTGTCCTTATACATTTCACCTTATTTCTTCGATGGAAAGTAACATATTCGATCAACGCCTGTTTGATCTTGTATTCTCAATGGCTACTACCGATGGACTTACCGGCCTATTAAGTAGAAGTGGCCTACTCATTTATGTAGAACGCCTCCTTTTGCAAGGAGAGTGTGAAATAAGTGTAATCTTTGCTGACGGCCAGGATTTTAAATTGATAAATGATACCTTTGGCTATGAGATGGGCGACCTTGCCCTTTCAATCTATGCAAAGGTGCTTATGGCAAGCACGCGAAATCGACGAGAAGAGGTCGAGCGGGCCAGGAATATAGCGCTGGGCAGTGAAGCGCCGTTCATGCCACTTGTCTACGTCCTGGCTGACTCACGTCTCGACGGAGTTGGAAGATGGGGAGGTGAGGAGTTCGTGATCGTTCTGCCGGCAGGGGAACACACAGCCTCCATGGTGATTGAGCGTATCCAGATGGGCTTCGATGCCTTTGCCAGCTCTATCCTCCGGTTGAACCTGGGCAGCGCGACAGGAAAGGTGAAGAACATCGCCGACTTCTACGCCCTGACCCGGAAGGCTTCCGCCGCGATGAAGGTCGCCAAGGCCGAAGCCAAGGCCAACCCCGAGGCCTGATCCTTCGCTGTGGCATGAACTGAGGCCAACGACATCAAGAAGAGCGGGCAGGCCCCTCGGCCTCCCGCTCTTTCCTGCGCCTCGCGTTACTTGTTGCGGGCCTGTTCGATGAGGGCGGGCACGACCTCGTTGACGTCCCCGACGATGCCGTAGTCCGCGACCTTGAAGATGGGGGCCTCGGCGTCCTTGTTGACGGCGACGATGATCTTGCTCTTGCCCATGCCGGAGAGGTGCTGCACCGCGCCGGACACGCCGAGCGCGATGTACGCCTTGGGCTGCACGGTCCGGCCGGTCTGGCCGACCTGCTCGCTGTAGGGCCGCCAGCCGGCGTCCACGACCGCGCGCGTGGCGCCGACGCCCGCGCCGAGCTGGTCCGCGAGGCCCTCGACGAGGCTCGTGAAGTTCTCGGGGCTGCCGACGCCGCGGCCGCCGGTCACGACGAGGTCCGCCTCGGACAGCGCGACGCGGCTCGTCTTCTCGACGGTCTTGCCGGTCACCTGCACGCGCGGGGCGGGCAGGTCGAGCTCCACGTCGTACTGCTCGCCCGCGCTCGCGGCGGGCTGCGCGGGCGTGAAGGTGCCGGGCTTGACGCTCACGACGATGACGGGCGCGTCGGCCTCGACGGTCTCGGTGACGCGCGCGAGGTACGTGTAGCGCTGCGCGCGCAGGCCCGTGCCGGCGGGCGCGAGGCTGATGACGTCCTCCAGGAGGGGCGCGTCGAGCCGCACGGCGACGCGGGGGCTGTACTCGCGGCCCGAGCGGCTGCCGCCGGTGATGACGGTGGTCGCCTCGCCCTCGCGGGCGATCTGGGTGATCGCGGCGGCCCAGAGCTCCGCGTCGTACTGCGCGAGCTGCGGCAGGTCCGCGACGAGCACCTGGTCGGCGAGCGCGGCGGCCTCGTTCGCGACGCCCGCGATCCCGGAGCCGAGGACGAGGAGGGTGACGGGGCCTTCACGGCCCGAGTCGCGGGCGGCGCTGACCATCTCGGCGGTGCTCTTGCTGAGCTTGCCGGCGGCGTACTCTGCGACGACGAGGATCACGCGATCACCTTGGCCTCATTGCGGAGGAGTTCGAGGAGCTGCGCCGCGGCGGCCTGGGGGTCCTTGCCGTCGATGACGCGGTTCATGCGGGCGCGCGCCTGGATCTCGGCGCCGACGACGCGCACGAGGGGCGTGACGCCGTACTGGTCGAGGGTGTCCTTGCGCAGTTCCTTCTTCTTCGCCTTCATGATGTTCGGCAGGGTGGGGTAGCGGGGCTCGTTGAGGCCCTGCTGGGTGGTGACGACGGCGGGCAGCGTGGCCGTGAAGGTCTCGTTGCCCTCGTCGACGTCGTGCCGTCCCGTCAGCGCGCCGTCCTGCACCTGGAGGCCGTTCGTCCAGGTGAGCTGCGGCCAGCCGAGGCGCTCGGCGGTGGCGGCCCCGAGGGCCTGGCTGTCCCAGTCGGCCTGCTGCCCGCCGACGAGCACGAGGTCGATGCCCTCGGTCTGCGCGATCCGCGCGACGACCTTGCTGAGGCTGATGGGGTCGAGGACGGCGTCCGTCTCGACGTGGACGGCGCGGTCGGCGCCCATGGCGAGCGCGGTGCGCAGGGCGTCCTCGTTGCGGCGCGGGCCGACGGCGAGCGCGACGATCTCGGCGTCCGCGCCGCCCTCGCGCAGGCGCAGCGCCTGCTCCACGCCGTACTCGTCCATGCCGTCCATGACGAGGGTGGCGCCCTCGAGGTCCACGGCGCCGTTCGTGACCCGCACGCGGGCTTCCGCGTCGGGCACCTGGCGAATCAGGGTCAGGATCTTCATAGGGTCTCCGGTGGAATTATAGGGTGAGTGGTCAGCGATCAGCGGTCAGCGATCAGTGCTCGATCTCGGGTGCCGATCTTCGGGGCGTCCGATGGAGCCCGGGTTTTTTCGGGTCGCTCCCGCGTCCCTCCACTGACGGCTGACCGCCGACGACCGACTACTTCTTCAACAGCTGACGGGCGATGACGACGCGCTGGATCTCGTTGGTGCCCTCGTAGATCTGGTTGAGCTTCACGTCGCGCAGGAGCTTCTCGACGGGGTACTCGCCGACGTAGCCGTAGCCGCCGTGGACCTGGATGGCCTCGTTGGAGGCGTCGAAGGCCATCTCGGAGCAGTAGGCCTTGGCGATGGCGCTCTCCGCGCTGTGCGGCAGGCCCTGATCGACGAGCCACGCGGCCTTGAGGGCCATGAGGCGGCCCGTCTCGACGCCCATGCTCATCTCGGCGAGCTTGAACTGGATCGCCTGGAATTCCGAGATGGGGCGGCCGAAGGCGGCGCGTTCGCGGGCGTACCTGAGGCTCTCGTCGAGGGCGCGGCGGGCGATGCCGACGGAGCCCGCCGCGACGGGGATGCGGGTCTTGTCGAGCGTCTTCATGGCGATCTTGAAGCCGTCGCCGATGCCGCCGAGGATGTTCTCCTTCGGGACGCGGACGTCCTCGAAGACGAGCTCGGAGGTGAGGCTGGCGCGCTGGCCGAGCTTGTGGCGGATCTTGTTGTAGCTCTGGCCCGGCGCGTCCTTCGGCACGACGATGGCGACGGTGCCGCGGTGGCCGAGGCTCTTGTCGACGGTGGCGAACACGACCGTGATCTCGGCGACGCCGCCGTTCGAGATCCACATCTTGGTGCCGTTGATGACCCACTCGTCGCCGTCGAGGACGGCGGTGGTGTTCATGGCGGCGGCGTCGGAGCCGTTGTTGGGCTCGCTGAGCGCGAACGCGGCGAGGCTGGGCTTGTCCAGGAGGGGCGCGAGGAAGCGTTTGTGCTGTTCCTCGGTGCCGCCGACGACGACGGGCGTGATGCCGAGCTCGGAGGCCATCAGGATGGTGTAGATGCCCATGCAGCCGTAGGCGAGTTCCTCGCCGATGATGACCTCGTCGATCATGGAGAGGCCGAGGCCGCCCGCGTGCTCGGGGACGCTGGTGTTGAGGAGGCCGACCTCATGGGCCTTCTCGACGACCTGCCAGGGGAGTTCCTCCTTCTGGTCGTACTCCGTGGCGATGGGGATGATCTCGTTGCGGGCGAAGTCGCGCGCGAGCTGCTGGAGCTGTTTCTGTTCGTCGGTGAGCGAGAAATCGATCATGGGGCCTCCGGGTGGGATCGGTGCGTCACGCTACCACGTGGGACGAACGCCCGTTCGGTTGGACTGGGTACAAGAATATCAGGTGGAGGCTCCGCCCGCGCGCCCTCCCCGGCCCTTTCAGGGGCTGTCCAGACAGCCCTGTAGCGTGCCCCACACCTGCCACACGCGAGGTTCCAGCGGGCACATCACCGCAAAAGCGTAAGGAAAACACTTTCGTAGTAGACTCGTCCGGTATGAACGTGCTCGGCAAAGTGACCGTCCTCCCCAAGCTCCCGGAGAACCTCCGGCGTCTCGAGGACCTGGCGTACAACCTCTACTGGAGCTGGACGCCCCACGCCACCAACCTCTTCCGCGACCTCAGCCCCGACCTGTGGGAAGGCAGCAACCACAACCCCGTCCGCACCCTCCTCGACGTGCCCCAGTCCCGCCTGGAGGAGGTCTCGCGCGACCCGCAGTACCTCGCGCGCCTGGAGCGCGTCATGGAGGACTTCGAGGCGTACATGGACGCGCCCTCCACCTGGCGCACCCGTCACGCCGCGGAACTCGGGCAGATCGCGTACTTCAGCATGGAGTACGGCTTCCACGAGAGCCTCCCCATCTACTCCGGCGGTCTCGGCGTCCTCGCCGGCGACCACTGCAAGAGCGCCAGCGACCTCGGCCTGCCCTTCGCGGCGGTCGGCCTGCTCTTCCACCAGGGCTACTTCCGCCAGCGCATCAACAAGGACGGCTGGCAGGAGGAGAGCTTCGACGAGATCGACCTCACCACGCTCCCCATCCGCCCCGCCCGCACCCCCGACGGTCAGGACGCCTACGTCAACGTCGACGTCGCGGGCCGCGACGTGAAGGTCCGCGTGTGGGAACTGCGCATCGGCCGCATTCCCGTCTACCTCCTCGACAGCAACGTCGCGGGCAACGACGACCACGACCGCGGCCTCACCGCCCGCCTCTACGGCGGCAACCAGGAACTGCGCGTCCAGCAGGAGCTCATCCTCGGCGTCGGCGGCGTCCGCGCGCTGCGCGCCCTCGGCGTGAACGCCCAGGTGTTCCACATGAACGAGGGCCACGCCGCCTTCCTCGGCCTGGAGCGCATCCGCGAGTTCGTCGCGGGCGGCCTCGACTTCGCCAGCGCCGTCGAGGCGGTCGCGTCGGGCAGCATCTTCACCACGCACACGCCCGTCCCCGCCGGCAACGACGCCTTCCCCCTCGACCTGATCGGCCGCTACCTCGGCGAGTGGCCCGCCAGGCTCGGCACCACCTGGGAGAACATGATCGAGCTGGCCCGCCAGGACCAGCCCTGGGGCCAGACGTTCAGCATGACCGTCCTCGCGCTGCGCCTCTCGCGCGCCGCGAACGGCGTGTCCGAACTGCACGGCGAGGTCAGCCGCGCCATGTGGAACTTCCTCTACCCCGGCGCCGCACAGAGCGAGGTGCCGATCGGGCACGTCACCAACGGCGTCCACACCCTCACGTTCCTCGCGCAGAAGCTCCGCGACCTCTACGCGGGCGTCCTGCCCGGCGACTGGACCGAACGGCTCGAGGACACCGCCATGTGGAAGGCCGCCATCCCCAACATCCCCGACGAGAACCTCGTCGCGGCCCTGCGCGACCTCAAGATCGACATGATCCAGTTCGTGCGGACCCGCCTGCAGGAGCAGCTGCGCCGCAACGGCGCCAGCGCCGCCGACGTGAAGGCCGCGTCGCAGGTCCTCTCCCCCGAGGCGCTCACCATCGGCTTCGCGCGCCGCTTCGCCACGTACAAGCGTGCCAACCTGCTCTTCCGCGACCGCGCCCGACTCGCGCGGATCGTCAACGACCCCGAGCGGCCCGTGCAGTTCGTCTTCGCGGGCAAGGCGCACCCCGCCGACAACCCCGGCAAGGCCTTCATCCAGGAGATCTACCGCATGAGCCAGGAACCCGAGTTCCGCGGCAAGATCGTCATCCTGGAGAACTACGACATGAACGTCGCCCGTCACCTCGTGCAGGGCGTCGACATCTGGCTCAACAACCCCCGCCGTCCGCTGGAGGCGTCCGGCACGAGCGGCATGAAGGCCAGCCTCAACGGCGCGCTGAACTTCAGCATCCTCGACGGCTGGTGGCGCGAATCCTACGACGGCGGCAACGGCTACGCCATCGGCGACGAACGCGAGTTCGACAGCCTCGACGTGCAGGACGACGCGGACAGCTTCAGCCTCTACGAGACGCTCGAGGAGGACATCGTCCCGCTGTACTACCGCCGGGACGCGCGCGGCTTCAACCACGGCTGGCTCGAGAAGGCCCGTCACGCCATCGAGACCATCGCGCCCGAGTTCAGCATGCAGCGGCAGGTCATCGACTACACCACGAAGTACTACCTGCCCCTCACCGAGCGCGCCGCGCGCGTCGCGGACGGCGACTACGCCCTCGCGCGCGAACTCGCGGGCTGGAAGCGCTACGTCCGCGAGCAGTGGGGCCCCACCACCATCAGCGCGAGCGCCGACGTGCCCGCCACCGCGGAGCCCGGCGAGAGCATCACGGTGCGCGCCAGCGTGAACGGCAGCAGCCTCACCGAGCGTGACCTGCGCGTCGAGGCCGTCCTCGACCGCGGCGACCAGCGTGAGATCGTCGTGCTCAGCCCCGTCGGCGGCGGCAGCTACGAGGGCCGCGTGGCCCTGCGCGACAGCGGCCAGTACACCGTCGGCGCGCGCGTCGTCGCGGCCCG
>NZ_KI912615.1:24739-24836 GCF_000519345.1 Deinococcus pimensis DSM 21231
TCCGGCTCGACCTCGCGGGAACGCAGCCGTGGGGCTGGCAGGCCGCCTGGGACGGCACGGACCTCGTGGTCACGCTGCGGCGCGCGCCCGACGTGGA
>NZ_KI912615.1:24936-25032 GCF_000519345.1 Deinococcus pimensis DSM 21231
CGGACGATCTGCTCGCCGCGCTCCTCGCGGGCGTCCCGGAGCTCGTCCGCGACCGCGAGGGCGTCTTCACGCGCAGCCTCGCCCTGGCGCGGCCGT
>NZ_KI912615.1:25132-28092 GCF_000519345.1 Deinococcus pimensis DSM 21231
ACCCTGCTCGCGCCGAACCTGCTGCTGCTCGGCCTCGGCGTGGCGCTCCTGTCGTCCGCGCTGCCGTACTCGCTGGAGATGACGGCGCTGCGCCGTCTGCCCGCGCGGGTGTTCAGCATCCTGATGAGCCTGGAGCCCGCCGTGGCCGCCACGATGGGCTTCGTGTTCCTGCACGAGGCGCTCAGCGCGCGGCAGCTCGTCGCGATGGCCTGCGTGATCGCCGCGAGCGCCGGGGCCGCCATGAGCGCGCGGGACTGAGGAGATCTACTCGGTGATGACCGCGTGCGCCACCCGCAGGCGTTCGAAGTCGTAGCGTTCCGCGGTGGCCTCCCGCAGGGGGGCGAGGCGCGTCCGCTGCTCCTCGGGGAGGGTGTGGTAGGCGCGTTCGATGACGCGCAGGTCGTCGTCGCCGAGGCCGGTCGCCTCGGTGAAGCTGAGCTGGCCGTCGCGGACGAGGTTCGCGAGGTGCTTGCTGATCGTCTGCGCGGTGAGGCCGCGCTGCCGGGCGATCTCCTCGATGCTGTGGCCCTCGCGGGCGAGGTCGAGGGTGACGGTGAGGGTGTCGCCGGTGCCGCCGCCCCTGGCGGATGACGTGGCGGCGCGCGGCGCGGGCGTCCAGAGGGGCGCCTCCGGAGCGCGGCGGGGCTCGGCGGGCGCGTGGCCGCGCAGCACCGTCAGGAAGCGCTCGCCGTAGCGTTCGAGCTTGCTGGCGCCGACCCCGCTGACGTTCGCGAGGGCCGCGAGGGTCTGCGGGCGCTCCTCCGCCATCTGCTTGAGGGTGGCGTCGTGGAAGATGGTGTAGGGCGGCAGACCCGCGTTCCTGGCGAGTTCGCTGCGCAGGGCGCGCAGGTCCGCGAAGAGCTCCTCGTCCTGCGGCGCGACGACGGACGGGGCGCGTTTGGCGCTCTTCTGCGGGCGGTCCGTCTCGCGGCGCAGCAGCACCTGCTCCTCGCCGCGCAGCAGGGGCGTGGCCCGCCCGGTGGGCTGGAGGCCGCCGTGATCGTCGGCGCTGAGGTAGCCGCCCGCGACGAGGTGGCGCGCCACGGACTTCCAGGCCTTCTCGTTCAGGTCGCGGCCGATGCCGTACACGCTGAGCCGGTCGTGGCCCATCGCGTGGATCTTGGCGCTGTCGCGGCCCATCAGGACGTCCACGAGGTGCGTGACGCCGAAGCGTTTGCCGGTGCGGTGCGCGGCGGACACGAGCTTCTGCGCGGCGACCGTGGCGTCCCAGGTGTCGACGGGCGAGAGGCAGGTGTCGCAGTTGCCGCACGCGCCGGGGTGCGTCTCGCCGAAGTAGCGCAGCAGCACCTGACGGCGGCAGGTGGCGGTCTCGGCGTAGGCGAGCAGGGCGTCGAGCTTGCGGGACTCGACGCGGCGGATCTCCTCGGGCGCGTCGCTCTGCGCGAGCATGCGGCGGACCTGCACGGCGTCCGCGAGGCCGTAGGCCATCCAGGCGGTGCTGGGCAGGCCGTCGCGTCCGGCGCGGCCCGTCTCCTGGTAGTAGCCCTCCATGCTCTTCGGGAGGTCGAGGTGCGCGACGAAGCGCACGTCGGGCTTGTCGATGCCCATGCCGAACGCGACGGTCGCGACCATCACGACGCCCTCCTCGCGCAGGAAGCGCTCCTGGTGGCGGGCGCGGACGTCGTTCGTGAGGCCCGCGTGGTAGGGCAGCGCGCGAATGCCCTGCTGCGCGAGGTACGCGGCGGTGTCCTCGACCTTCTGCCGGGAGAGGCAGTACACGATGCCCGCGTCGCCGGGATGTTCGGTGCGGATGAAGTCGTGGACCTGCTTCAGGGCGCTGGCCTTCTCCACGACGCGGTAGGTGATGTTGGGCCGGTCGAAGCTGCTGACGAACTGCCGCGCGCCGTGCAGGTGGAGGCGCTCGACCATCTCGCGGCGGGTGGCGTCGTCGGCGGTGGCGGTCAGCGCGACGCGCGGCACGCCGGGGTAGCGCTCGGCGAGGACGGCGAGCCCGAGGTACTCCGGGCGGAAGTCGTGGCCCCACTGCGAGACGCAGTGCGCCTCGTCGATGGCGAACAGGCCGACGCGGGCGCGGTCGAGCAGGCCGAGGAAGCGCTCGGTGACGAGCCGTTCGGGCGCGACGTAGAGCAGCTTGAGCTCGCCGCGCGCGAGGCGCTCCTCGACGTCTCTGGCGTCGCGGGGGCCGAGGCTGCTGTTGAGGAAGGCGGCGTCCACGCCGAGCTGACGCAGGGCGTCCACCTGGTCCTTCATGAGGGCGATCAGGGGGGACACGACGACCGTGGTGCCCTCGCGCAGCAGGGCGGGCACCTGGTAGCAGAGGCTCTTGCCGCCGCCGGTGGGCATGAGGACGAGCGCGTCGCCTCCGTCCGCGACGTGCCCGACGATGGCTTCCTGGGGCCCGCGGAAGGCGTCGTAGCCGAAGACGGTCTTGAGTTCGTGCCGGGCACGGTCGAGGGTGGGCGACATCACGGGACACAGTCTCGCATTCTGTTGTGGACAGAGCAAGGGACGCGGCACGTTTGTGAGCGCGAATTGTCTGGACAGCGGGGGCTCTCACCTCACCGTCCCTCGTTGGGGACTACATTGAGCGAATCTTCATCCAGGAGGCCCGCATGCCGCGACCCGCGATCCCCACCCCGCCCCGCCGGACCCTCGTGCTCGGCGCCCTCGCGCCGCTCCTCGCCGGGCTCGCGCTCGCCCAGCCGCCGCGCGTCCTCGTGGTGTACCCGCCCAACAACCACACCGTCACGTACGAGAACGTGCTCGTGGAGGGCAGCGTCACGCCCGGCGCGAACCTCACCATCGACGGGCGTCCCGTCCGCGTGGGCCCCGACGGACTGTTCGTGGAGTGGCAGCGCCTGAAGCCCGGCGCGAACGCCCTGAAGCTCCGCACCACCCTCGGCGCGGAGACCACCACCAGCACCCTCACCGTCACGTCCGACGTACCCGCCGCCACGCCCGCACGCATCGTGGCGGGC
>NZ_KI912615.1:28192-29341 GCF_000519345.1 Deinococcus pimensis DSM 21231
GCGGCCCGCGCGGGCGAGCACCTCGACGCTGGCGTGGCCGCCCCCGACGAGGACGACGCGGGCGGCGCGGAAGCTCACGTCACTGGTCTTCGAGGTCGCCGCCGGGCGGCTCGCCCGCCATGTCGGTGTCGGCGGAGGGACTGCCGGTGCCCGCCATGCCGCCCATGCCGCCCGTGCGGGCGGTGCCGAGCGTGGTATCAAGGGGCGCCTTCGGGCGTTCGAAGTCGGGGCGGTCGGTCGTGGTGTCGGCTCCGGCGTTCTCGTCGCGGTCGATGGGGTCGGTCATGCTGTCCTCCCGGGTCGTCCGCATCATCGCCCGGCCTGCGGGCGCGCACTTGTGAGGAGCCGAAAGGCATTTTGGGAGTCGGGCGTTTCATGCACCGGTCAGGGAGTTCTGTTAAGCTTTCCTTCATATGGAAGGCGGCCTCATCACCCTGATCGTCGGCGCGATGCTGCTGGTGCTCTTCACGGACGCCGCGCCGTCCCACCTCAAGAACCGCGCGGCGCTCCACGCGATCGCCGCCTCCGCCGGGCTGGGCCTCTTCGTGAGCGGCTACGTCCGCGACGCCGCCGCCCTGATGTCGGTCGGGCTGGGCTTCGGCGCGGTCGGCCTGCTCTTCCTCGCGCTGCCGCGCGCCGCGAGCAAGACGAACTAGCCGTTTCAGTCGAAAGGGCGCCCCGTTCCCGGGGCGCCCCGATTCCTTCGGGGGGTCAGCCGAGCGCGGCCTCGGCGTCCGTGCCCTCGCCGGGGAAGTCCCAGAAGCCCTCCGCGTCGCCCGCGCTGAGGGTGGGACGCAGCAGCCACGCGGCGAACGCCGTGAAGAGTCCGATCAGGGTCGCGAGTACGCTCATGGGCACCTCCTTGGATCTCACTTCAGCATACCTTCTTCATGAACGGTTCACGTGAAGTCAGCCTCTCGGTGCCCTGCGCCTCCCCTCACCCGGGCCGCGCCCGGAGACGCCTGTTAGCATCGGCGCATGCTCCGCTCGCTCGTCCGCGCCGCCCACCTCGCCCTGACCTTCCTGACCACGCTCCCCCTCCCGCACGTCGGGGACGTGCGGGAGGGGGAGTTCGCCCGCGCGAGCGGCTTCTACCCCCTGGCGGGCTGGGCGGTCGGCGCGGTCGTGGCGCTCGCGCTGTGGGGCGCG
>NZ_KI912616.1:0-2318 GCF_000519345.1 Deinococcus pimensis DSM 21231
GGGCGACCTCGACCACGTGCTGCTCGCGACGACCACGCGCTCCACGCCGGGCGCGGAGGTGCTGGACCTCGCGCGGCGTGTGCGCGCCTCCGGTGTCGCGGCCACGCACCTCGCGCTGTGGAGTCCGTACGTCGTTCCGGACGTGGGCCTGGGCGCGCTCGTCACGTACGGGTTCCGGTCGAACGCGCTCTCGGCGCTCGCGGAGGTGCTCGGCGGGGGCTCGGCGACGGGACGGCTCCCGGTGGACCTGACCGTACCGAGCTGAGAGGAGGGGCGCCTGGGGAAGCGCCCCTCCTCTCACCGGATCTCAGGCGAGGGCGCGCTCGCGGGCCTCCACGAGGCCTTCGAGCCGGTTCACGAGCGCCGAGAGGGCCTCGAAGCCCCGCTCGATGGGCTCGGGGGTGGTGAGGTCCACCCCGGCGAGCTTCAGGGCGTCCAGGGAGCTCAGGCTGCTGCCCGCGCGCAGGAACGCGAGGTAGCCCTCCACGGCGCCCTCCTTCCCGGCGAGGACGTCCGCCGAGATCTGCGCGGCGCACGAGATGCCCACGGTGTACTCGAAGGTGTAGAACGGCGAGTAGAGGTGCCCGAACTGCGCCCACATCATGGCGGCGCGCCCGTCCACCGTCACCTCGTCGCCCCAGCCCTCGCGCAGCAGGTCCGTCATGATGCCCGAGAGGCGGTCGGCGGTGAGACCCTCGCCTCGGTCCACCGCGGCGTGCACTTCGAGCTCGAAGCGGGCGAGCAGGGGCATCTGGAAGAAGTAGCGGTAGAAGTTCGCGAAGGCCTCGTCGAGCACCGCGAGCGCGAACTCCGTGTCGGGCTCCCCGGCGAGGAGGTGCGCGCGCAGCATCATCTGGCCGAGGTTGCTGGGCACCTCGCACTCCAGGCTCCCCATGCCGTGGTAGACCTCGGGCTGCGCGGTGAGGAAGTGCTGCATGTGCGTGGCGTGCCCGAGCTCGTGCGCGAGCACCCCGAGGCTCGGCATGCTGCCCGAGTAGCTCATCATCACAAACGGGCGGCCCGCGCCGGGACTCGCGAACTGCGCGTTCGGCTTGCCCTCGGTGGGGTACACGTCCACCCAGCGGTCCTCCAGGAGGCCCTTGCGGAGCGTCGACACGTAGGACTCCCCGAGGGGCGCGACGCTCGCGAGGATCGTCTCGACCGCCTCGTCGTAGGGCACCTCGCGCGTGACGCGCGAGAAGGGCGCCTGCACGTCCCAGGGCTCCAGCCGCTCCAGGCCGAGCGCGCGGCGGCGCACGCGCCAGTAGCGGTGCCAGGTGCCCACGTTCGCCTTGAAGGCCTCCACGACGGCGTTCAGCGCGTCCATGGACGAGCCCTTCTGCGCGAGGACGCCCTCCACGCTGGAGGCGTAGCCGCGCACGCGCGCCGTGAACGACGACTGCCGCACCCGCGTGACGTAGAGGTCCGCGAGGGTGTTGCGGTGCGCTAGGTACTCGTCCGCGAAGGACTCGAAGGCGGCGCGGCGCACCTCGCGGTCCGAGTCGGAGACGAGCGCCGCGACGGTGTTCTGGCTGACGCGGCGTGGACCCTGCGGGGAGGGCGCGTCCGGGAAGGTCATGTCGGTGTCGGTGAGGCTGCCGTACGCGCTCGTGGTGCCCGCGAAGGCCCCGCCGACCTGCCCGAGGACGGCCTCCACCTCGGCGCTGCGGACAAACGCGCGGCGCTCCTCGAGCCGCTCGAACACGCGGGCGTACAGGTCGAGGCGCGGCTCCTCCTCGCGGAGTTCGGCGAGCCGCGCGGCGCCGAGCGAGAGGAGTTCGGGATCGTCGAACGCGGTGGCCTCCGCGAGGAGGGGCGGCAGGGCCTGCGCGCGCCCGGCCCGCTCGCGCCCCCCGGGGTCGCGCATGTCGAGGTACATCCCGAGGAACGCGTACGTCGTGGCCTTCTGCAGGCGGGTGGCGAGCGCCACGGACGCCTCGAGGTACGCGAGGAGCGTGGCGCCGCTCTCGCCGAGGCGGCCCTCGTACGCCTTCAGGCCGGGAATCTCGGCGCGCAGCGCGTCGAGCTCGTTCGACCAGTCCTGCTCGGTCGGGAAGATCGCGGTGAGGTCCCAGGTGTAGCGAGGGTCGAGGTCCTCGCGCCGGATGGATTGTGTCATGCGCCGAGTTCTACCACACGCGGACGCGCGCGGGGGTGCGCCGTCCGGCCTAGACAACGCGGCACTGCACGTGCGCGGCGTCTCTAGCCTGGACGCGTGAACGACCGCTTCCCCCGATCCGCCTCCCTGAGGGCCTGGGCGCGGGCCCTGCTGCCGGGCGTCTGCCCGGGCTGCGGCGGCGCGCTCCACGCGCACGCGG
>NZ_KI912616.1:2418-6811 GCF_000519345.1 Deinococcus pimensis DSM 21231
TGGCGGGCGTGCCGGGCGTGGCGGGCGGCGTGAGGGACGGCAGCGCCGCCTGACCCACGACCTTGCCTTCCGCGTCGCGTGCCTCGAAGCCCAGCTGGGGGTTCGTCAGCGTCGTGGTCGCGGCGAACTTCAGGCCGATCAGCGCGACCGTCGCGCCCGTCTTCGGGACGTTCGGGAAGCCGAGGTCGAGGGTCAGGAGATTGCCCGACTGCTTCCACAGCATGATGGGGCGGCCCTCGCCGGACTCGACGCGGGTGACCTGCACGCCCGCCGGGAGGCGCCACTGGAAGCGCGCGGCGCGCGTGGCGCGGGCGTAGCTGACCCTCAGGGGCACGCGGGTGTCGGCCTTGAGGGCCGTGGTGGGCAGCACCGGCTCGAACTTCACGGGCGGCAGGGTGTCCACGGTGAGCGCGAGGACCTGCGAGCGGGTGGAGAGCGACGCGTCGGAGGCCTCCACGGTGAACTCGTAGCGGCCGTTCCTGGTGGGGGTGCCGCTGAGGGTGCGGCCCTGCAGGCGCACGCCGGGCGGCAGCTCGCCGCGCACCACGACGAGGTTGTAGGGCGTGACGCCCCCCGCGACCTGCAGTTCCTGCGTGTAGGCCTCTCCGGTGTAGGCGGGCTGGAGGTTCGTGGTGGTGAACCTGAGCGCCTCCTTCGTGCCGTTGCTGCCGAAGTCGCTGCCGCTGGTGCCGCAGGCGGTGACGACGAGCGTGAGCGTGAGCGCGAGCGCGCCCGACCTGAATCTCCACATGCCCCTGTCTTAGCATGCCCCGCATGAGATTGCGGTCAGGGATGCTCTTCATGTCGGGCCGCATCCGCCGTTCGGACGCTGTGCCGCCGGGCGCGGCGGGCTAGAATCCGCGAATGGACACCATGACCGCCGGTCCCTCGGTGGGGCAGCGCCTCGGGCGCTACACCGTCGAGCACGTCGAACCGCTGCCCGAGATCGCCGCGACGCTGGTGCTGCTGCGCCACGACCTCGGCAGCCGTCACGCGCACGTCGCGCGTGACGACGACAACCTCACGTTCAGCGTGCTGTTCCCCACCGTCCCGAGCGACTCGACGGGCGTGGCGCACATCCTGGAGCACATCGTGCTGGCGGGCTCGCGCCGCTACCCCGTGAAGGACCCGTTCTTCTCGATGCAGCCGCGCTCGCTGAACACCTTCTCGAACGCGTTCACGGCCTCGGACTGGACGATGTACCCGTTCAGCACCCGCAACGAGCAGGACTTCTTCAACATGCTCGGGGTGTACCTCGACGCGGCCTTCTTCCCGCTGATGCGCAAGGAGACGTTCCTGCGCGAGGCGTGGCGGCTGGAGTACGCCACCATCGACGACCCGAGGAGCGAGCTCAAGCTGCAGGGCGTCGTGTACAACGAGATGAAGGGCGCGATGGCCACGGCGGGCTCGCAGATGTACAAGGCGATGGGGCGGGCGCTCTACCCGGAGCTCACGTACGCGAACAACTCCGGCGGCGAGCCGAGGAACATCCCTGAGCTCACCTGGGAGGGCCTACGGGCGTTCCACGCGCGGCACTACCACCCCAGCAACGCGTTCTTCTACACGTACGGGAACCTCCCCATCGAGCGCTTCCTGGAGCCCATCGAGACGCAGGTGATGTCGCAGTTCGACGCGCCGATCGACCTGGACGTCGCCATTCCCGATCAGCCGCGCTTCGACGCGCCGCGCGAGCTGCGGGTGCCGTACCCGTCGACGGACGTGGAGAAGGGCGCGCAGACGCTCGTCGCCTGGATGGTCGCGCCGAGCTTCGACTCGTACGACGTGCTGCGCTGGAGCGTGCTGTCGGACGTGCTGCTGGGCAACCCGGCGGCGCCCCTGCGGCGCGCGCTGATCGAGTCGGGCGTGGGGAGCGCCACGGCGGACGGCACGGGCTACAACGACAGCTTCCGGCAGGGTTCGTTCGCGGCGGGCCTCAAGGGTCTCGCGGCGGGCCGGGAGGCCGAGGTGGAGCGCCTCGTGCTGGACTCGCTCGCCCGCATCGCGGAGGAGGGCGTCGGCGCGGAGCTCGTGGACAGCGCCATCCATCAGATCGAGCTCTCGCGGCGCGAGGTGAGCAACTCGGGCTGGCCGTACTCCCTCAAGCTGTTCTTCCGCTTCGCGAACACGTGGCTGTACGGCGGCGACCCCGTGCGGTCCCTGAAGCTGGAGGAGGACCTCGCGCGGCTGGAGCGCGAGCGCGCCGCCGGGGGGCTGTTCGAGCGGATGATCCGCGAGGAGCTCCTGGAGAACCCGCACCGCGTGCGGATCGACCTGGTGCCCGATCCCGAGCTGCAGGAGCGGCAGGCGCAGGAGGAGGCGGCGCTCGTGGCGCGCGTCTCGGAGGGCTTCACGGACGAGGACCGCGCGCGCGTGGTGGAGCAGTCGGTGGAGCTCGCCCGCCTGCAGGAGGTCGAGGACGACCTGTCGGTCCTGCCGACGCTCGCGCTCGGGGACGTGCCGCGTGACGTGCCGCGCGCCGCGTACGACGTGGAGCGCGGCCTCGTGACGGTCGGGCGGGCGGAGCAGCCCACTTCGGGGCTGGTGTACCTCGACGTGCAGGTGGGCACGTCGCACCTCTCGGCGGAGCAGCTCGACCTGCTGCCGCTGTACGCGTACGCGCTGACGCGCTCCGGCGCGGGCGGACTGGACTACGTGGGGCTCGCGCGGCGCATCGAGGCCGTGACGGGCGGCGTGAGCGCGTCGACGAGCGTCTCGACGGGCCCGGACGACCTCGCGGACGTGCGGACGCGCTTCACCCTGAGCGGCAAGGCGCTCTCGCGGCACGCGGGCGAGCTCGTGGAGATCCTGCGGGACCTGCTGACGACGCCCACCTTCGACGTGGAGCGCCTCACGCAGCTCGTGCGGCAGCAGCGCTCGGGGATGGAGTCGTCGGTGGTGGGGTCCGGGAACGTGTACGCGCGCGGGCTCGCGTCGGCGCAGCTCAGCGCGGCGGCGGCGCTCTCGGAGCGGCAGGGCGGGCTGACGCAGCTCGCGCGGCTCAAGGCCATCACGGACGGGGGCCGCGTGGAGGAGCTGCTGTCGCACTTCGAGGGCCTCACGCGCGTCCTGCGTGAGGGCCGCGTGCGGGTGCTGCTGACCGCCACGCGCGAGGACCTCGGCCTCGATCTCTCCCCCGTGACGGGCGGCTTCCACGAGTCACGCACGGGCACGCCGCCCACGCACGTCGCGCCGCGCGCGCCGCAGGCCCGCACGACGGACGTTCCAGTCTCGTACCACGCGAAGTCCTTCCGCACGGTGCCGTACACGCACCCGGACGCGCCCGCGCTTCTGGCGCTCTCGCATCTGCTGCGCTCGGAGTACATGCTGCGCGAGCTGCGCGAGAAGGGCGGCGCGTACGGCGGCGCCGCCACGTACGACCCGCAGGGCGGCCTGTTCGGGATGTCGTCGTACCGCGATCCGCGTATGGAGCGCACGTACGAGGTGTTCCTGGGCGCGCGCGACTTCGTGTTCGGCGGTCACCTCGGGGAGCGCGAGCTGACGGAGGCCGTGCTGAGCGCGAGCACGCAGCTCGATCCGCTCACGTCGCCCGACACGGTGGCGCGACTGCGTTTCTTCGGGGACATGGCGGGCTACACGGAGGAGGTGCAGCGCACCTTCAAGGCGCGTCTGCTGGACGTGACGCTGGAGGACCTACGCCGCGTGTACGACGCGTACCTCACGGAGGACAACGCCGCGTACGGCATGGTGACGGGCCGCGACCCGAACCCGGAGCTCAGGGAGCTCGGGCTGACCTTCGAGGTCGCGCGGATCTAGCGGGAGGCACACGAAGGAGGCGCCCCCTGTCGGGGGCGCCTCCTTGCGTTGTCAGGGTCAGGACGGTTCGGCCTGCGGCATGTCGCCCATGCCGGCGTTGTCGCCGGTGGGGTCGTAGGTCATGCACTGCGCGGTGCGTCCGCTCATGCTGACCTGGATCTGGCCGGCGTGGCACTCGCGGTTCTCGTTGTAGCGGCAGTCGGTGGCGTCGCAGGACGCGACGATGCTCATGCCTTCCATGTTGCGGTCCGAGTTGCGGTCCATGTCTCTCCCTGCCTTTCGTCGAGCGGGGTGTGTGTGGGCTCGACTCCCAGGGTGCAGGAGCCGGGCCGCGCCCAGTGTGGAGCGCGGCCCTTTCTCAGGAGTTGGAAAACCGAGCGCCCGGGGCGGGTTTTCCTGGATTTTGCACCTCAGTTCAGCGTGGCGGAGCGGATGCCCTGGGCGCAGCGGACGCGGTGCTCGATCTCGTGGCCGTCGAGGACGCCGCGTTCGCGCAGGCCGATCGTGACGATCTCCACCTCGGCCCAGGAGCGGCGAAGCTCGCCGCGCACGCGGGCGAGGAGCACGCGGGCGTAGGCGTCGGCCTCGTCCCGCTCGTCGTCGGTGTGGGCGGCGCGGG
>NZ_KI912616.1:6911-7373 GCF_000519345.1 Deinococcus pimensis DSM 21231
GCCCGCGCCGCGCGCCCTGAGCGGGCGGCTGGGCCTGTGGGTCGCGAAGGTGGACCCGGTGACCCTGCGGCCCGTCCGGGCGGTCGGGCGGGACGTGGACGCTCAGTTCCCGCTGGCGAGCTCGTACAAGCAGGCGGTGCTGTGGGCGCTGCTGCGGCAGATCGACGAGGGCCGCGTGAAGCTCACGGAGAGGTTCGACGTCACGACGGGCGCGCAGAGTCTCGGCAATTACCCTTTCGACGGGTCGGACGTGCGGGCCCTCGCGACGCGCATGATCCACAACTCCGACAACACCGCGACGGATCTCCTGCACCGCCGCGTCGGGCTCGACGCGGTGCAGGAGGTCGCGGACGACCTCGGGCTGTGCCGCACGCGCCTGATCCTGCCCACGAAGGACTGGTGGGTGGCGCAGACGAAGCTCGGCGCGGCCTGGCCGGGCGCGGCGGAATTCGCGGGCGCGCG
>NZ_KI912616.1:7473-12143 GCF_000519345.1 Deinococcus pimensis DSM 21231
GGCGCGGCGAGCGCGGCGACCATGCCGCCCATGGAGAAGCCCATCAGCATGACGCGCGCCGGGTCCACGCCGGGCCGGGCGCGCGCGTACTCGACCCCCGCGAGGGCGTCCTCCACCTCGCGCGAGACGGTCATGGCGCTGAAGTCGCCGTCACTGTCGCCGCTCCCGCGGAAGTCGAAGCGCAGGGCGCCCACCCCGAGCCGCGCGAGGTGCCGCGCCGTGAGGGTGAACAGGCGGTGCGTCTCGCTCTTGTGCCCGGTGTAGCCGTGCAGCATCACCACGAGCGGGTGCCCCGCGGCGGGCGCGGGCGTGTCGGGCAGGTGGAGGACGCCGACGACGCGCTCGCCGCCGACCGTGAACTGGGCGTGGGTTTCCATGCCCCGACCCTACCAGCCCCGCGCCCCGGGGTGCGTTCAGCGTTTCTGTGCCTCGACCGCCTCGCGCAGTTCGTCCTTGGTCATGCGGCTCCTGCCCCGCACGCCGAGCTCGCGGGCGCGGTCGTAGAGCGCCTGCCGCGAGGGTTCGTCCGCGTTCCGCGAGGCCTTCTTCTCCCCCGCCGAAGCGCGCTCGCGCGTGCGGCGACGCTTCTCGCGGGCGTGCTCGTACTCTCGCATCGCCTCGCGGACGCTGTCGGGCCACGCGACGTGCTGCTCGCCCTTCCTGGTCGCCTCGTCCTTCGTGCGGACCGCCTCGCGGCGCTCGTCCTCGCTCAGCATGTTCCACACGGCCTTCGGCAGGTAGCGCTCCACCCGCTGCCCGTGCCTCGCGTCACCGCCCCCCTTCACGGTGCGCCAGTCCTCGTCGCCCCACTCCGTGAGGGAGCGGGCCGCGTCGTCCCTGCTCCGCGTGGTGTAGCCGCCGCCGTGCGCCTCGTACTCGCGCACGAGCAGCTGGCTCTTGCGGGCGGACCACTGGCCGGGCTTCCCTCCCCTGTCGCCGCGCTGAATCTCGTCCTTGAGGCGGGCGCGCAGGGCGGGGTCGGTGTAGCGGTCGTCGCGGTCGTGGTCGTGCTCGTGCTCGTGGTTCTTCGCCATGACGCAGCGTGACAGCGGGAGCGCCCCGCGACCGCGACGGAGCGCTCCAACTCAAGGCGGGCTTCAGGGCGTGAGGCGGTGACGGTCGCGCGGGAAGGCGCGGGCGAAGCGGACGTTCTGGATGCCGAGGAGCTTCGCGGTGAGGCGCTCCGCGCCGATGGCGAAGCCGCCGTGCGGGGGCATGCCGTGCTTGAAGACCTCCAGGTAACCCTCGAAGCCCTCCTCGCTCATGCCGCGTTCGCGCAGGCTGCGCCGCAGCATCTCGAGGTCGTGGATGCGCTGCCCGCCCGAGGTGATCTCGATGCCGCGGTAGAGCAGGTCGAAGGAGCGGGTGAGGCCGTCCTCCTCGAAGTACGCGTAGAAGGGCCGCGCGGCGCGCGGGTACTTCGTGACGAACACGTAGTCGCTGCCCAGGTGCTCGCGGACGTACTGGCTCAGCAGGCGCTCCGCCTCCGGGTCGAGGTCCTTGCCGCCCACCGCGTGCCCGTAGGTCTCGGTGACGAGGCGGCGCGCTTCGAGCAGGGGGATGCGGGGAATGCGCGCCGGGAAGTCCGGGAGGTCCGCGCCGAAGAGGGCGAACTCGGCCGCGCAGTCCTCGCGCAGGCGGCGCGTCACGTGGCGCAGCACCTCCTCCTCGACGTCCATGACGTCCTCCTCGGAGTCGATGAAGCCGAGCTCCGCGTCGAGCGAGAGGTACTCGTTGAGGTGACGGCTCGTGGCGTGCTCCTCGGCGCGGTACACGGGAGCCGTCTCGAAGACGCGCTCGAAGACGCCCACCATGATCTGCTTGTAGAGCTGCGGGCTCTGCGCGAGGTAGGCGCGGCGGCCGAAGTAGTCGATCTCGAAGAGGTTCGCGCCGCCCTCCGCGCCCGCCGAGACGATCTTCGGGGTGAAGATCTCCGTGAAGCCCAGCGTGGAGAGCGCCTCGCGGAAGGCCTCCACCAGCACGGCCTGCACGCGCAGCGCGGCGCGGTCGCGCAGGCCGCGCACGGTGACGTAGCGGTAGTCGAGGAGGGTCTCGGGGTTGGCGTTCCACTCGACCTTGGGAAGTTCCACCGGGGGCGGCTCGGTCGCGGCGGACAGGACGCGCAGGTCCGTGGCCTGCACCTCGTAGCCGCCGGGCGCGCGGGGTTGCTCCACGACCTTGCCGACGACCTCGACGCTGCTTTCCGGGAGGGGTAGGTGCTGGTGCGAGAGGACGCACTGCGTGACGCCGGATCGGTCGCGCAGCACGAGGAACTGGATGCCGCCGAGGTCGCGGCGCGAGTACGCGAAGCCGCGCAGCAGGACTTCCTGGCCGACGTGCGCGCCGAGCTCGGCGCACAGGACCCTCTTCTGGACTGCCTGTTCGTTCATGCCCTCATCCCTTCTTCCGCCGGTGGCCGGAAATGGACGGAGCCCCCGGCCTTGGCCGGGGGCTCTGAGTCGCGATACGACGACGACCCGCCCCCTAGGACGGATCGTTATTGTCGTTGTTCAGCGACGCGTTCATTAGAGGGAGTCTATGCGGGCGGCAGGAAAGGTGTCAACCTCACACACGTTCGTTGGGACGCACTATGCTCGTGCCCATGACCGACGCTGCCCCTGACCTCCAACGTGAACTCGACGTCGCCACCCGACTCGCCCGGCAGGCGGGCGAACTGCTGCTGGAGCACGTCCGGCGCGGCTTCGCCGTCGAGGAGAAGACCCCGGACGATCCCGTGACGATCGCGGACCGCGAGGCGAGCGAGCTCATCGTGGCGGGCCTGCGCGCCGCCTTCCCGGACGACGGCATCCTCAGCGAGGAGGAGGCCGACAGCGCCGAGCGGCTCGGACGGCGCCGCGTGTGGATCGTGGATCCCATCGACGGGACGCGGGAGTTCGTGAGCGGCACGGGCGACTACGTGGTGTCCATCGGGCTGGCGGTGGATCACGAGCCGGTGCTGGGCGCGGTGTACGCGCCCGCGCGGGACGTGATGTACGCCGGGTACGTGGGCGCGGGCGTGACGCGCAACGGCGAGCCCGCGGGCTTCTCGGCGCGTCCCGTCGCGGAGGCGATCGTGACGGTGTCCGACACGGAGCACACCCGCGAGCTGCACGCGTACGACCTGCCGAACCTGAACCCGAGCGGGAGCATCGCGTACAAGCTCGCGCGCATCGCGGCGGGCGAGGCCGACGCGACCTTCACGATCAACCCGCGCTCCGAGTGGGACATCGCGGCGGGGCACGCGCTGGTGCGCGCGGCGGGCGGCGACTACACCACGCGCGACGGCGCGCGGATCGCCTACAACCAGCCGCGTCCGCGCGTGCGGCGCGGAACGCTCGGCGGGCGGCCCGACGTGGTGGCGTGGCTGCGCGGCGAGCTCGCGCGCCTCGCGGTGCCCGAGCAGCAGCAGTGCCTGCGCGAGGGCGACGCCGTGTACGCGATGCTCGGCGAGGAGGACGCGCGGGCCCTGCGCGGGCACGAGCACCTGCACGCGCGTCACGCGGGCGGGCGGATCGAGGCGCTCGTGGCGCTCGCCCGCGAGGGCGGCACCTGGCGCGTGACGCGCGCCGAGGGGCGGCAGGCGGCGCTCTCGATCCTCGTCAAGGACCTGCAGCGGGAATACGGCGCGCTGGACAGGTAATCCTCACGCGGTCCCTGAGGATTGGGTTAAAGTGGGGCACATGATTTCCATCGTGACCGACTCCACCAGCGACCTGCAGGCCGCGCAGCTGTCGCAGGGGAACATCAGGGTCGTTCCCCTGTACGTGCTGTTCGGCGGCGCCATGCTCAAGGACGGCGTCGAGATCAATCCCTCCGCCATCTTCAGGGGTGTCCGCGAGGGCAAGAAGACGCCGTCCACGTCGCAGCCCAGCCCGGCCGAGTTCGCCGAGGCGTACCGCTCCGCGCTCGAGACGTCCGAGCACGTCCTCTCCATCCACATCTCGGGTCAGCTGTCGGGCACGGTGGGCAGCGCGCGCCTCGCCGCGCAGGAGTTCGACGGCCGCGTGACCGTCGTGGACTCGCGCAGCGTGTCGGGCGGTCTGGGCCTGCAGGTGCTGCGCGCCGCCGCCCGCGCCGCCGAGGGCCGCTCACCTCAGGAGATCGTCGCGGAGCTCGAACGGGTGCAGGCGGTCAGCAACATCCGCTTCACGGTGGACACGCTGGAGTTCCTGCGGCACAACGGCCGCATCGGCGGGGCGCAGGCGCTGCTCGGCAGCCTGCTGAACATCAAGCCGATCCTGGAGGTCCGCGCGGGCCGCGTGGAGGCCGCAGGGCGCGTGCGTGGCCACAAGAAGGCCGTGCAGGACATCGTGGATCACGTGCGGAACTACGTGGCGAAGCACGGCCCGTCGCGCGTGATGCACCTGTGCACCGAGGGCGGCGAGGGCACCCTGCACGAGGTGCGGTCCGGGCTGGTATCCCTCGACCTCGTGGAGGTCGGGACGCTCCCGATCGGCGCGGTCGTTGCGACGCACGCGGGTCCCGGGACCGTGGGCGTGTGCCTCGAACCCGTCACCGTCTGAGGCCCATGCGCGGACGACGCTCACGGGCCCGCCGGGCCCGCCCCACCCTCAGGAACAAGGGTCGCTACGTGCTGCTCGGGCTCGCGCTGCTCGGCGCGTGGCGGTGGCTGGACCGCGCGGACGAGCGCTCGGCGGTGGTGCGCGCGG
>NZ_KI912616.1:12243-15548 GCF_000519345.1 Deinococcus pimensis DSM 21231
CCCCGGCACGCGTCGCCGGGCGCCGCGCGGGCCACGACGAGCCGCGTGACGCCGTCCGGCAACGTGGGCCTCGGACGTGGATCGTGGTGCGCCGCGTGCAGGGTGTAGTGGAAACGGGCCGACGTTCCCCGCACCATCTGCTCGCACCACGTGCTCACGCCGCCGATGCCGAACGGGTACGTCCCCTCGGTGCACATCAGGACGTGCGTCATGCCGGACCTCCCACGCGGTGCCTCAGGGCGTCCTCGTGCGCCTCGAAGGCCATCAGGTGCGCGTCGAGGCACTCCTCGAAGGCGGTGGCGCTCGTGACGGCCTCACCGCCGCGGTAGCGTTCGACGAGGTCGAGGAAGCTCAGGGTGAGCGCCTCGTCCCCGCCGCCGTGCCCGCCGGACGTCGCGGGCACGCGGATCACACGGCGCTCGCGGGAGCGGAAGTCGTTCACGACCACCTCGCCCCGGTCGAGGTGCCCGTGCAGCTCCCCGTGCGTGCCCATCACGTGGACGGTGCGCGTCGTCTCCTCCGTGAAGGCGCTGAGGGTGAACGCGGCGGTCACGTCGTTCTCGAAGAGGATGTTGATGCTGTACGTGTCGTGGACGGAGTTGTCGCAGCGGTACACGCAGCGTCCGTAGGGCCCGCGCGCGAGGGCCTCCAGGAGCGTCGCGCGCGACGGGTCGGGCGTGACGACGTTGTTCGGCCAGCCGCCCTCGGCCTGGAACCGTTCGAGGTAGATCTTGCGGGCCGAGTACGGGCAGTCGGGTTCGGCGGGGCAGCCGTCGAGGCAGTGCTCGGGCGCGCCGACGGGCGCCTGATCGGGCCGGAAGTGGTGCAGCCGTCCGAAGGCGGTGACGCGGCGGGGCGGCGCCCCCACCAGCCAGCGCAGCAGGTCGAGGTCGTGGGAGGCCTTGGCGAGCACCATCGGGCTCGACGTGGCCTCGTCGCGCCAGTTGCCGCGGACGAAGCTGTGCGCGAAGTGCCAGTACCCGATGTTCTCGGTGTGGTTGAGGTGGACGAGCCTCCCGACGGCGCCGGAGCTCAGCAGGTCGTGAACGGTGCGGAAGAACGCGGTGTAGCGCAGCACGTGCGCGATCATCACGGGCGGGCGGTAGCCGCTGAGTCGGCGCCTCAGGTCGCGCAGGGCCGGGAGGCTGTGCGCGGCGGGCTTCTCGAGCAGCATGGGCACTTCCAGACGGACGGCCTCCAGGACGTGCGCGTGATGCGAACGGTCGGGTGAGGCGATGACGACGGCGTCGAGATCGAGGCCCCGCGCCGCCGTCCAGAAGGCGTCGGGGTCGGCGAATCGTCCGCCGCCGGGAACGCGCAGCTCGGCGGCGGCGAGGCGCAGTCGGTCGTGGTGGGGCTCGGCGACCGCGACGACGCGGCAGCGGTCGCCCTGGGCGAGCATCGTCCGTCCGTACACGTCGAGGCCGCGACTTCCCGCACCGATCAGCCCGATCCTGAGCGCCATGACGTCCTCCTGAACTCAAAGGTGATGCAGATCGCGGGTGGACACGAAGGTCGGCACCCGCAGCCGGGCCGCGCGCTGACGCGCGAAGCGTTCCAACGTCGGCGTGACGGCGTAGTCGAGGCCGTACACGTCGAGCTTCGCGTGCTCGACGCGGGCCTTCATGGCCGCCGTGAAGTCGAGCCCCTGCGGGTCGAGGCGACGGTACCCGTCGAGCCAGGTGGTGGAGAGCGACTCGATCAGGACGCCGTCCACGAGCTTCGACAGGTGCGAGAGCAGGCTGAAGCCGCGGTTGGCGAGCAGGTACGAGCCGGGCGCCCAGCGCCGGACCTTGCCGAGCAGGGTGAGCATGTCGCCACGCGCCTCGGGGTGAACGTCGACCATCTCGATGGTGTCGAGGAAGAAGCCGCTGTAGTCGGCGGCGCCCTCGACGTGCTCGGCGACGTGGCGGACCCAGCCCGGGTCGTTGAGCCGCACGTAACGGGTGTTCCAGACGGTGTTGCGGCTGCCCATGTGCCAGGGCGCGTCGGGGCCGTTGTCCTCCCCGAGCGAGAGGTAGGCGAGCACGCGGGTGCCGCCGCGCACGAGCCGCCGGATGTCCTGAACGTCGTGCTGGCCGGGCTGCACGACCACCGTCTCGAAGCCCGCGAGTTCCTCGACCTTGCCCGTCCCGTAGTACACGCAGAACGGGCGGCGCCGGACGCCCGCGCCCTGTCGGTCGTCGCCGTAGACGTCGCGGGCGAGCACGAACAGGCGTTCCGCGTGCGCGCGCAGCGCGGCCGGGCGGCGCTTCCCGCCGAGGGTGGCGAGGTGTTCGGCGAGCGCCTCGGGCGATTCGACGTACAGGGTGAGGTTGCCGAGCACCTCGTCGAGCAGGTCGAAGCGGTGGTCGTCGCTCCGGGAGCGGTCCTGGAGTCCGGGAAGGGTCGTGTCTTCTTTCACGGGGCACCTCGGTTCGTGAGATCAGCGGTAGGTGTTGATGTCGTAGAGCGCGACGGCCATGGAGATCGCGAGCCCGAAGAGCAGCGCCTCGACGTCGAGCAGGAACACGGCGGACG
This sequence comes from Deinococcus pimensis DSM 21231, assembly GCF_000519345.1. GTDB lineage: Bacteria > Deinococcota > Deinococci > Deinococcales > Deinococcaceae > Deinococcus_A > Deinococcus_A pimensis. The sequence continues at coordinate 14,764 of NZ_KI912616.1, forward strand.
GCCCGACCGCCGCGCCGAAGGGAAGGACGTTGAGCGCGAAGAGGAGCGCGAGCGCGGCGGCCCACGACGCGACGACCAGCCACAGCCGGTTCACCGCGACGAGGACGGCGCTGAGCATGGCGGCCACGCCGAAGAGCAGCTGACCGACGAGGTGGGCGAGGGGCACGGCGGTGGAGGTGACGACGGCCATGACGACGTGCAGCAGCACGAGCGACGCGGCGTACGCGGCGAGCCCGACGAGGATCGCGGTCCGCGCCCGTCCGATGAGCCCCTCGAAGGTGAGCGGCAGGGAAGCGAGGGCGCGCAGGCGGCCCAGGAGCCGCTCCACGATGGCCTCCATCACGCCCATGCTCAGCACGAGCGGAACGAGCACGATGCTGCCCGCGAGGCCCGACAGCGTCGTCACGTGCGCGGACGTCATCGTGGCCCACGCGAGAAACACGGCGCAGCACCAGCCGTACAGCGCGTGCCCGCCCGCGCGGAGCGCCTCGCTGGCGGGCGGCAGATGCGGGAGGTTGGGCTGGCGCGTCGTCCAGACCGTGAGGGCGAACGGGACGAGCACGGCGTACGCGAGGACGGTCGGTCCGACCCACGGCGACACCGAACCCTCCGGGGCGAGGCCCAGCGCCAGGCCGAGCGCGGCGGCGGGGACGCTGACGACGAACAGCAGCAGGGCGCGCCCGTACACCAGAAGCGCGTACGCGGAGAACACGTACGTGGCGGTGACGAGCGCGGTCGTCGCGGTCGCCGCGACCGGAACCTGCACGAGCCGCGCGACGCCCGCC
>NZ_KI912616.1:15648-18231 GCF_000519345.1 Deinococcus pimensis DSM 21231
CGCGGTGCGGAGGACCGCTGTCAGTCGGAGGCGAGCGAGGGCGTGAGGACCGCGCCGGCGGGGGTGCGGCGCGCGACGGGGAGGACCCCGAACGAGCGCATGGTCTCCGCGAGGCCGACCGAGAGCCGCGTGGGCGGGCCGAAGTGGGTCGTGAAGTCGAGCGCGTCGAGGACGGAGCGCTGCAGATCCCCGGCGCGGGGCGGCTGCTGGTCGACGCGGACGTCGAGGCGGCAGATGCGCTGCATGGTCCGCACGAGGCCCTTGGTGGTGGTGGCGCGGCCCGTGCCGACGTTGAGGATGCGCGGCAGGGGCTTGCCGAGCGCGGCACTGACGTTGGCGCGCGCCACGTCACGGACGTACACGTAGTCGCGGATGCAGCCCTCGTCCCCCAGGGTGTTCATCGCGTAGATTCGCAGCGGGGCGCCCTCGCGGATGCTGCGGCAGAAGATCGCGATGACGCCCGCCTCCCCGTGCGGATTCTGGCGGGGACCGTAGACGTTGGCGTAGCGCAGGATGACGTGTTCGAGGCCGTACTGCCGGGCGTACGTGGCGAGGTAGGCCTCGCAGGCGAGCTTGCTGGTGGCGTAGGGGCTCTCGGGCTGGGCGGGCCAGTGGGGCGTGGCCTTGCGGGTGGGGCGGACCTCGCCGTAGATGGCGCCTCCGGTGCTGGCGAACACGACGCGGCGCACGCCGCTGCGGCGGCTGGCCTCGAGGAGGTGCAGGGTGCCGCTGACGTTGACCTGCGCGTCGTGCAGGGGGTCGCGGATGCTGTTGCCCACGCTGGCCTGGGCGGCCTGGTGGGAGATGACGTCGGGACGGAAGTCGTTCAGGACGGCGTGGACCCCGTCGGCGTCGCGAAGGTCGGTGTGGTAGAAGGGAACGTCGCGCGGGACGTTGTCGAGGAGGCCGTTGCTGAGGTCGTCGAGCACGGCGACCTCCAGGCCGTGTTCCAGTGCGAGCTCGACGATGTGGCTGCCGATGAACCCCGCTCCGCCGGTGACCAGTAGACGCATAGTCCTCCCTATCCCCTCGAACGCGGTTCGGGGGTCGAAGCTCGTTGTGGACCACGTGGCGATGCGGAACAGCGAGGACGCGTCGCGCCGATCGCGCGATTCGTTCGGGGAGGGCGCCTCGTGGACGTGTCGGTGGGTACGGTCGATGGGCCGCGCCTGCCGGTACTCGGTTCCGATGAGTCGCCTTGAACTTCTGGCTTGTCCTGACGGTATCAGTGTGTGAATCTTCACGGATGAAGCGTGGCTTTATTCCCGCTTGACATGCACGTTCATTTTCGTGAGCATTGATTTCTGCCCCAGCACGTAAAATGAAGCCGTAGCATGAGAAGACCCCAGCTTGGTCTTAGAAGAATGAGCGAAACAACGAGAGCCGCGTCACTTTTACCTTCTCACCGAGGCGGGTGAACAGAGCACAATGCCGCGCGGCTGGTTCTAGCGTGTGGACTCCTTGAGCTGGTTGTCCTCACTCATGAACGAACTCCTGCTCATCCTCCCGGCTCCAGGTGGACGCGCAGATGGGTGTGGTACGTGGTTCGTCCGCTCGCGCGCCATGTTTCCCCCATTCTTTGAGAAGCCGATGAGCTGTCGACGAGTTGCGTGGCAAAGTGTAGCCCTGATCCAAATCATCAATCCTCGTGAGACAGATGTGATCTGCCCCAACAAACGTGGATGCGGCCCTCATTCAGTGACGGCAGCGACTGCTTACCCTGGGCATATCCTCCCCTGTTCCACCCAGTCCACCCGATCCGCCGCCTCGCCCGTCCGCAGAGGCGTCGGCCGGGCAGAATTCACAGGAGACACGGCATGAGCGGAACCGTCGGACCCGTAGGCCAGCCGACCAGCAAAGAAGCCCGGGGCGCCCACCGCGCCGTCCACCCACGGCGCGGAACGGCGGAGTGAGGGATCGTGCCCTTCCTCGTCGGCGTGGACGTCGGTGCGACGAACACCGCGCTGCTCGCCGTCGACGACGCGGACGCGGTGGTCGTGGAGCGTCGCCTGCCCGGCGCCTACCTGCCGGACGTGGGCGAGGAGGCGTTCGCCCAGCTGCTGGCAGCGGTGCGAGACGTCCTGCGTGATCTGCCCGCGAGCGATCTGCGCGTGGTGTTCGGGCTGCCAGGCCACGGCGACATCACCGACCTGACACGCCGTCACGTCGAGCTGCTCGGCCGACTCTATCCGGACGTCCGGCACCGCGCGTACAACGACGTGTACCTCGCCCTCGTGGGCGCGCACCTCGGCGCGCCCGGCATCGTGGCCCTGTCGGGGACGGGCTCGATGGCGCTCGGCAGGAACAGCGCCGGTCACCTCGACCGTCTCGGCGGGCTCGGGCCGATCCTGGGCGACGAGGGGAGCGCCTACGCGATCGCCCTGCACGCCCTGCGCGTCGCGGCGCTCGCGAACGACCGACGCGCGCGCGCGACGAGTCTCGTGGACGCCACCCTGAGGCACTTCGGCGTCGGTGAGGTCGCGGAGGTCACGCTTCAGCTGATGAATCACGCCCAGGCGAGGGCGCGGCTCGCGTCGTTCGCGCGGGAGGTCGACGCCTGCGCCCGGGACGGCGACCGCGCGG
>NZ_KI912616.1:18331-20336 GCF_000519345.1 Deinococcus pimensis DSM 21231
AAGGCGCCCCAGAAGGCGGGCACGCTCGTCCCCGCCGCGAGCCGCGCGCCCGGCCGTCCCAAGCTGCGCGTCGTCCTCGACGCCGGACACGGCGGCGTGGACCCCGGCATGGTCGGCTACATCGTCGAGAAGGAGGTCACGCTCGACGTGGCGCTGCGCGTCCGCGACCTGCTCGTGAAGCGCGGCGTGGAGGTCATCCTCACCCGCGACCGCGACCGGGACCTCTCGCACGACAAGGCCAAGGACCTCAACCTGCGCGCCGCGATGGCGAACGCGGGCACCGTGAACGCCTTCGTCAGCATCCACGTGAACGCCGCCTCCCCGGCCGCGCAGGGCATCGAGACGTGGGTGTTCGGGCAGCTGCTCGAAACGCACAACCGCACCCTCGCCGTCCGCGAGAACGGTGGCGGCGACCTCGGCGAGCGCGTCACGCGCGAGACCGCGAACGTCGCCGGGAACCTCCTCGGCGACCTGCTCGCGCAGAGCAACCTCACGTACTCGCGCAAGCTCGCGCAGTCCGTGCAGAAGAACCTCATCCGCGCGACGGGCGCCGTGAACCGCGGCATCGGCACCGCGCCCTTCCGCGTCATCCGCGACGCCCGCACGCCCGCCATCCTCATCGAGGTGGGCTTCGGCACGCACCCCGTGGAGGGCCGCAAGCTCGCAGACGCCACCTACCGCGCGAAGATGGCGGCGGCCATCGCGGACTCCATCGGGGACTTCCTGCACGCGGACGAATAAGTTGTAGAGACGCGCCAACGCCCCAGGCAAGAGCGAGGGACCGCTCCCGCCATGAGTGTAGAGACGCGTCCACGCACGAGGCATGAGCACCGAACCGCTTCGGTGCGTACGCAGGCAGAGCGTACGACGCCAAAACGCCGACGGCCACCCATACGTGGAGGGACACGCCACCGCCCCAGGCATGAGGACCGGGCCGTCCCGGGGCGTACGACGGCAGAGCGCACGCAGGCGGTCCGTACGACGCCCAAACGCGGACGGCCCCTCCCCTCCTCAGAGTCCCGCGAGGTGCTGGTGCACGAAGGACACCGTGACGCTGCCCTCGCCGACGGCGCTCGCGACGCGCTTGACGCTGGTGGAGCGGACGTCCCCGACGGCGAACACGCCGGGCACGTTCGTCTCCAGCGGGTAGGGAGCGCGCTCCAGCGGCCAGCCGCGCAGGTCGTCCGGGCCGAGCTGATCGCCGACCTTCACGAAGCCGCGCGCGTCACGCGCGACGACGCCGCCCAGCCAGTCGGTGCGGGGGGCCGCGCCGATGAAGCTGAACAGGAAGTGCGCCTCGTGGACGCTCTCCTCGCCGGTGGCGCAGTCCTTGAGGACGATCTCGTCGAGGCGGTCCTCGCCGCGGCAGGCCATGACCTCGTGCCGCAGCAGCACCTCCACGTGGTCCTCGCGGCGGATCTGGTCGACGAGGTACTGCGACATCTTCGCCTCCAGGCTCGCGCCGCGCACGAGCATCACGACGTGCCGGGCGTACTGCGCGAAGTACAGCGCGGCCTGCCCGGCGCTGTTGCCCGCCCCGACGATGTAGACGACCTCACCGGCGCAGCTCACGGCCTCGCTGCGCGCCGCGCCGTAGTAGACGCCCTTGCCGGAGAAGCGCTCGGCGTCCCGCGCGGGGAGCTTCTGCCAGCTCACGCCGGTGGAGAGGACGACGGTGTGCGCGGCCACGTCGGGTTCCCCGTCGATGCTCAGCACCCGGTACTGCCCCTCGACGCGCAGGCCGGTCACGACGCGGGGCGTGAGGATCTCCACGCCGAACTTCTGCGCCTGCGCGACGGCGCGGCGGGCGAGGTCGCCGCCGCTGAGGCCGCTGGGGAAGCCGAGGTAGTTCTCGATGCGGCTCGACGTGCCCGCCTGCCCGCCGGGCGCCTCGCCCTCCACGAGGATCGTCTGGAGGCCCTCGCTGGCGCCGTAGACGGCGGCGGCGAGTCCGGCGGGGCCGCCTCCGACGATGGCGAGGTCGTAGAAGGGCCGGGACGCGGGG
>NZ_KI912616.1:20436-20627 GCF_000519345.1 Deinococcus pimensis DSM 21231
TCCCCGGCGCGTTCCTCGTCCATCATCACCCGCTGGAAGAGCCACTCGGGGATGCGGATGGGCTTCGCGCCGTTCCAGTCCGCGAGCTCGCGGTCGCGGAAGTACTGGTAGAAGCGCCGCCACTGCTCGGACGTGAGCTCCGCGAGGGGACGCAGCGTGACGCGGCCCCACGAGACGACCGTCAAGGCCGT
>NZ_KI912616.1:20727-21081 GCF_000519345.1 Deinococcus pimensis DSM 21231
CGCGCCTCCTCCTCGGTGAAGTTCCCGTACGCCGCGACGATCACGAGGTCGCCGGGCCGCACGAGGTGCGCGGCGGCGCCGTTCACGCCGATGACGCCCGAGCCGCGCGGGCCGGACAGCGCGTACGTGCTGAGCCGCTCACCGTTGGTGATGTTGTAGATGTCGACGCGTTCGTTCACGAGGATGTCGGCGGCGTCGAGGAGGTCCTGATCGATGGTGATGCTGCCGACGTAGTGCAGGTCCGCCTGCGTGACGGTGGCGCGGTGAATCTTCGCCCTGAACATGATGCGTTCCACAGGGCCGCATTATAAGCGGGCGAGCGGCGCCCGGCGGGAGGGGCGGCACGATTGCGCG
>NZ_KI912617.1:0-1134 GCF_000519345.1 Deinococcus pimensis DSM 21231
CGGGCAGGCGCAGCGCGAGCGGCTGGCCGCCCTGCGCGGCGCGGAAGGTGATCGCGTTGGAGATCTGGCGGGGCTTCGCGGCGACGCCCGCCACGATCCGCCACTCGCCCACGAGGTCGGCCGTGACGGGCACCGCGTCGGTGGAGGTGACGTTGTTGCCGGACACCGTGAGGGGACGGCGCGTGCCGTTCGGCAGGACGAGCGTGAGGGACGCCTCGTCCACGCCGTCACCGTCGAAGTTCGCGAGGTCCACCGTGCGGCCCGCCCATTCCTTCGGGACGTTCAGGCGGGCCGCGACGAGGTCCTCGCCGGGGCGACCGCGGACGTTCACGGTGAACTCGGCGGCCTCCAGCGCGAAGGGCGCCGCGACGCGCAGCGAGTACGCGTTCTTGCCGTTGCCGTTCGAGGAGACCCGGAGGGTGTAGGTGCCCGCCGGGAGGGGCGAGTTCCACAGGCTCTCCCAGGCGTGCCGGTCCGTCTGCGCGAAGGTGCGCTCCAGCACCACGCCGGAGGGTCCGCTGAGGGTGAAGGTCGTGTCGAAGGTGGTGGTGCCGCCGTAGAGCTCGTCGCCGTAGTACGTGGCGGACGCGCGGCCCGAGACGAGGTCGGTGGTGTTGAGGCCCGGGCTGTACACCTCCAGCCCGAGCGGCGTGAGGGCGCCCCCGGCGGGGACGCGCAGGGTGTACGTCTCGACGGGCGGGGTCCACTTGAGGACGTCGCCGAGCGAGACGAGCGGGAGGTCGCCGCCCGCCTGGGCGTCCGCGCGGCCCGCCGCGAGGGCGAGGAGGGTCAGGGTGGCGGCGGTCGTCAGGCGAAGGCGGAGTGAAGGTCTCATGAGCTTGCGCTCAGCATAGCCGCGCCACAGCCGGGTTGATGAGGCGAACCCGGCACCCGGCCCCGCGTGCCGTATCCTGCGCGTATGCACGCCCGAGCCCGCGCCGAGTTCCTCGCCGACGCCTACCGAACCAACCTGCGCCTCCTGTCGGCCCACGCGGGCGTTCCCCTGCTGCTCCCGATCAAGGCGGACGCGTACGGGCACGGCGCGCGCCTCGCGGTGGAGGCCTCGCGCGACCTCGACGTGGTGTGGGGCTACGCGGTCGCCACGCCGCGCGAGGCGCTCGACGTCCTCGCGGC
>NZ_KI912617.1:1234-1362 GCF_000519345.1 Deinococcus pimensis DSM 21231
GAACCGCCTCGGGGTGCGGCCCGAACGCGCGCAGGAGGTGCTGGACCTGCTGCACGCGCGCGGCCGGCTCGAAGGAGTGTACACGCACTTCGCGAACGCGGACGGCGAGGACCTCGCAAGCGCGCGGG
>NZ_KI912617.1:1462-8262 GCF_000519345.1 Deinococcus pimensis DSM 21231
GCGCAGGGCCGCGAGGGCCGCCGCGAGCCGCACGCCGGTCACGTCGCCGCTCATGACCTCCCTCATGAGGGCCGCCGCCTCGTCCAGCGTGAGGCGCTCGCCGTTCATGAGTCTCGCGAGGGTGCTCACGGGAGGCTCCGCGCGGGCGCGAGGTCCGAGAGGGCGTCGGCGCGGGTGAGGGCCGCGTCCACCTTCAGGCCCAGGAAGTTCCCGATCATCTGCAGGCCGCCCTCGCTGGCGATGCTCTCGGGGTGGAACTGCACGCCGTGCATGGGATAGTCGCGGTGCCGCAGGGCCATGAGGGTGCGCCGCCCGTCCGCCTCCTCGGCCCACGCGGTGGGCACGAGCACGTCCGGGAGGTCCTCCACGACGAGGGAGTGGTAGCGCGTGACGCGCAGCCCGTCCGGGAGGCCCGCGAAGAGGCCCGCGCCGTCGTGCGTGATGACGCTCGTCTTGCCGTGCATGGGGGTGCGGGCGCGCACGACGCGCGCGCCGAAGGCCTGCCCCATGCTCTGGTGCCCCAGGCAGACGCCCAGCATGGGGATCTCGGGCGCGTAGCGTTCGATCACGGCGACGCTGAGGCCCGCCTCGGTGGGCGTGCAGGGGCCGGGCGACACGACGATCGCGTCCGGCGCGAGCGCCGCGATGTCCTCCAGGGCGAAGGCGTCGTTGCGCCACACGGTGAGGTCCACGCCGAGCTCCCCGAGGTACTGCACGAGGTTGTAGGTGAAGGAGTCGTAGTTGTCTAGTACAAGGACGCGCTGCATGGAGCCTCCGGCGGGCTGGGCGGAAACGAGGGGCGCGGCGGCGGTCACGACAGGCCCTCGCAGGCGAGCGCGACGGCGCGGACGAGGGCGGCGGCCTTGTTGAGGCACTCCTGGTACTCGGAGGCGGGATCGCTGTCCGCGACGATCCCGGCGCCCGCCTGGATGTGCACCCGCCCGTCCGCGATCACCATGGTGCGCAGCGTGAGGGCCATGTCGAGGCTGCCGCTGTGCGCGATGTACCCGAACGCACCCCCGTACGGTCCACGCCGGGTGCGTTCCACCTCCTCGATGACCTCCATCGCGCGGATCTTCGGGGCGCCCGAGACGGTGCCCATCGGGAGGACGCTCGCGAGGGCGTGCAGGGGCGTCTGGCCGGGCGCGAGGCGGGCGCGCACGCCCGACACGAGGTGCATGACGTGGCTGTACTTCTCGACGCTGAAGGCGTCCTCCACGCGGACGCTGCCGTACCGCGCGACGCGTCCGAGGTCGTTGCGCCCGAGGTCCACCAGCATGAGGTGCTCCGCGCGTTCCTTCTCGTCCGAGAGGAGTTCGGCGGCGAGCGCCGCGTCCTCCTCGGGGGTGGCGCCGCGCCGGCGGGTACCGGCGATGGGCCGCGTCACGACGGTCTCGCCGTCGGAGCGCAGCAGGCTCTCCGGGCTGCTCGCGACGAGCGTGACGTCCCCGAGGTCGAGGTAGCCGAGGTACGGGCTGGGGTTGAGCGAGCGCAGCGCGCGGTACAGCGCGAAGGGGTGCGTGGTGAGGGGCGCGCTGAGCCGCTGCCCCGGCACGACCTGGAAGATGTCCCCCGCGCGGATGTACTCCAGGCAGGTCTCGACGGCGCGGGTGAATTCCTCCGGGGTGAAGTTGCTCGTGAAGGTCGGCGCGGGCGCGGGACGGTCGCCGGGCACGCCCGGCAGGGGGCCGCGCAGCTGACGCGCGAGGCGGTCCACGACGGCCTGCGCCTCGGTTTCGTCGTCGTGGACCGCGACGGCGAAGAGGCGGTGCGCGAGGTGATCGAAGATGACCATGCCCTCGGGCACGACGAAGAGCGCGTCGGGGAGGTTCAGCTCGTCCGGGTTCGTCTCGGGGAGGCGTTCGTAGGCGCGCACGAGGTCGTAGGCGGTGTAGCCGACCGCGCCGCCCACGAAGTCCGGCAGGCCCCGCGGGACCTGCACGGGCCGCACCACCTCGTGGTAGAGGTCGCCGAGCGGGTCGTCCGTCTCGTGCTCGCCGTGACCGAGCACGCCGGAGAGCTTCACGCGGCCCGCGCGGCCCGCGCCGGGCGCGCGGTACTCGAAGCGGCCACGCTCGCCCACGCCGATGAAGGAGTAGCGTCCGAGCTTCTCGCCCGCCTCGACGCTTTCGAGCAGGAAGCTGGGGGAGCGCGCCACCTTGAGGTACGCGGTGACGGGCGTGTCGAGGTCCGCGAAGAGCTCACGCACGCGGATGGCGGGCGTGGGTCTCGGGGTGGCGGGTTCGGGCGTCGTGGACATGCTCGGTCCTCTCTTCTGAATGAAAACGGCCCAGGCGCTGGGCCTGGGCGAGGTACGGCGGAAGGCGACCCAGGCTAGAGTCCGGGCCACCACCAAGCGCCGCCGTGCGGTTGCATGCGCCGAGCTTATCAGACGCCGACGCCGCCCCACAAGCGCCCACGGGCGAGCGCACGATTTCAGAAGGGCTACTGTCTTCTGAAACGCGGTCCACTTACCTTCAGGCATGTCGCCGGACCCTGAACGCATCCTGAATTCCCGAGAAGACGTCGAGGCGCTCCTCGACCTGCTGGCCCGGGACCTGCCGCTCCTGTCGGCCTTCGTGCGTCCCGCCACGCCCAGCGAGGCCGCGCGCCGACTCGGGGAGCCCGCCAACCGGGTGCACTACCGCGTGGCCCGCCTCGCCCGACGCGGCTTCCTCCGGCCCGTGGAGCGGCGCGGACGCGTCACGTTCTACGAGGTGACCGCGTACCGCTACCGCGTGCCCACCTCGGCGGCGCTGAGCGTGAGCTTCGCGACCGCCGTCACGTCCACGGTGTCGCCGCTGGCCGCCCTCGTCCTCGCGGAGGTGGAGCGCCGCGCCGAACTCAACCGGGAGACGCTCGACCGGCACGACGCCATCGACCTCGACCTGCTCGCCGGTCCAGGTGATCGGGCGGCGCCGCCCCCGCCCGACCTCGGACCGCACGCGCCCTTCGTGCGCGCCCGCACGCTGCGTCTCACGCCCGCACGCTACCGCGAGCTCCAGTCGCGCCTGCTGGGCCTGCTCGACGAGTTCGCCCACGACGACCCTTCCGGTGGGGCGCGCGCGTGCTCGTTCCTGTGTCTCGGCGTCCGACAGCCCGAAGTTCAGTCCCCTCAGGGAGGTTCCTCATGACGATCGTGTCCGCGCTCCTCGTCCTTCTCCTCGGCCCGCCCGGCGTCCTCATCGCCGCGACGCTCACGCTGTTCGGCCTCGCGCGGCTCGCGCGCTCCGTACCCGCCGGGTTCGCGGGCGCGGGGGCCGTGCTCGCGGCGGGCTCGTTCGTGGTCGTCGACGTCCTGCTGCGTCTCGTGGCCCTGCCGTCCGTCGCGGCGGCAGGCCTCCTCGCGGCGCTCGTGGTGATCGGGGCGGCGCTCGTCGCACGAGGGGCCTTCCTCAGACCGCTCGACGTGACGCCGCGCGAACCGGAGGCTCTGCCGGACGTACGCACCTGGACGAGACCCGACGGACTGCCCATCGCGTACCTGCACCTCGCGGCGGAGGGCGCCGCGAGAGGTCCACAGGCGCCCGTCGTGTACCTGCACGGCGGACCCGGCGGCTACGCGCTGACGTCCGGGACCCGGGACCTGTTCGCGAGGCTCGCGCGGCGCGGGTTCGACGTGTACCTCTACGATCAGGTGGGCGGCGGGCGGTCCGGACGGCCCGCGCGGCTCTCGTCCCAGACGGTGGACCGGCACGTGGAGGACCTGGAGTTCGTCCGGCAGCGAATCGGCGCGCGGAGCCTCGTGCTGGTCGGGCAGTCGTGGGGCGCTCGGCTCGCGGTCGAGTACGCGGCGCATTACCCGCAGCACGTGGAGAGGATCGTGCTGACCTCGCCGGGCGGGCTGTCTCCGGAATCGCGGCGCGACAAGCGCGACCTGGACCTGCCGGACGAACACCGCCGTGCCATGGACCGGTTGCAGTCCCATCCCCGGGTCATCCTCGTGATGCTGCTCGCGCGGCTCGCCGGGCCCGACGTCGCGCGCCGTTTCGCTCCGGACCGCGAGATGGACGCGTGGTTCGACGCGTTCACCGACCTCGTGTCGCTGGGGTCACGCCACCGTCCCGACCTCGCGGCGCTCGGGCGGAACGTCGGCGCGGGCTTCTACGCGAACCAGGCGGCGTCGTGGGAAACGCGGCGGCGTCCCGCGCCGATCGCGCGGCTCGCGGACCTGTCCGTCCCGACGCTCGTGATGATCGGCGAGAGCGACTACCTCGGCTGGTCCACCCGGATCCGCGAGTACCGCGCGGCCTTTCCGCGCATGACACTCCTGCTCGTGCCGGACGCGGGGCACGCCCTCGGCCTCGACCGGCCCGAGCTGCACACGGAGGCGATCTCGGCCTTCGTGCGCGGGGCGCCGCTCCCGCTTCCGGAGGTGCGGGGCGAGGAGCGCCCCACCCTGTCCGGCGACGTCGCGTGCCCGAGGCCCGCCCCGACGACCGACGCGGCCTAGAATGACCGTCATGCGTCACTGCGCCGTGTGTCTGCCCGTCCGTGAGGGACGCGTCCTGCTGGGCCTCAAGAAGCGCGGGTTCGGGGAGGGCAAGATCGTGGAGATCGGCGGCGGGCTGGAGCCCGGCGAGACGCCCGAGGAGGCCGCGATCCGCGAGACGCGCGAGGAGTGCGGCCTCCTCGCGCGGAACCTCGTGGATCACGGGGAGGTCGTGTTCGAGTTCACGGGACGACCTCAGTGGGCGATCCGCATGCGGATCTTCGTGACGCGCGACTGGGACGGCGAGCCGGTCGAGACGGACGAGATCCGCCCCGAGTGGTTCGACGTGACGGCTCCGCCCTTCGCGCGGATGTGGGCGGACGGAGCGCACGTGCTGCCGCGCGTGCTGCGCGGTGAGCGCGTGTTCCTGCGCTTCCTGTTCGCGGAGGACGGGGAGACGATCGCGAGCGTCTCTCCCCTGCCGCCCTCCTAGGGAACCTCCACGAGGCGGGCGTCGAGGACGTCGAAGACCGCCTCCGCCTGCCCGTCACGGTGCGTGTCCACGATCTCCACGAGCTCGCCGTACACGGTGCGTTCACCGAAGGTGAGGCTGTCGTCCTCCGCGTCCTGCGGGTCCGAGGCGAGGGTGACGGGCGTCCCGACGGGCAGCCAGTCGTAGGGGCTTTCCAGGACGACGCCCCGGTCGAAGGAGCGGTCGGTGAGGGTGACACGGACGATCATGCGGACCTCCTGGACTCATCGTGCCCGCCTCACGCGGCGCGGACCGTACGAGAAGGGGTGGTCGCGCGGCCGACCGGGCGTGCCGCTCGAACCCCGCCGGCCCCGCCCGGCGAGCTCAGTCGCCGAGCGCGAGCGCGAGGTCGTCCGTGAGGGTCGCGCGGTAGCCCGCCCACTCGCGCCACAGTTCGCGCAGGCGCGTCACGGCGTGGTCGAGCGCCTCCTCCACCTCCGGGGTGAAGACGCCGTTCGACACGGCCCACGCGACGGTGAGCTCCACCTTCGCCCACAGGTAGCGGCTCTGATGACCGTAGGTGCCGTCGTACACGAAGTTCACGCCGTCCCAGTCGAAGGCGCCGAAGCGCGACCAGATCATGTCGGTGAGGATGTCGTCGGAGAGGCGGCAGCGGGCCGCGGCCTCCTCGCGCCCGTGATCGGCGCAGTGCTTCTCGGCGACGAGTTCCACGTCACGGTCGACGGTGGCGCGGAAGGCCGCTTCGATTTCCAGTCGTGCGCGCAGTTGCGAGGCGTCCATCGCTGCGAGTGTAAGGCTGCCCGTCTGACGCCGGTCTTACATCCTCACGTCGTGCTGCGCGCGGCGCTTCGTGACCGTCACCTCAAAGGGCCTCTTCGCGCCGCGCGTACAGTGACCGCGTGAGCACCCTCTTCTCGCCGCTGGCCCTGCGCGACGTCACCCTTCCCAACCGCGTGGTCGTCTCCCCGATGTGCATGTACTCCTCGCGCGAAGGCTACGCGAACGACTTCCACCTCGTGCACCTCGGGCAGTTCGCGCTCGGCGGGGCGGGCCTGATCGTCACGGAGGCGACCGCGGTGAGCCCGGAGGGCCGCATCTCGCCCGAGGACCTCGGGATCTGGCGTGACGAGCACGTGACGAAGCTCGCCGACATCAACGACTTCGTCCACAAGCACGGGGGGCGTGTGGCGGTGCAGCTCGCGCACGCGGGCCGCAAGGCCAGCACCTTCGCGCCCTTCCGTGGGCGCGGCGGCGTCCCGGACGAGCTGGGCGGCTGGGAGGTCGTGGGGCCGTCCGCGCTGGGCTTCACGGACACGTACCGCAGGCCGCGCGCGATGACGGTCGACGACATCGCGAAGGTGATCGCGGACTTCGCGAGCGCCACGCGGCGCAGCATCCTCGCGGGTTTCGACGCCGTGGAGATCCACGCGGCGCACGGGTACCTGCTGCACCAGTTCCTGTCGCCCCTCGCGAACGACCGGACGGACGAGTACGGCGGCAGCTTCGAGAACCGCGCGCGCCTGCTGCTGGAGGTGACGCGCGCGGTGAGGTCCGCGTGGCCGTCGCACCTGCCGCTGCTGGTGCGGCTCTCCGCGACGGACTGGGCGCCGGGCGGCTGGAACGAGGACGACACGGTGGCGGTGTCGCGCCTGCTGGCCGCCGAGGGCGTGGACGTCGTGGACGTCTCGTCGGGGGGCCTCACGCCAGAGCAGCGCATCACGGTCTCGCCGGGCTATCAGGTGCCCTTCGCGGCGCGCGTGAAGGCCGAGGCGGGCGTCCGGACGATGGCGGTGGGGCTCATCCGGGACGCCGCGCAGGCCGAGGAGGTCGTCGCGGGCGGCTCGGCGGACCTCGTGGCGATCGCGCGGGCGTTCC
>NZ_KI912617.1:8362-8868 GCF_000519345.1 Deinococcus pimensis DSM 21231
GGGCGACCCCGCCGAGCCACGCGGCGAGCGCCGCGCCGAGCTGGTGCGCGAAGAACACCCAGCCGTACACCGTGCCGACGTTCGCGCGGCCGAAGCGGTCCGCGACGAGCGCGGTGGTGGGCGGCACCGTCGCGATGTAGTCGAGGCCGAACAGCACCGCGAAGAGCAGCAGGCCCGTCTCGCCCTGCACGAAGGGCAGCGCGAGCAGGCTCAGGCCGCGAAAGCCGTAGTAGACGGTGAGGAGCCGCTGGGGATCGTAGCGGTCCGTGAGGTACCCGGACGCGAGCGTCCCGACGAAGTTGAACGCGCCCATCAGGGCGAGGACGCCCGTCGCGGCGCCCGTGGTCATGCCGTGCTCCACGGCGTGCGCGATGAAGTGCGTGCCGATCAGGCCGTTGCTGGTGGCGCCGCACACGAGGAAGGTCCCGGCGAGCAGCCAGAAGTCGGCGGTGCGGACGGCGCGGCGCAGCACACCGGGCTCCGCGACGAGCCGCGCCGGAGCGCCC
>NZ_KI912617.1:8968-9844 GCF_000519345.1 Deinococcus pimensis DSM 21231
GGGGCGCCCCTCGCCGCGCCGCCATCCTCGTGCCACCGTCCTCCTCCTACCCTGCTGGTGTGAAGCGAACGCGGCGCCCGGAAGGGGCGCGCGTCGCGAGAGCCCCGTCCGCGCCGCGCGCGCACCCCAGGAGGAACACCATGAACGTCCGCACCCTCGGCATCATCACGATGATCACGGCGCCCGCCATGCTGGTGGACGCCTACCGTCACGGCATGCAGCGCACTCTCAACGGCGAGAACGACCTCGTGGGCAACCTGCTCGGCGCGGCCTTCGCGGTGGGCTGGTTCTGCGCGATCCTCGGCCTGCGCCGCCTGCACGCGACCGGGTCCGGTCCGCTGGGCCGCCTCGTCGTGACGCTGCCCCTGCTCACGATCCCCTTCGCGGTGACGCAGCAGTTCCTCGACATCTTCCACTTCCCGATGGACTCGCTGTTCTACACGATCTGCGATCTGCTGTGGCCGCTGAGCATGGTCCTGACCTTCGTGGTGAGCCTCGGCGTGATGTTCGCGCGGGTGCTGCCCGTCTGGCACCGCCTCGCGCCGCTGTACTGCGGGATCTCGCTGCCGGTGGGCTTCGCGTACATGGCCTTCGCGAAGCTGACGGACATGCCCATCGCGGAGTTCGGCTGGCACACCGCGACGGGCTGGGCGTGGCTGGGCCTGATCCTCGTGCTGGCCCGCCCCGTGGAAGAGCGCCGCGCGCCGGAGCTGGTCACGGCGTAACACGGCCAACGGGAAAGGGCCGCCCTCACCCCCGGGCGGCCCTTTCCCGTTGTCTCCGCTCAGTCCGCCGCCACCGCCACCGGGGCGGGAACCCGTCTGATCCCGAACGCGAGGAGCGCCGCGAGCGCGCACACCACGGCCGCCACGACGA
>NZ_KI912617.1:9944-21760 GCF_000519345.1 Deinococcus pimensis DSM 21231
GGCGATCCACACGGCGCTCGCGCGCCAGCCGAGCCCGGCGGCCATCGCGCCGAGCACCGGGAAGAACAGCAGCTGACCGGCGGACGTGGCGGCCCCGAAGAGGCCCGTGACGAAGCCGCGCCGTGCGACGAACCAGCGGTTGGCGATCGTGGCGCCGAGGACGCTCCCGACGATGCCGGTGCCGAGTCCGCTCAGCAGGCCCCAGAAGAGGTTCAGGCCGAGTTCCGTGGTGACGCGCGAGCTCAGGACGAAGCTCAGGGCGATCAGGGCGAGACCCGCGCCGACCACGCGGCGCGGACCGAAGCGGTCCATCAGCAGGCCGCTGACGGGCCCGCCGAGGCCGAACATCAGCAGGCCGAGCGACACCGCGAACGACAGCGTGGCGCGGTCCATGCCGAGGTCGTGCTGCATGGGAAGCAGGAACACGCCGGGCGCGCTGCGCGCGCCCGCCGCGAGGAGCAGCACGACGGCCGTGACGGCCACTACCACCCAGCCGTAGAACACCCTGGTCTTCATGTCCTTCATCATCCTCTCCTGCGGGGCGTGAGGAAAGCCACGCACGCACCTTCGAGGGTCCTCTGTCCTCTAGGGGCGGTGAAGGCGGGGCCGCGCGCGTCGGCTTATGGTGGGGGCACGCAACCCGCGAGCGCGAACTCGCGTATTCCATGCACGGGAGGAACCACCATGACGATCCTGGACCGGCTTTCGAGGCTGCTGCGCGCCAACGTGAACGACATGATCTCCAAGGCGGAGGACCCGCAGAAGATCATCGAGCAGGCGCTGCGCGACATGCGCGACGCGTACCAGCAGGCCCGCGCGGAGGTCGCCGACGCGATGGCGCAGTCCGCGAAGCTCGAACGCGAGACGAACACCAACCGCAAGCTCGCCGACGAGTACGGCAGCAAGGCCGCCGAGGCGCTGCGCGGCGGCAGCGAGGACCTCGCGCGCGAGGCGCTGCGCCGCAAGAAGAACCACGAGGACCTCGCGACGGGCTTCCAGGACCAGTTCCAGCGTCAGCAGGCCACCGTGGACGAGCTCAAGACGCAGCTGCGCGCGCTCGAGGCGAAGATCGACGAGATGGAGGCGAAGAAGGAGCTGCTGCAGGCGCGCGCCCAGACGGCGCGGGCCAGTCAGACGCTGGAGCGCGTCAGCGGCTTCGACAAGAGCGGCAGCGCCATGGACGCCTTCGAGGAGATGGAGCGCAAGGTCGCGCAGCAGGAGGACCGCGCCCAGGCGATGGGGCAGCTGCGCGAGGAGGGCGACCTCGACGCGCAGCTGCGCAACCTCGGCCGCGACCGCGAGATCGACGACGAGCTCGCGAAGCTCAAGGCCTCCATGGGCATGGGCGGCACGGACACGAAGCAGGGCTGAACGTTCCCGGCACGTGCGCGGACCCCGGCCTACGCCGGGGTCTAGTTCGTCGGGCTTACCCCCCGGTCAGGGACGTCCGGTATTCTGCGGTCCGGACGCGCGCGGGCGCGCGGCAATGCCGCGAAACCCGACAGTCGCCGCCTCCACCCTTGACTATGCTGAACACCGTGACTTCCTCTGGCCGCCGCGCGGCGCGCGCCCGTCTTCCCCTCCTCCTCGTGCCGTTCGTGCTCGCGCTGGGCGCCTGCGCGCCGCGCGCCACGGACCCGGGACGCGCGGTCGCCACGACCGACGTGTCCGCCGTGACGTACTACCCCTCCCAGACGGGCCTGTCGTGGTCCTACCTGCCCGAGGGCGCGGCGCTCGACTCGTCCGCGTACAGCCTCACCGTGCAGGGCGCGACGCTCTTCGGCGATCAGGCCGCCGTGGCGTTCCGCTTCGTGGGGCGCGGCGCGGACCAGACGTCGTACCGCCAGTTCCGCCCGGACGGGCAGTACCTGCTGGGCTTCACGAAGCCCGGCGTGGTGGTGAGCCTCACGCCGGGTTGGCGGGAGTACCCGCAGCCCGACAGCCTCAAGGCGGGCCTGCAGTGGAGCGGCGAGTCGTCGCTGCAGGTCGTGCAGGACGGCAAGGTCGTGCAGTCGGGCGTGGTGCGCTACCGTTACACGGTGCTGGAGCAGCGGCCCGTGGTCCTGACGGGCGGCGAGCGCCTGAACGTGTGGGTCATCAACCGCCAGATCGACGGGGAGAGCGGCGGGGTCTTCCCGGCCGCCTCCCAGGAACTGTGGTTCGCACCTTATCTCGGGGAGGTCCGCACGCCCGAGGGGCTGCTGCAGGTGGCGCGGAGCTACCGGCGGTGAGGCGCGCGATCACGTCATCTCGCTCCACCGGAGGTCTTTGAATGCTGGAGAACATCAACACACCCGAGGACCTCAAGCGCGTCGCGCGCGAGGACCTGCCGCAGGTGGCGCAGGACCTGCGCGACGAGATCATCCGCGTGTGCTCGCTCGGCGGGGGGCACCTCGCGAGCAGCCTCGGCGCGGTGGAGATCATCGTGGCGCTCCACTACGTCCTGAACAGCCCGCGCGACCGCATCCTGTTCGACGTGGGGCATCAGGCGTACGCGCACAAGATGCTGACGGGCCGCCGCGACCTCATGCCCACCATCAAGAAGGAGGGCGGCCTGTCGGGCTTCACGAAGGTGAGCGAGTCGGAGCACGACGCGATCACGGTGGGGCACGCCAGCACGAGTCTCGCGAACGCGCTCGGCATGGCGTACGCGCGTGACGCGCTGGGGCAGGACTACCGCGTGGCGGCCGTCATCGGGGACGGCGCGCTCACGGGCGGCATGGCGCTCGCGGCGCTCAACACGATCGGTGACAGCGGCAAGAAGATGCTGATCGTCCTGAACGACAACGAGATGAGCATCAGCGAGAACGTCGGCGCGATGAACAAGTTCATGCGGACGCTGCAGGTGCAGAAGTGGTTCCAGGAATCCGAGTCGGCGGGCAAGAAGACGGTGGGGGCGCTCAGCAAGCCCCTGGCGGACATGCTGTCGCGCGCCAAGGACAGCGCCCGGCACTTCTTCGATCCGGCGAGCGTGAATCCCTTCGCGGCGATGGGCGTGCGTTACGTGGGTCCCGTGGACGGCCACGACGTCCGCGAGCTGGTCTACCTGATGGAGAAGCTCGTGGAGCTCGACGGGCCCACCATCCTGCACGTCGTCACGAAGAAGGGCAAGGGCCTCGACTACGCCGAGGCGGACCCCATCAAGTGGCACGGGCCGGGCAAGTTCGATCCCGCGACGGGTGACGCGCCGAAGAGCAGCGCGTACTCGTGGTCGGCGGCCTTCGGGGACGCCGCGACGGAACTCGCGAAGCAGGACCCGCGCGTGTTCGTCATCACGCCCGCGATGCGGGAGGGCTCGGGCCTCGTGAAGTACAGTCAGGTCCACCCGACGCGCTACCTCGACGTGGGCATCGCGGAGGACGTGGCGGTCACGGCGGGCGCGGGCATGGCGCTCCAGGGGCTCAAGCCCATCGTGGCGATCTACTCGACGTTCCTGCAGCGCGGCTACGATCAGGTGGTGCACGACGTGGCCATCGAGGACCTCCCGGTGATCTTCGCGGTGGACCGCGGCGGCGTGGTCGGCGCGGACGGCGCGACGCACAACGGCGTGTTCGACCTGTCGTTCCTGAGGAGCATCCCGAACGTGAGCGTGGCGCTCCCGCGTGACGCGCGCGAACTGCGCGGCATGCTGAAGGCCGCGATGAAGCGGGGCGGGCCCGTCGCGATCCGCTACCCGCGCGGCAACACCGAGCGCGTGCCGGAAGGCACCTGGCCGGACATGGAGTGGGGCACCTGGGAGCGCGTGCGTGACGGTGACGACGTGGTGATCCTCGCGGGCGGCAAGGCGCTGGAGTACGCCGAGAGCGCGGCGCGGGACCTGCCGGGCGTGGGCGTCGTGAACGCGCGCTTCGTCAAACCCCTCGACCTGGCCATGCTGCGTGACGTGGCCGGGAAGGCGCGGGCGATCGTGACGGTGGAGGACAACACCCGCGTGGGCGGCTTCGGCTCGGCGGTCCTGGAGGCCCTCGCGGACCTGGGCGTGCGGACGCCCGTGCGGGTGCTGGGCATCCCGGACGAGTTCCAGGAGCACGCGTCCGTGGAGCGGGTGCACGCGCGGAGCGGCATCGACGCGCAGGCGATCCGGACGGTGCTGGCGGAGCTCGGCGTGGACGTGCCCATCGAGGTCTGAGAGGCGTCGCCCGCATCAGGGAGAGGAGGCCGCGGCGGTTGCCGCGGCCTCCTCTTTCGGGATGGGTTCGGATCAGGGGGTCGGCGCGGCGACGATGGTGATGCGTCCGGCGGGCGTGTTGGTGAGGGTCGCGGCGTTGGCCTTGAGGTAGGTGACGAGCGCCTCCACGTCCGCGAGGCTGGTGTTGACGACGTTCGTGCCTTCCTTGAGGACGACGAAGTTGTCGCCGCCGCCCGCGAGGAAGCTGTTGAGCGCCACACGGTACTTGGTGGTGGGAACGATGGCCGCTCCGTCCAGCTTCATGTCGGACACGCGCGAGCCTTCGGCGGCGCCGAGGTTGAGCGTGTACGTGAAGCCCGCCGAGACCTGGAGGAGCTTCACGTTGGTGCCGCTGTTCGGGCCCGCGGTCTGCTGTTCGAGCAGGGTCTTGATCTGGGCGCCGGTGAGGTCCATGACGCTCATGGTGTTCCCGAAGGGCTGCACGGCGAACACGTCCCCGAAGGTGATTGTGTTGGTGGCGTTGGTCGTGCCGGGCAGGTCAGCGCGGATGCCGCCGGGATTCATGAACGCGATGACGGCGCCCTGCGACTTCATCGCGGCGAGCTGCGAGTCGGCGATGACGTCACCGAGCGCGGATTCGGTGGTGCGGGTCGCGCCGCGCTTGATCTGCGGCACGGCGAGGTTCGTGACGAAGGTGTTCTTGACGGCGTCCGTCTTGGCCTTGGCTTCCGTGACGAGGGCCGTCATGTTCGCGTCGAGGGTGCCGGCGGCCTTGCGGGCGTCGTAGTTCACGACGAGGTTCGCGGCCTTGGCTTCGAGGACGCGGTGGTTGGCCTTGTCCACCTTGAGGTCGAGGCGCTGGAGCAGGTGGCCGTAGAACTCGCCCTGGATGACGATGCGGTCCTTGCCGGTCGGGTCGGGCACGAGGCAGTTGTAGCCCTGGTGGGTGTGGCCGCTGATGATGGCGGTGACGGCCGGGTCGATCCGCCGGGCGATGGGATAGATGGCCGATTCCGTGTTCAGCGTCTTGCAACCCACGGTGGCGTAGTTGTCGGTGTTGCTGGGGTCCTTGACAAGTTCGCCGCCCTCGTGGATCAGCACGACGATCGCGTCGACCTTCATGCCCTTGAGCACGGGGACGTACTTGTTGATGCTGTCGGCCTCGTCGAGGAAGTTGAGGTCCGCGACGCCGGCGGGCGTGACGATGCCGGGCGTGGTCTTGGTGACGGCGCCGATGAAGCCGATCTTCGCGCCGTCCGGGGTCGTCTCGACGTACCAGGGCGTGAAGGGGTTCTGACCGTTCGCCTTGTACTCGACGTTCGCGCCGAGCCACTTGAAGGTGGCGCCCTTGTACTCCGGGTCGAACTTGCAGGCCTTGGTGGGGTCGTTGCTCTCGCAACCGCCGTTCTGCATGCGCAGCAGTTCGGTGAGGCCCTGGTCGAACTCGTGGTTGCCGAGCGCGCTGGCCTTCATGCCGAGCTTGTTGAGCGCGATGACGCTGGGTTCGTCGCGCAGCAGGCTGGAGGTGACGGGGCTCGCGCCGATGAGGTCGCCGCCGCCGACGAAGATGGTGTTCTTGTTCGTGGCGCGGACGTCGGCGAGTTCACCGCCGATGGCCTCCACGCCGCCCGCCTTGATGGCCGTGGTCGTACCGGCGGGCGTGAAGGCGGTCGCTTCGAGGTTGCCGTGGTAGTCGTTGAGGCCGAGGACCGTCACGTCGACGGGAGCGGCGGGAAGTTCACCGTTCTGGGAGCAGGCGAGGAGGGTGACGCTGAGTCCGAGGCCGAGCAGGCTGATTCGCTTTTTCATATGTCCTCCAAGAGGTTAGATCATCGTTTCTTCATCGGGGTGTTCTCCCGGGGACGACGGCCGTCATCGTGCCTTGTGAGTTTCTTTATCAGGCCCGGGGTCAGCCGCGGAACTCACCGAAGACCTGCCGGGCGATCACCATCTGCTGGACCTCGCTGGTGCCCTCGTAGATCTCGGTGACCTTCGCGTCGCGGTAGAGGCGCTCGACGGGGTACTCGCGGCTGTAGCCGTTGCCGCCGAACACCTGGATGGCGTCGCGCGTGACCTCCACGGCCGCGTCCGACGCGAGGAGCTTGGCGATGCTGGCCTCCTTGCTGTAGCGCCGACCCTGATCCTTGAGCCACGCGGCCTTGAGCGCCACGAGCCGCGCCGCCTCGATGCGGGCGGCCATGTTCGCGATCTTGAAGCTGACGGCCTGGTGCTCCGCGATGGGCCGCCCGAACTGCTCGCGCTCCAGCGCGTAGCGCGCGGCGTGCTCGTACGCGGCGCGGGCGATGCCGAGCGCCTGCATGGCGATGCCGACGCGGCCCGCGTCGAGGCTGGAGAGCGCCACGACGAGCCCCTCGCCCTCGGCGCCGACGCGCTGCGCGTCGGGCACGCGGACGCCGTCGAATCCCACGGTGGTGGTGTGCGCGGCGTGCAGGCCCATCTTCTCCTCGGGCTTCCCGAAGCTCAGGCCGGGCGTGCCGTTCTCCACGACGAAGCAGGTGACGCCGCGCGCGCCGGGCCCGCCCGTGCGGGCCATCACGAGGTACGTGTCGGCCTGACCGCCGGACGTGATCCACGCCTTCTGGCCCGTGAGGACCCAGTCGTCGCCGTCGCGTTCGGCGCGCATGCGGAGGCTGGCCGCGTCGGAGCCCGCGTGGCTCTCGGTGAGGCAGAACGCGCCGATCCTCTGGCCGCTCGCGAGGGGCCGCAGGAAGCGCGCCTTCTGCTCGTCGGTGCCGTAGCGCAGCAGCATCTGTTCCGGCAGGCCGTTCTGGACGCTGACGATCACGGCGACGGACGCGTCGGCGGCGGCGATCTCCTCCAGGCACAGGGCGTAGGTGACGCTGTCGAGGCCCGCGCCGCCCCACTGCTCGGGGATGGTCGCGCCGAGCAGGCCGAGCTCGCCGAGGCCCCTGAGCTGCGCGCGCGGGAACTCGCCGGTGCGGTCGTGCTGCGCGGCGAGCGGCGCGATCTCGGCGCGGCAGTAGTCGCGGACGTGCTGCACGATCATGCGCTGCTCGTCGGTGAGGTCGAAGCTCACGCCGGTCGCGTGGGCGGAATCGAGGACGTCGGTCATGCGCCCATGCTAGCGAACGAACGCCCGTTGGATGGTGGGGCGGACCCAGAAGGAGGATGCCGCACCGGGACAAACCACACCCTCGGGCCCCACGCGGCGCACTAGACTGGGCGCGATGATCGAGAAGGTGTATCTGGCCAAGCCGCGCGGCTTCTGCGCGGGCGTCGTCATGGCGATCCAGGCGGTGGAGAAGGCCGCGCGGGGCGAGGAGCGGCCCGTGACGGTGTACCACAGCATCGTCCACAACCACACCGTCGTGGAGCGCCTCCAGGAGGGGCACGGCGTGCACTTCGTGGAGAGCCTCGACGACGTGGACCGCCTGCCCGGCGGCGGCGACACCGTGATCTTCAGCGCGCACGGCGTGAGTCCCGTGGTGCGGGAACGCGCCCGCGCGCTGGGCCTGTCCACCATCGACGCGACCTGCCCGCTCGTCACGAAGGTGCACACGGAGGCGCGCAAGTACGCCCGCGAGGGCTACACCATCCTGCTGATCGGGGACAGCGCCTCGCATCAGGAGGTCATCGGGACGCGCGGCGAGGCGCCCGAGCACACCATCGTGGTGGGCGTGCTCGGCAAGCGGGGCGAGGGCCTCGCGGACCCGCACACGGTGGAGGTGCCCGATCCGTCACGGCTGGTGGTGCTCACGCAGACGACCCTCAGCGTGGACGACACGCGCCGCACCGTGGACGTGCTGCGCGCCCGCTTCCCGGGGCTGGTGGTGCCGCCCAGCGAGGACCTGTGCTACGCCACGAAGAACCGGCAGGACGCCGTGAAGGCCATCGCGGGAAACGTGGACGCGTTCCTGGTGCTGACCAGCACGCATTCGAGCAACGGCATGCGCCTGCTGGAGCTCGCGCGCGCGGCGTGCGGGCGGGCCGAGCGGCTCGAAACTGACGCCGACCTGGAAGCGCTGGACCTGTCGGGCGTGCGGTCGGTGGGCATCACGAGCGCGGCGAGCACCCCGGACGACCTCGTACAGAACCTCGTGGCGCGTCTGCGGGCGCTCAATTCCGCGCTGGAGGTCGTCGAGGAGGGCGAGTGGGAGAACATCGAGTTCCGCGAGCCCCGCAAGGTCGCGCCCGACGCGCCCCTGCCTCGCGTGATGCGCTAGCACGTCCCCGCGTGGCGTGGTACCGCTCATGCGGTACCACGCCACGCTCGTTTCATGTACGCTTTATCCAAACCGTGAGCAGAGCATGAGAAGTGTTGGGAGCGTGTGCCCGTCACCCCTGCTCATGTCGAGGGAGCCCACATGAACGAGTACCTGCACGTCCTGCGCAACTACGCCACCTTCACGGGCCGCGCCCGCCGCCGCGAATTCTGGATGTTCACCCTCGTCCAGACAGTCATCTCCGTGGTGTTCGGTATCCTCTTCGGGATCACCGGAGGGCTCAACGAGGACCTCACCATCAGCCCCGCGTTCGGCCTCTTCTCGGTCGTCTTCGCGCTGTACGCGCTCGCGACCTTCGTGCCCACCCTCGCCGTGACCGTCCGACGTCTCCACGACACGGGCAAGAGCGGCTGGTTCTATCTCATCACCTTCGTCCCAGCCGTCGGTTCGCTCATCGTCCTGATCTTCACGATCATGGACAGCGAGCCCGGCACGAACAAGTGGGGTCCCAGCCCCAAGCCCGGCCTGGCACGCGCCTGACCCGACCCACTCCCCGCACGGCCCGACGCTTCACGGCTCGGGCCGTGCGCTTTTGCCCCACGCATGAGCAGAAGATGAGGAAATGGAGGTGGAACGCGCGGGACCGCGTGAGCGAAAGGAGTCCCTTGAACGACTATCTTCATGTCCTGCGGAACTACGGCACCGTGACCGGCCGCGCCCGGCGGCGCGAATACTGGATGTTCTACCTCGTGCACGCGGTCGTGATCTTCCTCCTCTCCGTGCTCGACGAACTCCTCGGCACCCGGGTCGGTTCCGGCGCACGGACGGAGCTCGGCCTGATCGCCGGTCTCTACCTCGTCGTCACGCTCGCGCCCTACGTTGCCGTCTCAGTGAGGCGTCTCCACGACGGAGGCAGGAGCGGCTGGTGGCTGCTCGTCTCACTCGTTCCCCTGGTCGGGCCGATCGTCCTGCTGATCTTCCTGATCCAGGATGGCGAGCCCGGCGCGAACACGTGGGGCCCCAGCCCGAAGGCCGCACCCGCACGCGCCGCCCGCTAGGCCATTCGACCGACCCCACGCGCGCGTCCCCGCGGGGTAGGCTCGGGCATGCCCGACCAGAACGAAGCGGGGACGGCGCCCGCCGCGCCCACGCCCGCGCCCAGCGACCGCCGCAGCGTCACCCGGCACACCGTCACCATCGACGGGCAGACCGTCCCGTACACCGTCACGACCGGCACCATCGTCCTGCGCGAGGAGCGGCACGACAAGGACGGCAAGGCCGAGGGCGAGAAGGCCCGCGCCGAGATCTTCTACGTCGCCTACACCCGCGACGACGTGGAGGACCGCGCCGCGCGCCCCCTCACCTTCTCCTTCAACGGCGGCCCCGGCAGCAGCAGCGTGTGGCTGCACCTCGGCGCGCTCGGCCCGCGCCGCGTCGTGATGGGCGACGCCGGGAACCTCCTGCCGCCCCCCTACGGCCTCACCGAGAACGAGCACAGCCTGCTCGACGTCACGGACCTCGTGTTCGTCGATCCCGTCGGGACGGGCTTCAGCCGGGGCGTGACGGGCGAGAAGACGAAGGACTTCCTGGGCTTCAGGGGCGACGTCGAGTCGGTGGGGGACTTCATCCGCCTGTTCGTCACCCGCGAGGCGCGCTGGCTCAGCCCGAAGTTCCTGGTGGGCGAGTCGTACGGCACCCTGCGCTCCGCCGCGCTCTCCGGCTACCTGCAGGACCGCCACGGCCTCTTCCTCAACGGCCTGATGCTGGTGTCCAGCATCCTCGACTTCCAGACGGTCCACGAGACGCCCGGCAACGACCTCCCGTACCTGCTGCACCTCCCCACCTACACCGCGACCGCGTGGTACCACGGGAAGCTCGACGGGGGGCAGTCGCGGCCGCTGGCCGAGTGGCTGCGCGAGTCGGAGGCCTTCGCGTCCGGGCCGTACCTCGCGGCGCTCTTCCGGGGCGCCGCGCTTCAGGGCGAGGAGCGCGCGGAGGTGCGGCGTCAGCTCGCGCGGCTCACCGGCCTCTCCGAGGACTTCGTGGAGCGCTGCGACCTGCGTCCCGAGCTGGGCCGCTTCTGCAAGGAGCTGCGCCGCGACGAGGGCCTCACGGTGGGCCGCCTCGACAGCCGCTTCACCGGCATCGACCGCGACCGCGCGGGCGAACGCTACGAGTACGACCCCAGCTACGCCGCCATCCAGGGGCCCTACACGGCCGCCATGAACCAGTACGTCCGCGCGGACCTCGGCTTCGAGCTCGACGTGCCCTACGAGATCCTCAACTTCAAGGTGTTCCCGCAGTGGAGCTACGCGGAGTTCGAGAACCGCTTCGTGGAGGTCGCGGAGACGCTCCGCAAGGCCATGACCGGCAACCCGCACCTGCGGGTGATCGTCGCGAGCGGCTACTACGACTTCGCCACGCCGTACTACGCGAGCGAGTACACCTTCTCGCATCTCGGGCTCGACGAGCGCCTGCGCGGCAACCTCAGCACCACGTACTACGAGGCGGGCCACATGATGTACGTCCACGAGGAGAGCCTCGCGCGGCTCAAGGCGGACCTCGCGGCGTTCGTCCGGGGCACGGTGGCCTGAGCGGGCCGGTGGTGGGCGCCCCTCAGCGGGCGCCCACCGCCTTGACGTACCCGCCGCGCACGAGGTCGGCGAGCAGCGGTTCGAGGTCCTGCAGGGGCGCGTCGGTCCGCAGGGCATGCTCGGCGGGCGTGAGGCCCTCCGAGATGGCCCGCACGAGGTTCTGCGCGGGCCCGCCGAAGGTCGCGCGGAACTGCTGGTGGACCGTCGTGATGGGGTTGAGCGCGTCGCGTCCACGCAGCGTGAGGGCGTAGTTCTGATGCGCCCAGCCCGCGAGGCTCTTGGGCAGGATGAGCGTCTGGGGCCTGAGCGGCGCCGGGAAGGCGCCCTCGGTGGGCAGCGTGACGGGCATCGTCGCGATGACCTGACCGCGCGCGTAGAACGTGGCGCCGCCGGGTCCCGCGTGCAGGCCCGTGAAGTCCTCCGTGAGGTCGAACTTCCACGCGCGGCTGCCCACGCCGCTGAGGGCGTGCGCGACGTCCTGATCGAGCGTGCACGCGCTCAGCGGGCCGCCCGCGAGGAAGAGGCTGAGCATGTCGCCGAGGGCGAGCTCGCCGGTGTTGCTCGCGGACGCGGCGGCGACGACGCGGCCCTCGTACACGAGGACGTGCACGTGCTGCTCGTGCATCGCGACGTGCAGGTAGCCGTACCACGAGGAGGCGTGCAGGTGCCGCAGGAAGGCGTGCAGGTCGCAGAAGTCCGCGCACAGCCCCCAGTACTCGGGTCGGGCGCGCGGCAGGAAGCGCGCGAGGAACGCGCCGTGATCCGGGAAGCGCGGCTGGAGTTCGGTGAGGGCGGTCACGTGGGCTCTCCCCCGCTCACGGGGCGCAGGTCCTCGCGGTAGCGGCGGGCGAGCTCGGCGTAGCGCGCGGCGTTGCCGGGCGGGTCCAC
>NZ_KI912617.1:21860-27940 GCF_000519345.1 Deinococcus pimensis DSM 21231
CGCCGCGAGCTTGCCGGGCGGGACGTGTCGTCCCTCGGGGAGGAGCGCGCCCGCCGCAAGGACGGCTCCCTCGCCGAGGGAACTTCC
Organism: Deinococcus pimensis DSM 21231; assembly: GCF_000519345.1. GTDB lineage: Bacteria > Deinococcota > Deinococci > Deinococcales > Deinococcaceae > Deinococcus_A > Deinococcus_A pimensis. The sequence continues at coordinate 21,948 of NZ_KI912617.1, forward strand.
GCTGAGCATCACGGCGCCCATCCCGACGAGGCTGCCGCGCGCGCAGCGCGCGCCGTGCACGATCGCGCGGTGCCCGACCGTCACGTCGTCCTCCAGCACGCAGGGGTGCCCGGCGTCGGTGTGGAGGACCGCGCCGTCCTGGACGTTGACGCGCGCGCCCACGAGGATGGGTTCGATGTCGCCGCGCGCGACGACGCCGAACCAGACGCTGGCGTCCTCACCGACGCTGACCTGCCCGATGAGGTCCGCGCCGGGCGCCACGAAGGCGCTGCGTGCGACGTGGGGGGTGCTGTTGCCGAACTCGTAGATCGCCATGCGTGTTTCCCGACCCCGCCTTCTCGCGGCCCCCGCGGGCCGTGACGTGGACTAGACAGAAGCTCTCCGGAGGGCCTCTCGCAGCAGTTCCTGATCTTCAGGGTAGCTTAACAGACCGAACGCCTCCTCGGTCGGGTAGAAGCCGCCCGCGTCGAAGATGGGCTCCAGTGCGGCGTCACGACGCTCGGCGCGCATGAGGAACCAGTGAATCTCACGGGCGGTGCCGCGGTCGTTGGTGTAGCGGGTCGGGGGAAGCGGCGCGACGACGCGGGCGCGCACGCCCGTCTCCTCCAGCACCTCCCGGACGGCGGCATCCTCGTCGCGCTCACCGGGGTCGAGGTGACCCTTGGGGAAGGTCCAGCCTCCTCCACGGTACTTCAGGAGCAGGACGGCGCCGCGCTCGTCGATGACGACGCCTCCGGCACCCAGTTCTGGCTCGGACAGTGACATGCGGGGAGTGTAATACGTGGCGTGCCCCCGGCACGAGGGGCGACACCCCCTCCGGGTAAACTCGCCCGGAAGGTCATGAGGAAATGATTACGATCGAGGGGTATGGACACCTTCCCCTCAGGGGCTCCGCTGCAGCCCACCTCGACCCGGACGACCACGAAGTCCTACCCCCTGAGCTTCACGGGCAGCGCCGGGGAGTACTTCCGGATCTGGATCGTGAACCTCGCGCTCACCGTCGTGACGCTCGGCGTGTACCTCGCCTGGGCGAAGGTACGTCACCGCAAGTACATGTACGGCAACACCTGGCTCGACGGGCACAACTTCGACTACACCGCCGATCCCGTCGCGATCCTCAAGGGGCACCTCGTGATCGGGGCGGCCTTCGTGGCGTACTCCCTCTCGGGCTACTGGAGGGACTGGCTGCCCTTCGTGGTCTTCGCGGTCTTCGGGCTGGTGTGGCCGCTCCTCGCGTGGCAGTCGCTCCGCTTCACGGCGCGCAACACCCGCCACCGCGGTCTGCGCTTCCACTTCCACGGCACGCGCGCGGGGGCGTACGCGGCCTTCCTGGGCTGGCCCCTGCTGCTCGTCCCCACCCTGGGACTCCTGTACCCCTTCGTGCAGTTCGTGCAGACGCGCTTCCTCGTGGGAGGCGCCGCGTACGGCACGGCCCGCGCGCGCTTCGAGGGCGACCCGGGGAAACCCTGGATCATCTACCTCACGATGATCGCGGCGGGGACGGTGCTGGGACTGGCCGCCGCCGCCCTCGTCCTCGTGTTCGGGGTGGGCGCCGCCCTCTCCGGGGTCGATCTCGAGGAGCTCGGCGACGTCACCTCGATCGTCACGGCGGTCGTCTCGGGCGGCGCCCTCGTGCTGATCTACATCGCCGCGCTGACGGGTCTGGGCGCCTACCTCAAGGGCGCGTTTCTCAACTTCACCCTGGAGAGCGCGGCGCTGCCGGACGGCGGCCGGATCGTGTCGCGCATGAACCCGTGGGTGTACGCGTGGATCGCCGTGACGAACCTGCTCGCCCAGGGCCTCACGCTGGGCCTCGCGACGCCATGGGCGGCGGTGCGGCGTGCCCGGTACGTGCTGCCCCTGCTGTCGGTCGTGTCCGAGCGTCCGATCTCGGACTTCGCCGACGAGCCCTCCGCGGGCGTGTCGGCGCTCGGGGAGGTCGCGACGGACTTCCTCGGGCTGGACCTGGGTCTGTGAGGGACACCGCCACACCGACATCCGCAGCCCTGCGCGGACTCTTCCTCGACGGGACGAGCGCCGCGTCGCACGAGGCGGACGCGTGGCTGGACGGCGCGGCGCTCGTGGTGCGCGTGGGGGACGCCCAGACGCGCGTGGCCCTCGCGGACGTGCGTGTCGAGCCGCCGCTGGGCCGGCTGCGCCGGGTGCTGCACCTGCCGGGCGGCGCGCGCTTCGAGACCGACGACGACGCGGGCGTGCGCGCGCTCCTCTCGCGGGCGGGCGCGCGCGAACCCCTGCGCCTCGTGCGGACGCTGGAGGGCCGACTGGGGTGGGTGCTGGCGAGCCTCGTGGCCTTCGTCGCGGCGGGCGTGCTGATGGTGACGTTCGGGCTGCCCGCCCTCTCGGGCGTCGCCGCGCGGCTCACGCCGCACACGGCGCTCTCCTCCATGGACGCGCAGGTCCTGCGGGTCCTGGACCGACAGTACCTGGCGCCGTCGACGCTGTCGGGCGCCCAGCGCTCGCGGGTGGAGCGGGTGTTCGGCAGGGTCACGCGTGAGGTCGGGGAGGGCCAGGGCTTCCGGTTCCGGCTCGTGACGCGCGAGGGCGGCGAGACGGGCGCGAACGCGATGGCCCTGCCGGGCGGCACGGTCGTCGTGACGGACGAGCTCGTGCGGGCCGCACGCTCCGACGCGGAACTCGCCGGGGTCTTCGCGCACGAGGCGGGGCACGTGACGCTCCGTCACGGCGCGGCCTCGGCGTACCGCAGCGTGGGCCTGCTGCTCTTCGTGTCGCTCCTGACGGGGGACGTGAGCTCCGCGACCACCGCCGCGAGCGCCCTGCCTCTCCTGCTCGTGCAGAACGGGTACAGCCGTGAGATGGAGCGGGACGCGGACCGGGTCGCGGCGGGCTGGCTGATGCGGCACGGGGGCAGCACGCGGCCCCTGCGGGACATCCTGACGCGACTGGACGAGGAACGTCCGTCGGTGCCGGACCTGCTCTCCACCCACCCCGGGCTGGAGGAGCGCCTGAGCGATCTGAGGGTGCTGGAGGCGAACTGGGGACGCTAGCACGCAGGTGCGGCCCCCACGTAAGAAATCCGACATAGAATGTGTGGGCATAATGAGTTGCACCTGAGTGCAATCCAAAACCATAGATGGGGACGCGAAGAGCCCTGCCCTAGTACACGGTCACCTCAGGGCAGGAGGAGCGAGTGGTGAGCCCGACCCGAAGAGGAGAATCATGAGACGCACCCTCGTTCCGGTCACTTCCGCCCTCACCCTCGCCCTCATCCTGTCCGCCTGCGGCGGTCCCGCCGCGCCCGCAGCGCCCAGCATCGGCGCGCTCAGCACCGCCGCCCTGGAATTCACCGCGACGTCCGGTCAGGCCGCCGCCGCCCAGAGCTTCACCTTCACCAACGGCGGCGGTTCCGACCTCGCGTACGCCGCGTCCGTCGCCTACACCGAAGGGCAGGACTGGCTCGCCGTCACGCCCGCCGCCGCCACCGTCGCCGCGGGCGCCACCCAGACCGTGGACGTCACCGCGACCTGCCCGGTCGTGACGACCAGCACCGTCCTCCACGCGAACGCCACCGTCGCCAGCAGCACCGACGCGACCATCACCGCGAGCGTGCCCGTCACGCTCACCTGCACCGTCACCACGAACGGCGGCGGCGGCGGCGACCCCACCCCGACGCCCGACAAGACCGCGCCCGTCGTGACCGTCGGTACGGGCGGACCCGCCTCCGGCTGGTACGGCGACAGCACCGTGAGCGTGAACGCCTCCACGACCGACAACGTGGGCGTCACCAGCGTCAGCTGGACCCTCACGCAGACCTCGGGCGGCACCCTCACCGACGCGGACGTCGCCACGCCCGACCCCACGACGGGCGCGTTCGCCATCGCGCTCGACTCGCTCACGAACGGCGCGTACGACCTCGCCGTCACCGCGACGGACGCGGCGGGCAACACCGGGACGCAGACCTACAGCTTCAAGGTCGACGTGGACGACCCGACCCTCACCGTCGCCGCGCCCACCCTCGTGAGCGGGGGCGGCTTCACCGTCAGCGGCACCGCGACCGACTCGGGCGGCAGCGCCATCGACGCGGCGAGCGGCGTGACCTACGTCGTCAAGGCGGCGGACGACACCGTCGTCGGGAGCGGCGCGGCCGCGCTGACGAACGGCGCCTACAGCGTCACCGTGAACGGACTCGCCGACGGCACGTACACCGTCACGGTCAGCGTCGCGGACGGCGCGGGCAACAGCGTCACCGCCCAGCCCGTCAGCGTCACCACCTCCGCCCTGAAGCCCAGCGTCTCCCTCGCCGCGATCGCGCCCTCCAACGGCAACTTCACGGTCAGCGGCACGGTGCTCACGCCCGCCGTGACGCCCGTGACCGCGCTGGCCTATACCATCACGCCCAAGGGCGGCAGCGAGGGCGCTCCGGTGACCGTGCCCCTCTCGAAGATCAGCGGCACCGGGGCCTTCTCGTTCGGCGCGACCGCCACGACCGACGGCTCGTACACCATCAACGTCAAGGTCAGCAACCTCAACGGCACGAGCGTCGCGTCGACCGCGTTCGTCATCGACAAGGTCCTGCCGACCGTCACCTTCAAGAGCGTCAGCGTCGTCGCCAAGAACGGCAACCGCAAGACCACCACGGTCTCGCTCAACGTCGCCGACGCCACGTCCGGCGTCGGGACCGTCTCCTACGCCACGAGCGCGAACGGCACCTACACGGTCGCCAAGCCCGTCACGGGCAGCACCGACCCCCTCTCGCGCGACTACCTCGTCAAGGTCACCGCGAAGGGCACCTACGGCGTCTACGTCAAGGCCTGCGACCTCGCGGGCAACTGCACGGCGCCCACCCTGGCCACCGTCCAGCCCTGATCGAAAGGACACGACGAAACGAGGAGCCCCGCCCGGGGCTCCTCGTTTCGTTCACCCCCGGCGGGGCAGGCCCACGTTCTCCCCGCAGGTGGCGCAGGCCTGCTGCGGGTGCGGCCACGGCTGCCCGCTCGTCACGGCGAGGGCCGCCTCGTTCACCCACGCGGCCGACATGACGTGGCACAGCGCGGCCAGTTCGTCCGGGTGACTCACGAGCCGCACGGGCGTGCTCGCGCCGCAGTGGGGGCAGTCCACGTGGTCGCCCTCGGCCCAGCCGCGCAGGACGACCGTGCCGAGCTTCACCTCCGCGCCTCGCCACGCGAGCGCCGCGAGCGCCCCGACGCATTCGGGGCTGAGGCTGGAGACGCGCGCGACGGTTCCGGCGAGGGCGTCCTCGCTGTCGGCCGCGAAGAACATCGGGCCGCCCGTGCCGCGCAGGAGGAAACGGTGGGCCTGCCCCTGGGGTGAGGTGCGCGCGATCTGGGTCACGTCCCACAGCGTAGAGGGGCGCGGTGGGGCCGTCCTTGGCGTCGCGTGAACGCGCCTTTGGTCCTCAAGACGCGCTCAACCCCGCGCGGGCCGTGTCATGCTGGAGGCATGAGCCGAGACGACCGCCGCTGGACGCTGGGCGAGATCGTGGACGTCCTGGGCCGCTCCCGCTTCCGCCCCCAGGACGCGTCCGCGCCCTTCGTGCTCTACCTCACGCTCCGCTGGAACTACTACAGACTCACCTCCAGGGAGGTGCTCACGGTCGCCTGCGACCTCACGCGAGCGCTTGACCCGCAGGCCCGGCTGGTGTGGCTCACGAGCGGCGACGGCACGTCCGCGTGGGGCCGCTCGTTCGGCTGGACGATGACCTTCGTGCTGCCCGGCGCGCGCGCCGAGGCCACCTTCGATCTGCGCGAGGGCGCCTACGCCGACCCACCCGCGCTGCTGCTGCGCGAACGCGTCGTCCGTGTCGACGACGTCTCCCCGACCGGGCAGATCCTCACGCACGAGGGCGTCCTCGACGCGGATGTGCTGCGCCGCGTCGCGGAGGAGCGCCTCGCGCGGCCCGCCCTGCCGGAGGTGCTGCGGGACTCCCCGGAGGTGATGTCGGCCTTCGCGGAGCTCGGCGCGGACCTTCACGAGGGCGGCGCCGAGCTCAACCT
>NZ_KI912617.1:28040-33705 GCF_000519345.1 Deinococcus pimensis DSM 21231
GGGCGAGGGCGTGCGCGGCGCCCGCCTCGTCCATCACGTCGATGGCCTTGTCGGGCAGGAAGCGGTCGCGCAGGTAGCGCGCGGAGAGCGTGACGGCGGCGCGCAGGGCGTCCCCCGCGTAGGTGACGCCGTGGTGCGCGGCGTAGGCGGGCGCGAGCCCGAGGATGATGCGGACCGCGTCCTCCTCGTCGGGTTCGGGGACGTCCACGACCTGGAAGCGGCGCCACAGCGCCCGGTCGCTCTGCAGGTGACGCAGTTCGCCCGGGGTGGTCGCGCCGATGACGCGCAGCTCGCCGCGCGCCAGGGCGGGCTTGAGGAGGTTCGCGGCGTCCATCGCGCCGCCCTGCACGGCGCCCGCGCCGACGATGGTGTGCAGCTCGTCCACGAACAGCAGCGCCTTGCGGCCCGACAGGGCGTTCAGCACGGCCTTGATGCGCTCCTCGAAGTCGCCCCGGTAGCGGGTCCCGGCGAGCAGGGCGCCCATGTCGAGCGAGAGGAGGCTCGCTCCGCGCAGGACCTCCGGGACGTCCCCGGCGACGAGGCGCTGCGCGAGGCCCTCCACGACGGCGGTCTTGCCGACGCCGGGCTCCCCGACGAGGACGGGGTTGTGCTTCGTGCGGCGCGCGAGGACGTGCAGCATCCGCTGGAGTTCCTCGTCGCGGCCCACGAGGGGATCGAGCTCGTGCGCGCGGGCCGTGAGGTCGTCGCAGTACGCCTCCAGGGGATCGTTCGAGGCGGAGCCCGCGCCGGCGTCCACGTCGTCCTCGGCGACGCCGCCCGTGCGGCGCGGCAGGGCGGGCGTGCCGTGCGAGATGAAGCGCAGCACCTCCAGCCGCGTCACGCCCTGCGTTTCGAGCAGGAAGCGGGCGTAGGAGTCCTCCTCGTCGAGGAGTTCCGCGAGGACGCGCGCCCCGTCGGCCTGCCCCTCGGGCTTGCCCGCCGCGTGCAGCTGCAGGGCCGCGCGCTGCACGACGCGCTGCGTGGCGAGGGTGAATTCCGGCTCGTCCTCCCCGGTGGAGAGGTCCGCGATGAAGTCCGTGAGGTCCTCGCGCAGGCGGGCGAGGTCCGCGCCGCACGCGAGGAGCGCCTCGCGCGCGTCGGGGTCGTCCGCGAGGGCGAGCAGGAGGTGTTCGAGGGTGACGTACTCGTGCGCGTGTTCCTGCGCGAGTCGCGCGGCGCGCCTGAGGGACTGCTGGAGGTTCTCTGAGATCATGGGCCCTCCCCTGTGGTCACGGGCTCTCGGGTTCGAGGGTGAGCTCCAGCGGGTAGCCCTCCTCGCGCGCGAGGCCGGTGACCTGCGAGACCTTCGTCTCCGCGATCTCGCGGGTGTACACGCCCGCGACGCCGCGTCCCTGGTGGTGCACGGCGAGCATCACGCGCCGCGCGTCCTGCTCGCTGCGCCGGAAGTACCGGACGAGGACGTACACCACGAAGTCCATGGGCGTGTAGTCGTCGTTGAGGAGCAGCACGCGGTACATGGGGGGCCGCGTGACCTCCTGTCGTTCCTTGAGTTCCGTTCCTGTGCCGCTCTGCCTCTTGGTCATGATGGTCGTCCCCGAGGGACAGGGTGCAGTCTACTCCTCACGAACACCCGCGCGGGGCTGAGGTTTCGTGAGGAGAACGGTCACGCGGCGTCCAGCTTGTCGGATCGTACGCAGTGCCGCCGGGACCCTTGGTCTAGGGTGGGGTCATGGACGAGCGCCTGTACGCGATCGAGGTCCCGGAGGACGTGGCCCGCCGGGAGGAACTGCACGCCCACCTCCTGATCGCGTTCGCGCGGTACCTGCGGACGGCGAGGCCGGGCGCGCTGGTGGTGGTGCCGGGCCTGCTCACGCCCTTCCTGGATCCCGCCGAGTTCGACGTGTCCGACGAGGGCGGCCCGCACGAGGACACGTCGGACGCGCTCATCGCGTAGCAAGGGAGGCCGCGCCGGGCGCGGCCTCCCCGGGAAGTGCCGCGCTACTGACCGATGCCGGGCGTGACGTCGAGCACGAACGCCGGGCGGCCGCCCAGCATGAAGTCCATGGGGCGGCGCACCGCTACCTGCCCCTGGACGCTCGTGACGAGGTCGAGGAGCGCCTCGAGGCTGCCCACCTCCACCTTCCAGCCGTCGAGCTGGTTCTCCCCGAGATGCTCGCCCTCCCCGACGCCCTCGACGGCGGGGATGCCGACGGGCACGGGCTGGGCGCCGGGCACCATCGGCTCCTCGTGAATGACCTGTCCGGACCGCAGGACGATGAATTCCATGCCCGCAGTGTAGGCAGGGGGCGCGGACCCCGCGCTCATGATTCGTTGATGCAGCGAAAAACTTTGTGTGGAACGCGGAAAAAAACGCACCCTAGACAGGTCGGACGTTTCGTCACGCGCGCCTGACGTGGCGCCTCCTATGCTCGCCACGTATGAAGAGAACGATCGCGCTCCTCACGGCCGCCCTCCTCGGAAGCACCCTCGCGAAGCCCCTCACGATCACCATCATCCACAACAACGACCTGCACGCCCACATCGACCCCGTCACCGTCGGCAGGAACCAGTACGGCGGCTACGCCCGCGTCGCCACCCTCATCCGCCAGTACCGGGCCAGCGACGTCAACCCCCTCGTGCTGTCCGGCGGCGACACCTTCCAGGGCACCCTGTACTTCAACGTCTACGAGGGCCTCGCGGACGTCCTGTTCATGAACTACGCGGGCTACCGGGCCATGGCCGCCGGCAACCACGAGTTCGACCTCGGCCCCCGCGCGCTCGCCGAGTTCGCCCGCGCCGCCCGCTTCCCCGTCCTCGCCGCGAACCTCGACGTGAGCGCCGAACCCCTCCTCCGGGACCTCGTCAGGCCCAGCACCGTCCTCACCGTGGACGGCGAGAAGATCGGCCTCGTCGGCGCGGTCACCCCCGACCTGCCCATCGTGTCCTCGCCCGGCCCCAACGTCCGGATCCTCGACCTCACGAGGAGCCTCACCGCCGCCGTCGAGGGCCTCCGGAAGCAGGGCGTCGACAAGATCATCCTCCTCTCCCACCTCGGCTTCCCGCTCGAACAGCAGGTCGCGCGGGACGTGCCCGGCCTCGACGTCATCGTCGGCGGACACAGCCACACCCTCCTCGGCGACTTCCCCGACGCGGACTTCCCGAAAAGCGAGGGACCCTACCCCACCGTCGTCCAGAACGGCGCGGACCGCACCCTCATCGTCAGCGCCTGGGAATGGGGCAAGGTCCTCGGGCGCCTCCGCGTCGACTTCGACGCGGACGGACGCGTCACCGCGTGGGAAGGCCGCCCCGTCGCCGTCACCGAGGGCGTCCCCGAGGATCCCACCGTGAAGGCCATGACCGAGACGCTCGCCGTGCCCCTCGCCGCGCTCCGCGCGCAGGTCGTCGGCAACACCGCCCTCGGCCTCGACGGCGCCCGCGAGAACGTCCGCAAACGCGAGACGCCCATGGCGAACGTCATCGCCGACGCCACCCTCGCCGGCGCGAAGCAGGCGGGCGCCGTCCTCGCGCTCGTCAACGGCGGCGGCGTCCGCGCCAGCATCGACCCGGGCCCCATCACCTACGCCGAGGCCATCGCCGTGCAGCCCTTCGGCAACACCCTCGACGTCCTCGACCTCAGGGGCACCGAGCTGCGCGCCGCCCTCGAACACGGCGTCGCCGCCTGGAGCGACGGCAAGGGCCAGTTCCTGCACGTCTCGCGCGGCACCCGCTACACCTTCGACCCCACGAAGCCCGCCGGTCAGCGCGTCACCGACGTCACCGTCGACGGACGTCCCCTCGACCCCGACGCCACCTACCGCGTCGCCCTCAACAACTTCATCGCGAACGGCGGCGACGGCTTCGACGTCCTCAAGAACGCCCGCGGCACCCGCGTCCCCACCGGCACCCTCGACCTCGACCTCCTCGTCGCCTACCTCAAGGCCAACCCCACCCTCGACACCCGCACCGAGGGCCGCATCACCATCCTCAACGAACCCAGGTGAAGGTTGGGGGACGGCCCGGTCCTTCTGCCTGGAGCGCCCTCGCGTCTCTCCAGGTGTAGGGTGGCCGTCCCGCGTCTGGCGTGGTACGGACCCGAGCGGTCGGGTCCTCATGCTCGGGCCGTCGGCGCGTCTCTCCACTCAAGGGAGGCGTCGTACGGACCCGAGCGGTCGGGTCCTCCTGCCTGGAGCGTTGACGCGTCCCCGTGGTGGGTGGATTCAGGGAACTTTCAGACTCCCCCGTGCATCCTACCCACATGGAGCAGAACCGCCTGAACCGACTGCTCGAGGTCCTGGCCGACTGGCCCGAGCTTCTCGCCGAACTCCGCGAGCACCGCGTGTGGGGTCCCGTCCTGCGCGGCGAGCGTCTCGACGAGCAACCGCGCTCGCGGCGGGACTACCGTGTGGCGCGCGCCCCCCGGTGAATCTTGCCTCACTCGGTCTGGGCGCGCTGGTCGGCGAGGAGGACCTCGCTGGCCATGCAGAGGATCAGGACGACGCCGAGCACGACGAGAGCGACGTCCTGCCCGCTCGCGCCGCCCGGGGTGGGCGTGTGCCGGTGGACGGTGTAGGCGAGCATGCCGGTGAAGTGCATGCCGCTGATGGCGAGGGCGAGCGTGGCGCTCGCGGCGGCCTTCACGCCGCGCCGCTCGCCCGGCGCGAGCCGCGCCGCACGCGAACTCACGGCGTGACCGATGAGGGACAGGCCGAGGAAGCTCGCGAGGTACGCGATGGTCACGGACGCGACGAGCGGCACGAGGTGCCACTCGCCGTGCAGGCCGACGTTCATGGCGTGGATGCCGAGGAAGTGCATGAAGACGATGCCGAACGCGCTGAGCGCCGCGGCCCACGCGAGGGTGGAGGTGCGCACGGCGGGGCGGTCGAGGTGGGCCATCGCGAGGGTCATCATGACGATCGCGGCGAGCGCGGAGATGCCGGTGAGGACGACGTCGTAGCGGACGCCACTGCCGCCCTCGGTGACGAGCATGCCGATGAAGTGCATGGCCCACACGCCGAAGCCGAGGAGGGTGCCGCGCGCGGTGTGACGGACCCAGCGGCGTGGGTGGTGCCAGGAGGCGAAGTTGATGGACGCGTACGTGGCGAGGGCCGCCGTGACGAAGGAGAGCGCGACGTACCCCTGGGAGGCGCCGAGGTTCATGACGTCAGCGGGAAGCATAGGATCGAGGTCAGGATAGGGCGCGGGCCATGACGGTGTTCTGACGGCCAGAATGAAGGACGCGCCTCCGGGGAGGCGCGTCCTTCCTGTTGGTGGGCGGTATAGGATTTGAACCTACGACCCTTCGCGTGTGAAGTCAGCTCGCGTCCGTCTCGGTTCTTCCTCGTTCGTCCTGATTGCTGCTGTGGCGGGGGCTTTCGCTGGGCAGGCTGAAGGTTCGTCGAGGTCCGTACCCATCCGGTAAGGGTGCTGCATGGGTGCCGCCGTATGTGCGGGTGTCTGCAAGGCTGGGATCTTGTAGGCTTTCGGCATGGCAAAGTACGTTCTGGAAGTCTATACGGTGGGCGGGACGAGATTCACGTTCGTGAACCTTGAGCGGGACGCAATTGATTCTGCTCGGACAGCATTAGCAGATGTCTCAAATGTAAAAGGTACTTTACGATGAGTGAAGGTACTAGTGCCGAACTTATCATTCCCTGGAAAAGTATTGATTACGCCGCGTAAGAACTGTTGGCGATACTGAGTTCAA
>NZ_KI912617.1:33805-35005 GCF_000519345.1 Deinococcus pimensis DSM 21231
GCGGAACTCCGGGCTGAAGGTACGTTCCACGGCGTCCATCGCCTCGTCGGCGCGGCTGGTGCGTCCGAAGCCCAGCGCGGGGCGGCTCGCGTCGGCGGCGCCCGCGTTGCTCGTCATGATCAGGACGGCGCCGCGGAAGTCCACCCCCTTGCCCGTGTGGTCCGTGAGGGTGCCGTGGTCCATGACCTGCAGCAGCAGGTTGTAGATGTCCGGGTGGGCCTTCTCGATCTCGTCGAGCAGCACGACCGCGTGCGGATGGCGGGAGAGCGCCTCCGTGAGCAGGCCGCCCTGATCGAAACCGACGTAGCCGGGCGGCGCCCCGATGAGCCGCGCGACGGTGTGCGCCTCCTGGTACTCGCTCATGTCGAAGCGTACGAGCTCCACCCCGAGGACCCGCGCGAGCGTCCGCGCGAGCTCCGTCTTGCCGACGCCGGTCGGGCCGGTGAAGAGGAAGCTGCCCTGCGGCTTGGCGGGGTCGCGCAGGCCCGCGCGGGCGAGCCCAGCAGGACCTGACCCCGACGTCGAGAGGCCGCGACCCCGACGTGGGGTCGCGGCCTCCTCACGTGACCGTCCCGGAACGTAACGGGTCGGTAATGGCGGCGGAAGACGCTGGGTTCAGGAGGACCGCATGAACATTCCCCGTCCCACCATTCCCGAACCGCGCGTCACCGCCCGTCTCCTCGCCGATCCGCACCTCGCGCCCCTGTGGGCCCTGCTGCGCGTGTACGTCGGCTACGAGTGGCTCACGGCAGGCTGGGGCAAGATCACGAACCCCGCCGGGGTGTGGGTCGGGGAGAAGGCGGGCGCGGCCGTCACGGGCTTCTTCCACGGGGCGCTCACCAAGACCGGTGGGGAGCACCCGGACGTGCAGGGCTGGTACGCGTGGTTCCTGCAGCACGTCGCGATGCCCAACGCCGCGCTGTTCTCGTACCTCGTGGCGTACGGGGAGCTGTTCGTCGGCGGCGCGCTGATCCTGGGCCTCTTCACGGGGGTCGCGGCGTTCTTCGGCGGGTTCCTCAACGCGAACTTCCTGCTGGCGGGCGCGGTCAGCACGAACCCGGTGCTGTTCATCCTCGCGACGTGGCTGGTGCTGGGCTGGCGGGTCGCGGGCTACCTGGGCCTCGACCGGGTGGTGCTGCCCCGCCTCGGGGTGGAGCTGCCGGGCGCGCCGCCCGCACGGGACGCGAAGGGCGCGGCGCC
>NZ_KI912617.1:35105-35483 GCF_000519345.1 Deinococcus pimensis DSM 21231
GACCTTCACGAGGGCGGCGCCGAGCTCAACCTCACCGCCTGCGTCGAGGAGGGCGCCGCGTGGTGGTTCCTCACGGACCGCCTCGACGCGGAGTTCGTGCTGCCCGCGTGAGGGTGACCCTGCGCTCCATGACCACGGACGACCTGCCGAGCGTCGTGACGTGGAGCCGGGACCGGGAGTTCTGCCTCGCCACGGACTGGACGCCGGACCTGCCGCCCGCCACGGTCCTCGCGTGGTGGGAGGGCGTGCTCGCGTCGGTCGGGCCGGACTTCCGCCGCTGGGGCGTGGAGGTGGACGGGCGGCTCGTGGGCTACACGGACCTCGCGGGCATCGAGGAGGGCGTGGGCCGCGCGAGCTTCGGCATCGCCATCGGCGAGC
>NZ_KI912617.1:35583-36230 GCF_000519345.1 Deinococcus pimensis DSM 21231
GAGGACGCGGGTGAGGACGCGTTCGAGCGCGCCTTCGATGGTGTCGGTGAAGGTCTGGTCGAGGCTCACGCGCTTACTTCCTGTCCATTTTCTACGTTTTTAAACGTAGACGGGTCAAAAAAAAGTTCGTGTACAGGAACGTCCAGCACGCGCGCGATCGCTTCAGCGGTCTGGTTTCGACGCCCTGCGCGCGTCCGGACTCGTGAGCCCGGATGGTGGAGATCGAGACCTCCGCGTCTGCGGCGAGACGCTCCTGACGCATGCCCTTGGCCTCGCGCAGCCGTCGCAACTGAGTCATCCGCATACGTCCATTCTAGATGTTTTAAAACGTTTTACAAGTGGTCATGTCTGGACTGAACCTTTGAGAATGGTGCAACCCGGCGAGTATCGTTCTCGTACCAGTACGCCATGTACTCGCCCACTATGCCGAGAGTCAGCAAGAACCGTCCCGACGTCCCCAAGTGGGCGCGCGCCATCGCGCTCCGACGGGTCGAACTGGGCCGCACGCAAACCCAGCTCGCCGAAGACGGCGGGCAGGACGACCAGGGCCGAGACTACCTCACCCAGTCCAACGTCGCTGACGCCGAAAACCGGCAGAGTGCACCTCCTCAACATGGGCTACGGCCGGGTTCTCGCGCTCGCGCGCG
>NZ_KI912617.1:36330-97645 GCF_000519345.1 Deinococcus pimensis DSM 21231
CCCGCGCTTCACGATGAGCGTGTACGTCCACAGTCAGGAGGATCAGCGGAAGCGGGCCGCCGCGGCGACTGAGGGTCTCCTCGGGAACCTCCTCGACCAGACCGGGTGACGTATGGGTACGTTATGGGTAAGGTTGAACGGCCTCCATTGCTGGAGGCCGTTCTGTTGGTGGGCGGTATAGGATTTGAACCTACGACCCTTCGCGTGTGAAGTCAGCTCGCGTCCGTCTCGGTTCTTCCTCGTTCGTCCTGATTGCTGCTGTGGCGGGGGCTTTCGCTGGGCAGGCTGAAGGTTCGTCGAGGTCCGTACCCATCCGGTAAGGGTGCTGCATGGGTGCCGCCGTATGTGCGGGTGTCTGCAAGGCTGGGATCTTGTAGGCTTTCGGCATGGCAAAGTACGTTCTGGAAGTCTATACGGTGGGCGGGACGAGATTCACGTTCGTGAACCTTGAGCGGGACGCAATTGATTCTGCTCGGACAGCATTAGCAGATGTCTCAAATGTAAAAGGTACTTTTACGATGAGTGAAGGTACTAGTGCCGAACTTATCATTCCCTGGAAAAGTATTGATTACGCCCGCGTAAGAACTGTTGGCGATACTGAGTTCAATAACGGCGAGATGGCATTACTCGTCGACCGTCATCCGTATCCTGACCCTCAAGATTCTGATGACTTAGATCTTGAAGAAGAAGAGATTATTATCGATCCTTACGATCGATAAGTAAAACTAGAAACGGCCTCCGCACGAAGCGGAGGCCGTTTCTAGAGTCTGTCTGACTGATCACACGGTGAGGTCGTACGGTCGAAGCATGGGCCGCACGGACCTCACCGAATCCCAGTGGCGTACCCTCGCACCCCAACTCCCCGGCAACCCCCGACGAGGCCACGCCTACACTGACCACCGACGTGTCATCAACGGCATCCTGTGGCGCCTCAAGACCGGTGCGACCTGGCGTGACATCCCCGAACGCTACGGGCCCTGGCAGACCTGCTTCGACCGCTTCGTCCGCTGGTCCCGCGACGGCACCTGGCAGCGCATCCTCACCGCCCTGCAAGTCCAGCAGGACGTCCAAGGCAACATCGACTGGGACGGCGCGGCTGCCGACAGCACCCACGTTCGCGCCCACCGGAGTGCCACTGGTGCCCGCAAGACCCCGGCCAGGCTCGAAAAAAGGGGCTGATCGCAGGTGAGTGGCTCGGCGCGAGTCGAGGTGGTCGGACCAGCAAGATCCACGTGCTGAGTGACGGGAAGGCGAGACCACTGGCCGTATTGGTGTCCGAAGGGCAGGTGAGTGACGCGACCTTCCTGGAGCCCTTGCTGGACACGGTTCGTGTTCCACGTGTGGGCGGTGGTCGTCCCCGCAAGCGCCCGACGATCCTGCGAGTGGACAAGGCGTACGGCGCGCGGAAGTACCGGCAGTTGTTGCGACGCCGAGGGATCAAGTGCGTGTGCCCGGAGCGGGAGGATGCTCGTCAGGCACGGTTGCGACGAGGCTCGAAAGGAGGACGACCTCCGGCGTTCGACCGCGCGTTGTACGAGGGACGTCAGGTGGTGGAGCGGTGCATCAACCGGCTCAAGGACTTCCGGGCGCTGGCGACGCGGTATGACAAGCGTGGACGGCACTTCTTGAGTGCCGTCCACGTCGTGTGCATCCTGTTGTGGCTTTAAGTGAAGAAGCTACACGGCGTTGTCAATAAGGTAGACGACGTAGGTGTTGCTTCCGCTGCTGTGGTTTCTGTGGAGGCGACTCAGATGTACTTGGAGTTCATCTTGAGTATCATTGATGTATTCCTCTATTTTACGCTTTGTTGAGCTTGGAGTATAGATACCCTCCAGAATCGGGAAGATTTTTGAATCTTCGACCTTAAATACTTCGATTCTAAACACTCCATGTCCACTTGCGAGAAGGATGTCAAGAGCATGTCGGGCTTCACCAAGCGGGATGAACAGCTCAGACCCTGAGAAGAAGCACCCTGAACAGGCTTGCTCTACTTGCCGCTCGATTGACAATGGCAGAAGTTGCTCCCTTTCGAGGCACGGACGGCCCGCTGATACCACTGTACCTTGCCCCACTTCGGCTTTCAGCCCCACTCTGTCAGACAGACCCTAGTACTGCATCTACTGCCCGGCAGGGCCGAGGAACAGCAGGACCGGGCGGGCTCCATTGCTGGGCCGGTAGAAGCTCCGGGACTTTCGGCATGACGAGCTCAAACTACTTGGACTGGTGCAGTGAGTTGGAATGGTTGCGTGCTGCGTCCTCGGGATCGGCGAGCACCGCGATCCGCAGGAACAGGTTGAGCATCGCCACCATGCCCGCTCGGAACTCCTGGGGGTCGTCCGCGCGCAGCACGCACGCGGTCGCGTACGACGAGTACGTGCGGTGCAGGAACGCGGCGTCGTCTCGGGAGGACATGACGACGATGGGGATTATGCGGTGACGTTCGTCCTGCTTGACGCTCGCGAGCCACGCGAGGCGCTCCTCGGTCTGCTCCTCGGGGACGTCGAGCACGATCAGATTGACCCAACCCTCCGACTTCAGGACATCGAGGACCTGATCGGTGTGCTCGACCGTCGTGAGGCGCGCGGTGTCGCTGAATTCCTTCAGGACGTCACGCAGCAGCTGCTCGTGAGGGACGGAGCTCGTCACCAGCAGGAGGCGAGCGTGTTCTCTGGGCGTGCGGGTGGTGGTCATGGGGGCTCTCTTTCGGAAACGCTGCGAAGGTGGTGGCAGTGTAGAGCGAAGCCTTCCGAATGCGCGCCCATGCTAGTCCACGCCTCCCGCGTGCTTTCCGTGAGGTGCTTCTCAGTCCCTCAGTCGTGATCTGGACATGAGGCTCCAACATGAGCTCCGGGCGGTTTCTGGGGGCAGACAAGTCAGGTTTGTTAAGGCATGCTGAAAGGCATGTCGCCAAACACAACGGCGTCCGAGCGTCTGCTCGGGCACCTCAAGGAGCATGGGCTGACGTCGTCCCTCAAGCTCAGCATCGTCATCAACATGCGGCACGACGACACCCGTCGCCTGCTCCAACAGCTGATGTTTGAAGGCCGCGTCTTCGAGGTGGAGGGCGGCTATGTCCTCGCGCACGTGGAGCGATCCTCCATCGTCGTGGAGCGGTCACACGAGGAGCTCGTGCTCGCTCACCTGCAGAGCATCAACGGTCATAAGGACACCGCCAGCGGTGTTGCGAGAGCGACGAAGCTCACGCTGGCCCTGGCGACCGCGACCTGTGAGAAGCTGCTGCGGCTTGGAGAGGTGAGCGCGCTGAGCGTCGGGAGCCTGCGGCTCTACCAGGGCAAGGGAGAGCCGAGCGTGACGTCACGCCACCAGGTGCAGCAGTCCCAAGAAACCCACGAGGACACAGCCGAAGCCAACCAGTAGCAGGAAGACGAGCAGCACGAAGGAAGGATCGACTCGGCGCACGACAGTAGTTTGCCACGCTTGGCGGCTTATGCAGATCGCAAGCTCAGCTTGTCCGTCACTGCCCGGCGGGACCGAGGAACAGCAGGATCGGACGGGGTCCACTGGTGGGCCGGTAGAAGCTCAGCGACGCCGTACGTACCTTCCCCGCCTGGAACGCCACGGTGAAGTAGCTCTGCGCGGCGACGTTCGGTACGCGGCACCGCCACCAACCCGCCGGGGCGGGCGCGGGTGACTTCTCGCACACCTTCGCGGCGCCCGCGTCCGGGGTGAGGTCGGGCGTGCCCGTCACGAGCAGGGCAAGGGGATCGCCTGGCGTGTTGGGGTCACCTGTGGCGGCCTCCGCAGCGCGGTTGAGGAACGTCACGGCCGTATCCGAGGGGAGGATCGCCTTGCCGTCGTACGTGCCGGTCACGAGGAGGCCCGGGTCACGCTGGACGGCGGCGGCGCCCGTCGCGAGGGCCGTACGGGGCGCGCAGGCGGTGAAGGTCAGGCCGAACGCGGCCAGGACGAGCAGGAGAACGTGCTTCACAGACCCCTCCGCTGGAGCTCCGCTTCGAGGCGCTCCTGAAACGAGAATCGAGCGTCGGCCTTCATGTACAGGTCCCCGTCGAGGAACTCGGCGAGGAGCGTGGCGATGGCGTCCTGCGCGACCTGCGGGACCTTGCCGCCCGCGAAGCGCTGGAAGACGTAGCTCAGGGTGAACTCCAGGAACTCCTTCATCACAGCTTCCCTCCCCCGGTGCGGTCGTCCGTGCGGATCGTGTCGCCGGTGCGCGCGGTGGCGGGCCCGTCATCGGTGAGGGTGATGCCGCCGCGGCTGCTGGGCGGGTCGAGGCTGAGGGGCGGCTCGACGGTGCCGCGAGGACGGACGCGGTCGAAGAGCGTCACGCCGTAGTCGCGCAGACCCACCGCGACGAGCGACGAGATCGCGCCGAACGTCAGGACGCCCCACACGACCGTCATGCCGCCGACCGTGCCGCCGTACCCGAGGAGGTACAGCGCGAGCGTCGCGACGTACGACTCCACGACGGCAAGCGCGAACCAGAACCACGGGCGGGACGTGTGCACGGTCCAGCCGGGTCGGTTCGGTCCGGCGGCACGGCGGTCCGCGGCGCGTTTCTGCGCGGCGATGAGAAGGAGCATCACGCCGCCCAGCGCGAGGGGGCTCTCGCCGAGCGCGCGGAGGTCGAAGCCGCGCAGCAGCTCGTCAGGCGTCTGCGCGAAGGCGGTGCCGAGCGCGAGGACGGTGAGGGCGAGGAGCAGCACGAGGAGTCGCTCGCGCAGGTACGCGAGGTCGAGCGGAGTGTCACAGATCGAGGGGTGCGTCTTCATGCGGAACCTCCGGGGTGAGAAGGGCGGTGAGGAAGCGGGTGAGGGCTTCCTCGGTGTCGGTGACGCGCTGCCGTTCGGCGTCCGTGTGCCGGGCGGTGCGCAGGTCCGCGCGAGCCTTGAGGCCCGCTTCGACCAGGTCGAGGAGCTGCTTGCCGGTTGTGTCCATGGGTCCTCCACAAGGGCGAGCGCATGGGACATGTCCCATGCGCTCTGGACGGGGTTTGAAGGGCGCCCGGGTGGGGCGCGGCGGACCGTGTTGAGGGCACCGACACTACAGGAAGCTCCTACCTGTGAGGCTTCGCCTATGGTGTCGGTTGGGCGTGGGCTGAATTTTCAGGCCTGAAAGTTTCAGGCGACGCGGGTGAGTTCGAGGTGCGCGCCCGCCCGGATCGTCGCGCCGGACCCGGCGACGCTGCTGCGGAACTGTGGCCGCACGGTGACGCTCGACGCGCCCGTGCGAATCACAGCCGTGACGAGCGCGATGTAGATCGTATTCGCGGCGGCCACGGCGGCGCTCGCGACGGTCACGGCGCTCGCGGTGATCGCGCCGGAGTAGATGCTGGCCGTGCCGTTCGCGGCGACCCCGCCGATGTCCACGCTGCCCGTCAGCAGGGTCGGTGCGGCGCTCGTGGTGAGGGTCAGGCCGATCCCGGTCGTGGTCGCGGCGGTCGAGTAAGGCACGTAGAACTCGACGCGGTAGGTGGCGTTGGGTTCGAGGGTCTGGGTGAAGTCGCTTCGGACGTCCGCGAGGGTGGTGGTGGTGTTCGTGACGTCCGCGGTGAGGTGCGTGATGCTGCGGTCCGTGACACGTGTCATGGGGTTGGGTCGGACCGGCACGTCGAGGAGGATCGCGGCGAGCGCGTTCGCCTGGTCCGCGTGACCCTTCACGTTCGGGTGCAGGCCGTCCGCGTTCAGGTACCCGAGCGTCACGGCGTTCGGGCCGCCGCCCCAGCGGTCCACGAGGCTCACGAACGCCACGCCCGTCGCGTCCGCCACAGCGCGCATCGCCGCGACGTAGGAGGCCTGTGGGATGGTCTGCCCGGTGATGACGCTGCGCGCGCCGTTCGCGACGAGCAGCACGTCCCCGTAGGTCTTCGCGCGGTTCACGAGGGTGGTGAGTTCCGCCGTGTACGTCGCGATGGCCGTCTGCTGCGTGTAGTCGTTCGCGGTGAGCGCGATGATCGTCAGGGTCGGCGCGAACTGCTGGAGTTCCGCCTGCAGGTACGCCTCGGGCGTGAGGGTGCTGGCCTTCGCGCCGCTGCTGCCGATGTTGTGGACGATCACGCCGCGCGCGCCCCGGACGGGCGTGAGGCCGTTGAAGTACAGGCTGTTGCCCGCCGCGCCGCCGGCCGTGCTGGTGCCGAGGTTGGTGAGGGTGAGGGTGTGCGGGCCGTCGCTGAGCCCACTGACGGTGTAGTTCCAGTAGTTGTCCACCGCGCCGGACGTGTAGGTGTCCACCGTGGCGTAGACCGTGCCGTCGATGGTGACGCGGACGTTGCCGGTCACGCCACCTCGGATGAATGAGATGACGCAGCCCGTCCCGGTGAAGGTGACGCTCGCGGCGTCGTTCGCGGTGGACGTGAAGCGGCTGCGGCCCCCCACGCCGAACGAGGCGTGGAAACCCCAGCCTGTCCCGGTGTAGGACCACTGGGGGTAGTCGAAGGGGTAGTACGCGGCGATGAAGCCCTGACCGACGTCCTCGTACCTCGCCGCGAGGTACGCGCGGAGCCGTCCGACGAAGCCCTTATCGCGGTAGTCGGCGGTCGTCGTGCCCGCGATGGCGCCTTCAGTGATGCTGTCCCCGACGACGCACACGCTGTACTTCGTGCTGGCGCCCCCGTCGAGGTCCGCGATGGCGGCCCGCCAGCGGTAGAGGGTGTCGAGTCGGACGCGGCCGTCCTGCGCGGCCTGGGTGTCCTGCCGGGACGCGACAGCGGCAGGGGTGGTGCGAGTGCCGAGGTGCTCCACGGTCGCCTCCGTTACGCGAGGATGACGTAGGCGAACTGCGCAGCGGTCGGGGCCGCCGCGAAGCGCAGGATGACGCTGTTCGCGTCAGGCCGTTCCACGTCGCACAGCACCGTGTCCCAGGGGGTGCCGTTGCGGTACACCTCGACCTGCACGTCCCGCGTGTTGAAGTTGTGCGTGACCGTGAACTGGGTGGCGCTCGCGTCTCCGATGGTGCCGTTCGCCTTGCGCTTGCGGCCCGCCCAGTTGTTCAGCGTCTGCGGCGTGACCGTCGCGGTCGAGACGGTGCCCGCGTCCACTTCGGCCTGCGTGGCGTAGCGCGCGACGCCCGCCGTGGTGGTGCTCGCGGCGGCGGCGTTCTGGAAGGCCGTGACGAACCCGACGCTCGTCGTGCCGAGCGTGATGTTGATGGCCGTCTGCCGGAACACGACGCCCGCGCTGGTGCCTTCCGCGATCGGCACGAAGGCGCTCACGAGCTCCGCGCCGGTGTTGGCGTCCGCGCGGCGCGTGGCGGGCGTGCTGGCGCCGTTGTAGACGTAGATGCCGTTCTCGCTCGCGACGGTCTGCCCACCCGCGACGAACGAGTCGCCGTTCGCCATCGTCACGCCGTCGAGGCTCGCGCCGGGCGCGGCGAGGTTGATGTTCGTGCCGACGTAGACGCGCGCTTCGTCCTTCCAGGCGTTCTGCTCGACGAGCGCGTTGAGCTGCTCGAACGTGGCGGGCTGCCCGGCGGCGGTTGCGGCGGGCAGGTTGACGATGCGGGCGACGTTGTTGAAGTCGAGGTTGCTGAGGATCTGCCTGGGCATGGTGGTCTCCTAGACGAGTCGGGCGGTGCCCGCGAGAGGAATGACGAACGACACGCGAACCTGATTTGAGTTGAGGTGCTGCACTTCGGCGTCCACCTCGACGCCGCCAAGGGTGTAGACCTGCACGAGCGGTTTGAACCCGAGGTTGTGGTTGATGGTCCACACGTCCGACGGGACGGCCTGGTTGTGGAGGTACGAGGCGTTCGTGACGCTCGGGGAGGTACGACCTGCCGTGGCGATCGCCGCGACGAGGGGCGGCGGTTGGGGTTGCACGACGGCGGTGATGACGCGTGGCGTGCTGACGATCACGTCGAGTTGCGCGAGCGTCTTGGTGGGGTCGGTCATGCGGGTCCCCGGGTGGCGCTGGCGCTCCAGATGATTTCGAGGTCGAGGCCGAAGCGGTCCCGGCCGCCCGCTTCGGTGACGATGAGCCGTCCGAGCAGGCTGAAGCCGGGCACGCGGGCCGTGCCGGGTGTGCCGTCGTCACGGAAGATGGGCTGCACGACCGTCTTGAACCGCACGGCGTACAGGGCGCTCCGCTCGCCAGGCAAGTCGAGGATGACGTCCTGCCCTTCGATGCGGATGCGGTCGTTCTCCGTGGTGAGCGTGTCGATCACGCCGCCCTTGAGGGTCTGGCGCAGCTGCATGCGGGCCGTGTCGGTCACCGCGAGCGGGAGCGTGTCGGGAATGGTGATGGTGGCGTACGCGTCGACGCTCTGCAGGTACCCGCGGAGTTGCTGCACGCGTCACCTCCTCGTGACGACGCGGACACGCGTGACGGCCTGCGTGTCGTTCACGACGACATTCGCGGTTTCGACGCGTTGCCCGGTGACGTCCTGCCACACGCCGCGCCCGTCGTCGAGGAGGAGCGCCCGGCGGGGCGTGCTGGGCTCCACGGGCAGTGGTGGCGGCGCGTACTTCCGGTCGAGGTTGCTGGCCTGCTGAAGCACCTTCGCGCATCGGCGGGCCCAGCCCTTGCCGAAGCGCGGCCAGGTGTCGAGCCGCGTGAGGAAGTCCAGGCGGGCCGCCATGAAGTCCGCGGCGTTCCCGGCGCCCGCGAGGAACTGTCCGGCGCGGCCGATGCCGCTGTTCACGGCGGTGTCGAACGTGCAGAGCGCGAGGCCGGGCGGGAGGGTGTCGCACATCATCGCGTCCCAGTAGTCCCGGCGGTAGATGCGCGCGGCGTCCTCGCGGGTGAGGGCGCGGATGTTGAGGTTCGGGTACTGACGTTTGCTGATGCCCCAGTTGGTCTCCCCGCCGGGATCGAACGGGTCGTTCACGTAACCGCCTTCGTGACCGAGGACGAGGGTGAGGCATTCGTCGAACAGACTCATGGGTGGTCCTCCGGGAGGTTGGTCGGCAGGCCGTGTTCGCGGAGCTTCTTCGCTTGTGCTTCCGCGATGACCGACCAGCGGTAAACGTCCGCTTCTCGCGCGTTGAGCGCGTCACGTGCGGCGGCGAGGTCGCGTTTGAGCATGCGGTTCTGCTCGGTGAGGGTCGGGCGCAACGTGATGCCGAGCATCTCGACGAGGAGCCCGCCGAACATCACGGCGACGCCGAGGGTGAGGGGCGCGCCGGTCTGCCAGTCGTTGCGCGCGACGGTCAGCAGGATCCCCACAGCGATGAGGGTGTAGCCGATGAAGCGGGTGGAGGGGAGGTCGCGGACGACCAGGAGGTTGAGCATGGCGAGCCCACCGATCGTCATGAACAGGCGCAGCAGCCACACCTGTGACGCGACAGGGATGGAGGCGATGTCGGCGACCGCGTCACCCGTGAGCACGACGAGCAGCACGAGCGCGACGAGAATGACGAGGACGACCGTGTGAGCGGTCGTCCAGTCGGGGGCAGTGTGGGGCACCTGTGCTCGGGCGAAGTCCGTGAGTTTACGGCGCATCGGTTCCTCCTGACGTTGGGGGCGGGTTGGGTGGGTTGGGCCCTCGACGGCCGGTGAGCTGCTCGGCGCGGGAGAGGGCGAACAGCTGCGCCCAGTCGAGGGCGCGCACGCCGATGAATCCACCCACGGCAGCGGCGATGGTGACGCCCGAGAGCGTCGCCCACTGCGGCCGGAAGAGCTCCAGCGCGAACGGCGCGAGGCTCCCGACGACACTGCCGAGCACGATCTCGGGCCAGACGTCCTGCAGGCGCCGGGGGTCCTCGCCGGTGTGCGCGCTGGCGCGGCGGTCTCGCATGACTTTCGCGACGCTGACGATGGTGGCCCATGCGAGCGCCCAGAGGATCGCGCCCCAGTCCGCGCCGTCGAGGAGGGATTGCCGGGCGGACGCGAAGGCGACGATGCGGGTGATGTTGTCGTCCATGGGCCTCCTAGCTGACCGTGGCGGCGTGCGTCACACGGCGCTGCCGATCACGCGGCCACCGCTGGTGAGGGCGCTCACGGCTTCGGCGCGGTAGTCGTCGATGAGTTGCAGGGCGGCGGCGATGCTGGTGGGGGTCGGCAGGAGGATGTCCGCGCCCTGTCGGGTGTAGGGGCTCGCGAAGAAGCCGTTGGAGCGCTGGAACGTCCCGTCCGCGTTGGCGTCCCACCAGCCCACGGTGCAGCTGTCGACGATGTTGCCGTACCAGTACGCGGGGTCGTTGCGGGTGTAGTTCGGGTCGCTGTTGGGCCCCTGATCCCACACGATGATCGGCTGCGTCATGCCGACGCTCGGGTTGATGCGCGCGATGCGGGTGTAGCCGCTGGGGTGCTTGCTGCGGAAGTAGCCGACGTTGATGACCTTGCAGCGGCGCAGGATGTTCCGGTTGCCTGACGAGATCGACACGCCGCCGTTCATGCCGGTCAGGTGCCACGAATCCCGGAACTCCATGTTGCTCGGCATGGTGTCCGCGGTGCGCGCGACGGCGTTCCAGTTCACGCCGTCGGAGGCGTTGCCGAGCGTGCCGCTGTACGCTCTCCTCCATCCGTCGGCGCCCGCGCCGTACAGCGCCTGCGTGCCGTCGAAGCCGGGCGAGTACACCAGGCCGTTCTCCCACAGGCAGAGCTGCACGAGCCCCGGGTACAGGGGGTGGCAGGCGGTGTGCACGTGCGAGATCACGTCCTCGACCTGCGCGCCGTACACGGGGTCGTTGTACATCCGGCAGTACTCGATGAGGGGCGCGCGGACGCTGCGCGCGTCGGCCATCTGGTAGAACGTCGCGGCGATGTAGTCCTGCCCGAGGACGTTCGTCGCGCGCCAGTTCCCGAGGCTGTCCACGCGGCGCCCGTCGACGTTCTCCTGATACACGCCGCGCAGAGTGGGGCTGTTGTTGGTGTTGAGGCTGTCCCAGTTCGAGAGGAACACGCCGCGCGTGCGGTACGTCTCGCTGTTCACCATCTCGAAGCCTCTGCCGTTGACGAGGCAGACGGCGTAGGCGGGCAGCGCGCCGTCGTACCCGCCGCCCGGCTGCCCGGAGAAGTGCAGCTGGTCTTCGAGGCGGACGTTGTTGCTGCCGTGCCCGTACAGCATGGCGATGGCGCCGTTCCCGGCGTTCTGTCCGTAGCCGAGCATGGCGCCCTGACGGAACGTGACCTTGCGGGTGATGCCCGCCGCGATGCGCACGGCGGGCTGGCCGGGCGTGTCGCTGCGGTAGTTGCGGCCGGTGATGACGACGCTGCCGTCCGTGAGGACGGTGGAGCCGGGGATGCTGCCGTCCGTGAGTTGACTGTCGCTGGTGATGTTGAGCGTGCCGTGCCAGGGGAGCTGCGCGGGGTCACGGGGGCGGCGCGTGCCGATCACGATGGGACTCGCGACTTTGCGGGACTCGCGGCCTTTACGCAGGTCGAACACGGCGGCTTCCGCGTCCGCCTCCGCGTTCGCGGCGCGTCCCCGCACGAGCTTCCCATTCTTCCGGACAAAATACACGCTCGGGTTCCCTCGGACTGGCCCGATGATCCCGTACTTGTTCAGGCCGATGTACAGCTGTTTCGTCGGGTCGAGCGGCATGTCAGGACCTCACGGCGAAGTAATCGAGGTCCATGACGCCGCCGCCACCGCCGACGTAGGAGCCCTGGCTGGCGAACGCGAACGCCGCGACGGCCAGCGGATCGTTCCACGAGGCCTTGCTCACGCCGTCGATGTAGAACACGACCGCACCGTTCTCCAGGAACAGGCCGTACGTGTGGTCGACGGTGTCCGCGTCCGTCGGGAGGGCGATGTTGGTGACGCGGCGCGTGAGGGACTCCGGGCCGGTGCGGCGTTCCGTGAGGCTGGCGGTGGTGCCGCCCATCTCCATGTAGAAGCCCGCGGCGGGCACCGTCCACCACCACGCGCCGGACCCGGCGGCGTCCTGCTCGACGAGTGCGCCGGAGATGCCGAGCCCGAACGCGCTGTACGTGCGGCCCTGCCCTGCCGAGTTCTTCGTGAGCTTCCCTCGGATCTCCACGCCCGTGAAGCTGCCGTTGACGCGCATGCTGACGTTGTTCGTGACGTTGACGGTCGGGGTGAGGACCTTGCGGCCGTTCGCGGTGGTGTGCGTGCCCGTCGCGCCGCTCGGGTTGACGGCGATGGTGAACGACGCGTCCTGATTCGTGGAGAAGTCGTACGTCGTGACGGTGACCTCGGGGAACGAGGGGACGTTCGGGAGGGTCATCATGACGGTCGCTTTGCCGTTCGCGTCGACGTCGGCAGTGGTGCGGCCCACGACGAGCACCGCGCCCGAGAGTGCCGCCGCGGGGATGCCCGTGGTGGGGACGGGGCTGATGTTCGGGGTGGTGTTCGTCAGGTAGTACACAGTGTTCGGCGCGAGGTTCTGCCCGGTCACGTCGGCAGGAGAGCCGGGCTTCACGACGGCGCCCGACGCGTCGAGGAAGCCCCACGTGAGCAGCACGTCTCCTGTCGCGGGCGTGCTGTTCGCCCAGACGGTGCCCGCCGTGCGGTGCACGACGCCGAACGTGCCGCCCGTGCCGCGCGGGAAGGCGTTGCCGTTCGCGCCGGGCGTCCCGGCGGTGCCGTCCGCGCCGCGCGCGGCCAGGACCTCCCAGTACGCCGTGTCGACCGGGGGGACCGCCGTGCTGGGGCTCTGGTTGGTGTGCGCCTGCAACGCGCGGAACGTCGAGCCGTTCAGCTTCACGGTGTCGTTCACGGCGTACGTGGTCGTGGCGCTCCACGCGCCGCGCGGCACGAGGCCTGGGTCTCCCTTGACGCCGTCCGTGCCGCGCGCCGCGACGACTTCCCAGTAGGCCGTGTCCACGGGCGGAGCAGCGGTGCTGGGGCTCTGCCCGCTGTGCGTCTGAAGGGCGCGGAACGTCGAGCCGCCGAGCTTGACGCTGTCGTTCACGGCGTACGTCGTAGCGGCACTCCACACTCCGCGCGGCTTGAGGCCGGGCTCACCCTGGTCGCCCTTCTGCCCCTTGAGGTTGTGCTTGTAGACGTACACGCCGTTTTCACGGACGAACACGTCACCGTTGCTGCGTTCGTACTGGTCACCGTCCCGTCCGACGGCGTTGTCCGGCGCGGCGTCCCCGACACGTCGGACGGTGCCGGGCGTGCCGGGCAGTCCGTCCGTCCCATCCCGTCCGCGCGCGCGGCCCGCGTTCTGCTGCGTGTTGTCCGTCAGGGTGAGGATCAGGTCGCCCGCGTCGTTGATGGTGGTGAGGGCGATCCCCTTGCCCGGCGTGCCGCGTGATGGTCCGGCGTTCTTCACGCTGCCGTCCGTGAGGGTGACGATGAGGTCACCGGCGCTGTTGATCTGCGTGTTGAGCACGCCAACCCCGGCGGCTTTGCTCGCGGCCTCCGCGAGCTGGCCCTGCGCGCGAGCGTAGTCTGCGGCGGCCTGCGCGGCGATCCCTGCGCGGCGATCGCCTGGGCCTGCGCCGCCTGCGCCTGCGTGGTCGCGTTCTTCGTAGCGGCCTCAGCGGCGATGCGGGCGGTGTCCGCGCCCGTGCGTGCCACTTCGGCCGCTTCGAGCGACGTCTGCAACGCGCGAGCGCGTAGCACTTCGTAGTCAGCCATGAGGGACCTCAGTAAGAAACGATGAGCAGGTCGAACGTCCCGCCGAAGAGAGTGTTCTGTCCGTCGAGTCGGCGCAGTCGCACGACGACACGGGTTCCGGAGTACGTGCAGTCGCTGGTCATCGGCAGGTTCGGGTTCTGCCGGATCTGCACGAACGCGACGAAGTTCGTGTTCTGCACGGGCAAGTTGAGTTCCGTGTATCCGTTGGCGGGATCGGCGGTGACGACACTCACTTGTCCCGCGAGGAAGCCGCGCGCGTCCGTGATGGCGCCGTTCGTGATGGTGAGCTTGGTGACGCGCAGGCCGGGCGCGAGGGCGTAGCGATCGTCGTGGTTGTGCCCGGCGAACGCAGCCTGAGAAGCGAAGTAGCTGGCGTGGAAACCGTCGAGCAGGTCCGCGTCGATGCCGCTGTTCGCGCCGTCCGCCTGCACGAGCTTGTCGCGGATCGTGACGGGCGTCTCCTGTTGAATGCTTCCGACCTTCGCGTCCGCGTAGGTCTTCGCGTCCGCGAGCGCCTGGTTCGCCTTGGCCTGCGCGCCTGCGGGCGTTTCGCGCGCCTCGACTTGCGTTTTGAGGTAGTTCTGGTTGTTCCACAGGACCTGCACGGGCGCTTCGATGCTGTTGTAGACGTTGCGGGGGTCACCCGCGGTGGGCACGCTGATCGTGGGCGTCCACGTGGTGCCGTTGGCAGTCAGGTTCTTCGCGATGGTCGATCACCTCAGATCAGGGTCAGGAGGTCGATGGGCAGGTCGCCGTCCCAGACGGAGTTATCTCCGGGAGCGTTCCAGGTGGTCTGGTCGTCCCAGTAGTCCGTGCTGGGCTTCGGGATGAGGTACAGGTGCTTCAGGCGGCTCCGGGCGGGCTTGACGAGGTTGATGACGTTGACGATGCGGCGCGGTTCCAGCGGGCCGAGCGTGACGTCCCACAGGCTCGTGTCGCCCGGCGCGTCCCACGTGCTGCCGTCGTTCCACGCGTCCGTCGTGTAGATCGGCTGGGTCGGCGTGAGGAAGATCGAGAATTCAGCCCAGATGCTTTGGTCGTCCCGGCCGTGCTCGACGATGCGGGTGGGGTTCTGCTGGTAGTACCGGAAGTCCTCGTCGAAGATGACGGTGTCGAACGTGAAGGTCCGGCCGTTCACCGTGACGCTGAAGCTGCTGTCACGCGCGGCGTCGCCGTTGACGGGCCGCAGCGTGACGCTGGTGTCGGTCGCGGCGAGGATGCCGCTCACGAGGACGTTCTCGGCACTCGCTTCGAGCTGCCCGAGTCGCACGCCGTACCCGAGGTGTTCGAGCGCGCGCATCATGCCGGGCACGGTACCCGCCCCTTCCCAGAACGCCCAGGCGTTCAGGACGCGTTGCCGGTACGCTTCCGTGTACTCGCCCGGGTACCGTTCGAGGCCACGTTCGTACCCTTTGAGTTCGAGCGCCGCGTCCGGGGCGTACTTCAGGAGTCGGGTGAGGAGCGCCGCGACAGCGCGCGCTTCGACGTCGTCGAGCGGGAGGGTGGCCGCGTCGAGGTGTCGCAGGCCGCCCTCGTCCTTGAGGTCGCGCGGCGCGAGGTTCACCGCGAACTGCTGGTAGCGGCGCACGTCAACCTCGCCAGGTGAACGAGGGCGTCAGCACGGCCGCCTCGGCGGTGCCGAGCGTGACGTCCGTGAACGCGGCGGGCAGGGTCGCGTCGACCATCCCGGCGGGCGTCATGGCCGCCTCGATGATCGCGCTGCGGTACAGCACCCCACCGATGGGCGTGTCGCGCTGCAGCGCCGCGAGGTTCGTGGTGATCTCCCCCTCGATGCGGGCGTGGTCCGCGCCGGGCGCGAACAGCGTGAGGGCGATCGTGACGTTCCGGGCGGTCGCGGCGTACACCTGCACGTCGTCGTTGATCGGACGGCGAGCCTCGATGTACGCGCGCGCCGCGGCGACGTCGGCGGTGCCGATGCCGCCCTCACCCCACAGGATCACGTCGACGGTGCCCTGCCCGCGTGGGTGCTGGTCGAGCACGCGGACCTGCGTGACGGCGCTGTCCTGCCCGTCGTCACGCCTGCGCGCCCACGCGTCGTACGCGCCACGTGTAGCGCCGCTGCCGAGCTCCGGCCAGCGTCCCCGGGCGCGCGCGCGGAGGCTGTCGTCACTCTCGCGGTCCCGTCCGGCGCTCGTGAGCCACCCGGTGAGGTTGCGGACCGTGACGCCCGGCAGTGGCGTGTGCAGCACGCGGATCGCGCTGACGGGCACGTTGTACGCGCTGCCGGGACTCTCGGCTTGCACGCCGAGGGTGATCTCGCCGCCCTGCGGGAGCACGCCGCCTTCAGTCGTGACGTACTTGAGTCCGCTGAGCGTCCCGACCCACAGCCCTCCGGCGGGGATGTCGTAGGGGCCGCTGGTGGGCGCGGCGGTGAGGGTGACGCGTCCGACGGTGAACAGCGCGGCCTGACGGACGAGGTTGCCGTACTCGCTGTCGACGTACGCGTCGAGCCACTCTCCGGCGGCGGTGGCGAGGAAGCCGCTCGCGGCGAGCGCCGCGACAGTCCGCTCGACGTCCGCGACCGCTTCCGCTTCGATTTCGAGCAGCGTGCGGACCGTGCTGCCGGGCAGGTAGTCCGTGGCGGTCATGGTGAGGTCGCCCGCCGCGAGGACGCTGAGCATCCTGGCTTTCACTTGGTCGCGGTCACGGGCTCGGAACAGGTCAGCCAACGCCATACGCCGCGCTCACCTCCACGGTGGGCGTGAGCGCGCCCTGCGCGAGGTCCGCGCTGACGACGAGGTCGAACGGCCCCAGCGCGGTTTCGAGATGCACGTCGAACGTCACGCGCCGCAGCGTCACATCGACGGGCGTGATGGTGGCGTCGCGGATCCGGGGGTCTTCCTCGAGTTCCACTTCGAGGGTCGCGGCGAGTTCATTGGCGTTCTCGACGCCCTCGCCGAGATAGTCGAGCAGACTGCTGCCGTACGAGGGGTCGTAGAAGAGCCCGCCGATGGGCGTCATGAGGCGACGCGCGACGGCGGCCCTGAGGTTGTCGAGGCCAGACACGTGCGCGCCCGTGAAGGGCCGCGTCTGGAGGTCCGTTCCGAAGTCGGGCATGCCTGCCTCCTTCCCTAGCCACTGAAGGCCTTGCTGGACGCTTTGGTGATCGTGCCGACGCACAGCCCATGCGTGGGCACGGCGACGGTCACTTCATCCCCGAGGCGGGCGATGCCGGGACCACCTCCGGCGACGTTGACGGTGGCGCTCGGCCCGACGTTCACGACGCCCGCGTCCACGGTGAGGGTGCCGGTCGCGATGAGGCGGGCGGTGCCTCCCTGATCGCTCAGTTCGAGCAGTTGCCCGCCGTCCGTGCGCCACTGGACGTACTCCAGCGCGCCGCTGTCACGGACCTCCACGAGGGGTCTCGCGGGGTCACCCTGCTCGAACGACACGAGCGCGGCGCTGCCCGCCTTGACCCGCACGCGAATCCCGGGGAGCCGCACGAGGAGCGGCACACTGACGAGCTGCGGCCATCCGGCGACGTCCACGCGGACATCCACGGTGTGATCCCCGTGATCGGTGATGACCGTGGCGGGGAACAGCGCGTGGTAGTCGGTGTGCCGTAGCGCCTGCCGGGCGAGGTACGTGAGGCCTCGCGTGGCGACGTCCACGCCGTCCCCCGTCGTGACTTCCGTGCGGAGGGTGTCGCCGATGAGGTGCCGCACACGCGCCGCGCGTTTCGCGACGACGTCCAGGCCGCGCCGCATCGTGACGCGCGTTCCGGGCGTCACGGTCGGGTCGTACGAGCACAGGTACACGCCCGCGTCCGGATTCTCGTGGATGACCTGCAGCTCGCGCGTGTGGTCGGGCCAGTCGTCCACGAGGACGCTGACGCGCCCGTCGGGCAGCACGCGGTACGTGCGCTCCGGGGTACGCGCGAGGAGCGCGGCGAGCAGTTCGCTCGCGGTGCCTTCCGGCCGCACCCAGTACGTGAGCGTGCCGGGCAGATCGACCGTGCCGAGCCGTTCGCCGCTGTCGCGCAGCAGGTCCTCCGCGACGGTCCGCGCGGGAATATCCCGGTAGAACCGCGTGCCGACCGTGCGGTCCAGGCCGCCCGCGCCGCCCTTGACGCGCACTCCGACGAACCCGCCACGTGGGCCGGGCCGTTCGATCGTGCCGGTCATGCTGGGCCCATCCTCGAAGGTCAGGACGGCCCGCGCGCCTCGCTCGGGTACGCTCGTGCCTTCGAGGGTGAGGTTGGCGCTCCAGCGGCCCGTGAGGGGCAGGTCGATCTCCGCACTCAGCACGGTACGACCGTTCATGGTGAGGTGCGCCATCAGCGGGGCACTCCGGGCGGGTTGTCGCTGGGCTTCGGGATCGTGACGGGTTTCGGCGGGCCCTGGTAGGGTTTCCCGCCGGGTCCGGTGAGGCCACGGCCCACCTCGGGACCAAACGACGGACGTCCGACGCTGGTGGGCGTCCCGAGCTTGTACAGCGGCACCGCGCCGCGCGCGTCGACCTTCCGGCCGAACTTGTCGTACCCGGTGGGGCGGCCCGCCGCGTCGAACAGCCCGCCTCGCTCGCGGTACGTGACGAGGTTGTTCCCGATGACGTTGCCTTTCCCGTCGTACACGCCGTCATGCCCGAACCCGCTGGGGTCGCCTCCGTAGAAGACGATGTCGCCCGCCTGCAGGCCGCGCTCGCCGACCGCGCCAAACGGGCGGGACTTGTTCGCGGCGCGGAAGCGGCCCTCCGTGTCCTTCGCGCTGCCGCCGAAGAGGTTGCTGGGTCCGTACACTTCCTCCCACACGACGCGCGTGCTCGCGTCACAGTAGCCGGGTTCGCTGGTGTTGTGCCGCCCGTCACGCGTCAACTTCGGGGCGTTGAAGAGGTTCTGCTGCGCCACGAGCGCGAGCTTCTGCCCTTCCCCACTGACGGGCGCGTTCCCACCGCCCGCGCCACCTCCGGCGCCGTCACCGTTGAGGAAGTTGTACGAGTCTTCGCCCTCGACGGCCTGCACCTTGTCGGACGCCTTGAGCTTCTCGCGGAACTGCAAGGTCGCGCGGTACCCGTCACGTGGGGTGTAGGGTTCGCTGCTCTCCCCCGCGAAGTACAGCCGCTTCATCCGGCGGGACCGCACCTCGGGGTGCGCGCAGGTAAACACGGCGGGCCCGTCCTTCGTGCCGCGCCGCAGCAGCTGCAGGCGGCTCTGGTACGTCGTCCACTGGTCGTGCGTCCACATGGTGAGGTTGACGGTGACGGCGCCCGTCGCTTCGTTGAGCTGCGCGACGGCGTCACCGCCGCCGGGGGTGCTGCTCTCGTCAAGGTCCGGGCTGAGCGTCGCCTGTACGCGCGCCACACCCGGAAAGGTGTGGCGTTTGCTGCCGTCGAGGAGGGTGAAGGTGTCGTACGCGGCTGGATCTTGGAAGGGACTGCTCATGGCGCGCTGAACCCTCCTTGCAGACCGAGTGAGCTGAGAGCGTCGAGGGTGCCCTGCCGGGCGCCGCGTCGCGCGGCGGCTTCCGCCTCGGCGGGGTTGCTGCTGCCGCGCGCGTCGATGACGTTCGTGACGTTGATGCCGCCGGTGTTCTCCGCGGTCTTGGGCGGCAGGACGTACCCGCTGACCTGACCAAGGCCCGCGCCGCGCTGATCGCTCGCGACGGCGTCCGGCTGCCAGCCTTTGCTCTCCTGCCACGCGATGGCCTTGAGGACGTCCGGATTGACGCCCTGCGCGGTCGCGGCGCGTTCCAACGCGGCGTTGATGTACTGGAGTTCCGCCGCGCGGGGTCCCGTGGCGGTCTGCATCGCGTTCATCCACGGGCGGGCCTCCATTGCGGCGCGCACCCCCGTGACGTACGTGGGGTTGCGGGCGTTCCCGCCGAAGCCGTTGTAGCGGCGGATCGCGCCGGTGCGGTCGTCGAAGTAGTCCCCGCCGGACCGCGCGAGCTTCTCCGCGAGGACCCGCGCGGCGCCCTGCGCCTGGTCGTCGATGACGCGGGTGTTGTAGCCGCTCGCGCGGGCGCTCGCGCCGCCCCCCTGGAAGTACGTGCTGCTGGGCGCGAGCCCGAGCCGGTCCGCAACGCCGTCCCCGACGGTGCGCCGCACGAAGTTGCTGAAGCGCTGCCGGGTGCCTTCGGGCCCCTGCGTGATGCTCGCCCACACCGCGCCGATGCGGTCCACGAGATCGTGAAAGGGCTTCCAGCGGTCGTACAGCAGCTTCCCGAGGGACGCGACGGTCAACACGACCCCCACGACGGCGAGCAGCGGCGCGGCGATGCCGCCCGTGATGACCGCCCCGACCCGCGCGAATACCCCGCCAAGCCGCAGGAGCGCCGGACCCATCGGGCGGATGAATTTCGTGCCGATGCCCGCGAGGAACGCGCCGATCTTCCCGAACGCGCCACGCGCGACGACGGCGGCGCCCGCCCGGCGGCCGAGCGGGTTGGTCATGACTTCGAGGTACGCGGTGCGCACACTTGCGGCGCCGAGCGCGGTCGTGGCGGTCACCTGCGCCCAGATCGCGGCGGTGACGACCCGGAGGCCCGCGAGTTTCCCGGCGGGGTTCGTCATGATCTCCATCGCGACGTTCGTCGCCATGAGCCGCGTCCACAGGGCCTTGAGGGCGTTCGTGACGGCGCCCGTGACGGCGTTCCCGGCGAACTCGACGAGCTTGCCGCTCGCGCCGAACGTCGCGACGTTCAGTCCTTCGAGTCCGAGCTTCACCCCGCCGATCAGGCCGATGGCGCGGCCGACGAGACCACCGTCAAGGATGCCTCGGATGCTCGCGGGCAGGGCCGCCTTCGGGTCCTCATCGTCCCCGCCGCCACCTGCGACGCTCGCGCCGAGCACCTTGTCCATCAAACCCAGCACGGGCGTCGCGAGCCGGAAGGCCATCAGCAGACCCTGCCCGACCCCTTTCACCGTGGCGATGATGACGGGGCCGTGCCGCGTCCACCACGCGCTGAACGCGTCGAGGCTGTCGAGGAGGCGGTCCACGAGCTGCACGCCCGCGTCCCCCTCGGTCGCCGCGGCGAGCGGTCCGAACAGCGCCTGCGTGAGGCGCTTCATGCTGGCCGTCGCGCGGTCCCGGATGCGGCTGCCGGGCGGACGGCTGAAGTCCGTGAGGTCCACGAGATTCGAGAGGAACGCCTTGACAGGCGCGAGGCCACCCTGATCGCTCAGCTCCCCGAACAGACGCGCCGGGCGGGACTGAAGGGTGCTGACGAGACCGAACAACGTGCGGGCCTGCCGGTCCATCGCGCCGCCGAAGTCCGACTGGAGACCCTCGGTGATGGCCTTGATGGCGGCGGCGCCGCTGATCCGTCCGGCTTCCTGCAGGTCACGGTAGTTCGGTCCGAACGCCCGCGCGAGGTAATCGTTCACGCTGACGCCCGCCTCCTGAAGCTGCGCGACCTCATCACCTTGCAGGCGGCCCTTCGCTCTGATCTGCCCGAGCGCGCGGTTGATGACCTGATTGCGCATGGCCGCGTCGTTCGGGTCGTCCCCGAGGGCGCTCGACGCGTCACCGACGATGCGGGCGAGCCCACGCGTCTGCGCGAACGAGAAGCGGTACCCGAGGAGCTGCTTGAAGCTCGCGACGACCTGCTGATCCGTGAAGGGCGTCTCGTCCGCGAAGCGCCCGATGACGTCGGCGGCGCTGCGGATGCGGTTTTGGTCACGCGTCTTGAGGAGCGCGCTGAGACTCTCCAGCTGCGCTTCCCTCCCCCCTGCCGCGTCCAGCACCTGCTTGCCGAGCAGCGCGAGGCCCGTCCCGGCGGCGAGTCCTCCCGCGAGCCGCAGGCCCAGGGATTGCAGGCGACCCCACGAGGCGCTGACGCTGTTGAAGCGGCGCTCCACGACCGCCCAGGCACGCTCCACCCGTTGCGCGCCGAGCTGTGCCTGCTGCGCGAGCCCACCGAACCCGCCGCCCGTGCGCGCCACAGCCTGATTGATCCGGTTGAGGCGGCCCAGGACGGCGTTCGCGGGACCCGTGACGCGCTGCACCATGCTCAGGACGAACTGCACACCTCTCGCCACTCGTCACCTCCCTTCCTTGCTGTCCTGCGTGAAGAACTGGAACTGAAGCGCCGTGACCTGCGCCATCCACGCCGCGCCAAGCTGCGCCCGAATCGTGAACGACCCGTCGTCGTCCCGCTCGCCATGCTGGAAGGCCAGCAGGCACGCGGAGAGCCGTCCGAGGTCCCCGCCGCGCGCTTCGCGCTTGAGCGCCGTCCACTCCTCATCGAAAGCTTTTGCGCTGCACCTCGGCGTCCGCCGCGATGAGCTTCAGGACCTCCTCGCTGTACTGGTCCCCCATCGCCGGGTACTTCTCCAGCAGGTCGTCGAAGACCTTCTCCGTCGGGACGACGAGGCAGGCCTTCACGAGCTTCGTGCCGGCGGCCAGCGCGACGTCCGGGCGGGCCTTGCCTTTCGCGAGCTCCAGCACGTACCGGTCGTACTCCGCGCGTCTCGGGGGACGCACGATGACGTCCGTGTCGTCCGGGCCGAGCGACAGGATCTCCAGGCGGTCGCCGTGCTTCGTCTGCAGCTGCTCGAACTCGGCTTTGGTGATGCCGGCGATGCGCTTCTCAACAACTTCTTTTTCGTTAGTCATGCTCAACACCCCCCAAAGATAAGAAGGCCGTAACAGAAAGAGGCGCGCTTAATGCGCGCCTCTTTCTGTTGATTGGTTACACCGATTGAGAAATTAGTGAGTTTATGATTTTCCCCACCTTTCTGTTTGAGAATGCAATTGCCAGAGCACGCTCAAAATCTTCGGCACTTTCTGCTGTGGCGGCGACGCTCTCCTGATCCCCCATAAAATAGATGTGAGTTTCAAATCCGGCATCAGTGTATCGCCGCTCATCTTCTGCGCCACCATCAATGAAAATATGTACAGGATATAGCGCAATGGAGTGCGATATCAATATTATTGGCGTTCTATAGCTTAATCCAGCTGCGTACAAACTGTACCTAAATAGGAACTCCGTATCTTCTTCTCCGATTACCTTTCCGTAAAATTGCTTGTAGGCACTATTATCTAGCACATCAACCACAGCCTGAACGATTCCAGTGGTCCTTGATGCTAGAATGGATCCTTGCTCTTCAAGGATGACTTTTGGAGGTTTAACTAGCGATCTACCAATGTCCTCTGGCCACAGATCTTTCATAATTCTCCTATTCTAGAACGAAGTAGAGCGGCAAGTGGTCCGAAATGTTTGATTTGTCTGGCAGCCCACTAGAAGTCACTAGACTTGTTGTTCCGATTTTTGTAACTATTTCCAAATTACTTTCACTAAACCTTTCCATAATAGATGGACGCAACAGTACTTGATCAAAAAGATTCCAGAAGTAGTTGACATGCTCAGAGCTGCTGTAATAAATAGTTCCTGGCGGTCCCCTTGTTTCGTCTCCCATCAATCTCCACATAGGGTTATAGAACATGGCGTAGTCTTCTCCTAATACTGTTCTTCTTGCCTTTGATGCAATCGTTCTTGTCATGACAGCATGTAGAGCTCCTGCGGCTACTACACCGCTTTCAAAAGGATTCATATTTAGATCACCCACAAGTACAGTCTTGTCATTTGCCGTTCTAAACTCTGCATCCTTAATAAGTTCGTACAATCTAGTTGCAGCAATTGATTGACTCACATCACTGTAACCCATCTTTGAAGGAAAATGCGTAATAACAAGAAGAAAGCTTCCGAATACAGGTGCGTCGATTTGTTTTATGACTGTTCGCGAGTCTTCACCAACGTTCTTCACTAAAGTATGCTTAAATTTAGAGAACATATGAACTTTTTCGCAGACGAAATTTTCAGAGTAATAATACGGATCAACAGATTCTGAATTTAGCGCAATTGTTATATCGTTTGGATCCAGCGTTGATTCCGCGAGTAATAAAACGTCAATCTCTCGCTCTTTCGAAACCATTGACAGGAGTTCTATGATTGATGCCTCACCTATGTTCCAAAATAAGAACTTTATCATCGTCCCGGTACAAGCATTGCGGCCTCCAAATTCACTTACGATTTCTTTGTTTAGCTCTGCGGTGGTATTCCCTTTCTCATTGAAGGTACTGTGACGTGTCCTTCCTCGCGTACTCCCTCGTGTCCTTCCCCTAGCTCCTGCACCATGTTTCCCACTATAGTGTCGGGACTACTCTAGCTCTGCCCCATATACGCGCCCCTGGGATGCAACACACATGCAATCTGTTGTGGGGAGAACGCTACAGCGCTCTCCCCACAAATCGCGAATCTACCAAAATTCTAGCACTGAGTTGCAGTTTCTACTGCTTAAAGAGGTGAGTCGAACCGGTGCGGCATCCACTCCCACGGCAACCTATCCCGCTTGCTCTGGTTGCACGGCGGGCACGCACACACGATGTTGTTCGGTCCGTTGGTGCCGCCACGCGCGAGCGGAATGAAGTGGTCCACGTTGTATTTACCCTCCCCTTCGAGCACGAGCGGGTCCGCGCAGTAGAAGCACAGATGCGCTTGCCGTTCCAGTTGCACGGTCACGTCGCGCGGGGTGAAGTGCCCGCCGTTGACCGAGATGCGCGCACGACGGCGGGCCGACTTCGCTACGAAGACTTCAGGGTGTTGCCGGGTGTACTCGCGCTGCTTCGCTCGGTAAGTGTCGGCGTTGCGGTGGTAGCACGCACGAGCGCGCGCGCGGTTACGCTCGGGGTTCGTGGCCCGTTCACGCGCGACGTACTCGCGCATGTACTCACGACGGCACGCCTTGCACTTACCGCTCAGCCCGTACTTGTCGCCGTTCTTCACCCGGTCGAACTCGCTGAACGCCTTGACCTCCTGACATACCAAGCATGGCTTAGCAGTCACGGAGGCACCCCGTCTGGAAGCGTTCGGGCATGAACTCGTGAGGGAGCTTGTCCCCCTTGCGCTGGTTGCAGTCAGGGCATGCGAGAACAATGTTGCACGCATGGTTGCTGCCTCCTTTCGCGATGGGGATGAAGTGGTCGATCTGAAAGCGGGTGTCGAGGCGGAAGGGCGCGCGGCAGTAGTGGCACTTGCCGCCCTGACGGATGAGCCGGGCGTTCACGTCTACGTCCGTGAATGCACCAGGTGCGCCGCGCTTACGGGCGCGGGCGCGGTGGGTGCGGTTGACCTGCTCACGCCTCATCGCGGCCCTCCCACTCGTGGTTGCGGGTGCTGAGGCGTTCGCTGGCACGTTGGATGACGGCAGCGATCTGATCGGGTGGGAGGAGTTGCCCCCACACGAACTCCCAACCGTCCACCGTGAAGGCGAGCATGTTGACCAGGTTGAGCGTGGCGGAATCGAATGTGACGCGCTGGCTGATGCATTCCGCGCACAGGGCGACGGGGCTGCTGCTTTCGGAGTCAACGTAGGGCACGGCGGGCCGGGCCGGGTGGTTCGTGCACCTCCGAAGGAGGGCACCCGCTTGGGTGCCCCCGCTCACAGGAGCGCCAGTCCCGTGCCGCGCACGACGTGACCCACGACGCGCTGGAAGACGCGCGCCTGAATCTCGGGGAGACGCGAGGTGGGAGCGCCGACGCCGTTGATGTAGAAGGCGACGAGGGTGCTGCTGTGGACGGTGGCGGCGTACTCAGTGCTGCCGTGACGGTCGCTCTCGCTGAAGATGTAAGTACCGTCAGCCAGGAAGCGGGGAACGGGGTTGGGAGTAGGAACTTTGTAGGACTGCTGCGCGTAGACTGTCATTAATCCACCTCACCGTTGGGTTCCGAGAAGAGGGCGCTTGCTTCCTAGGGCGTCTGCCCTCTTTCGGTGCCCTCATTATTGCATTTCTTGACATATTATGTCAATCCTTGCAATAATCGGTGGGGT
Organism: Deinococcus pimensis DSM 21231; assembly: GCF_000519345.1. Lineage (GTDB taxonomy): Bacteria > Deinococcota > Deinococci > Deinococcales > Deinococcaceae > Deinococcus_A > Deinococcus_A pimensis. Next base: position 61,588 of record NZ_KI912617.1, read on the forward strand.
GATACGATGACCGGGATGAACGAGCAGGTACGCGCAGCGGCGAAGGCGCGCATGAAAGAACGCCAGCTGACGCAAACAGAACTCGCCAAAAAGACGGGGCTGACTCAGCCCGCCCTAGCGAAGCTCCTCAACGGCAACGTGGGTCGCGTGCCTGAGAACTGGCAACGTATTCTCGATGAACTTGGTTTGGAACTGGTCGCAATACCGAAAGAATAACGATTACTAGTAAACGAGGGCGATCAAGTGTGATCGCCCTCGTTTACTTAAATGTTTGTTCAACTAGTGCAAATTTAAAATCTTGCAGTGCTTTGTCAACCGTTTTCACCTTTCCTTTAATCCCCTCGTTAAAATTCTGGTCAATAGTCTGGAGCTTACTCAGCGCAGCAATGTTAGAAATTTCGTCACGCGCATACTCATCGAACACTCCAAAAACATCAGTTAAGCTTTCGATCGACATTTCGCACACCGCAAGGCTGTTGGTTTGAAATATTTTCCAATCCGCCCTCATATCATCGGTCACTTCGTGCCATATTAAAGTATTAGTATAACCTACACTCAACCAAGAAACTAGTTTTGCCTTCGTTTTATAGTATCTATCGCTATTATCAAGTGGGTCCCCTAAAATTTTAGCAAAGGTATCCAAGTTCTTTGAGCCCCCGGATATCATAGACCTTACGGTATTTTGGACTGTAATATACTCAAAAGCTAACATGTGAGCTTCTGTCCATACTTCCATATTTTTTTCCAAAAACTTTTCCAGACTTGCCACTCTACGAGAAGCTAAAAACTCTTGTCTGCGATCGACGGTATCAACGGCTTTTAATTCCTTAGTCAATGTATGATTCATATTTGCTAATTCACGATCAACTTGACCTTTAAGAGAAATTTGTTCTCTTGCTATTCCTTCCTGGCCTTGGCGAGCAACCCAAGCAACTCTCAATGCCACTAAGCTCGCAATCAAGCTTCCAATACCTACAACTAATGCAGCTTGAACAGGAGGCTCCATTTATTTCAAACCTTCCAACGCCTTCTTGTATCTTAAGGCCTTCGCCTCAGGCAGATCACCATTGATCTGAACAAGTATATTTCCCTTCTCGAAGGTCCACGAGAAGAAGATGGCGCTCTGTTTACCGAGGTCATCGAAGTATGCCCTCAACCGTCTCCGGTCCGCAGTGTTCTTCACTTCGAACACGCGTCCGCCCGCGTCCTCACCCAAGGAGGGGATGAGGAAGCGCGTACCGCGCTCTCCCACGTAGGGGCCAAGTCCGTAGTCTTTCGGTCCCATCTTGTAGGTCTTCCCGACCTCTAACCCGGCCTTCTTGAACGCGGCCAGTACGGCTGGTGTTGTGTAGGTACCTGCGGCCTGTGCCGTCACTGCCATGCTCAGAGTCGCCAACAAAAGTGCTCGCATATGCTTCAGGGTAAAGGGAAGCGAAACGAGTAAGGGGGGCATATTCGTGGGTTAGCATTGCCCCACGACACATAAGATGCGACATGCTCCGACATGTCGCATTCGCCGTGATGCTCCTCGGGTCCGCTTCTGCCGCCACGCTCCCTCTTGGAAGCGCCGTCGTTCCCAGCCTGGGAGAGCTTCAGACCAGCCGACGTGACACGCAAGGGCGGTACGTCTGGCAGGTGCGGCGAGTCGCGGAGAACGACGCCGTAGGCAACTTCTCCATCTACGCCGTACCTGTGCCGGGCAAGAAGTACGTGCGGGACACGGGCGTGGTCTGGAGCACACGCACGAGCACCGTGGAGAGCATCGCCGCGTTCTCCTCCGTCGCCCTAGACCTCGCGCGCTACTGCGTGAACGTCCGGTACAACCGCTACACCGAGGTACGAGACTGGCTCGAAACCAAACTCTCGACCTCGGGTAGCCTGGGCAGCGGCGTGTACGAACGTCGCTTCGGCCCCGTACGCGCGTTGCTGTCCATTCAGTACACGAACGACGACAACGTGAGCGTGACGGCCCGCTTCATCCGTACAGACTCGCCGGGCACGGCCATCTGGCCCGACTACTGCACTCTGCCCTAATCCCTCTTGGTCGCCATCTTCGGCATCTTGGAAAGAGGGTCCTTTTCGTTCCAGCGGATGTAGGAAGGTTTGAAGGAGATGTCGCGCGTCAGCGCGTCGGGACCTGCCTCGTCGCTCACGCTGCGCTTCGTGAAACGGCAGCCGATTAGCTCGTCCTTCGTGAGCTTGCTCGACCCCAGCTTCTCGTAGATGTTGACGATCTGGAAGGTTGTCTCGTAGAAGGCGGACCCGAGCATTTCCATAAGTTCGGCGAGGTCGTCCGCGTACATGACGAGGGTGCCCTCGTCGGTTCGGTACTGACCTCGGGTGGTGCCGAGCGCGATCTGTGATGCGCCCTCTACCTCACTGAACTCAACGCTGTCGCCATAAGACACAGAGCGGCACGTGTAGGTTCCGGCGGCGTCGTCACTCCCCGCCGCCGATCCTTTCTCGGTCGTCTGGATGCGGAGTGTGGTCTGCGCGTACGCGATGACTGGATTGCTAGGGTCGAACTTCACGTCGTTCCACCTCCTGTGGGCGTCGTACCAGCGGCGATGGGGGCCGCCGTCTGAGCAATGTGTGCCGGGTTGACGTACCCGACCCGAACCTGGATTTCGGTCATGTACCCGAGGGGAATCACGCCGAGGTCAAACTCGAAGCGTTTTGTTTGCAGGATCGGCTCGGTCCGGTCCACCGTGACGCGCACGCCCGACGCGTTACCCCCGAGCGCCGCGCGGACGCGTCCTGTCACGAAGGACTCGAATGCTTGCGCCTCAGTTTCGACGATCAAACCTGTTGCCGAATCCACCGGCACGTCGTCCCCGAGGTAGTCGAGTGCGGCGTCATACCCGACGCGGGCGGCCTCGTCGATCACCTCACGGGACTGCACGGCGTCGTAGTCGCTGCCGGTGGGGCTCATCAGCGGCCACGCGGCGACGTAGAAGCCTTCACGCGCGTCGAACGTCCTGAGCGCCACGAACCGCCCGGGGTCGCCCGTGAGGTTCGCGTCGTACACGAGTCCGGTGATGCCGACCAGCGCGCCGGTGCGGACACGGCTGGCGTCCTCCCCGATGGGGACCGTGACGCGCCGCGCGCTGGCCTTCCATGCGGCCGAGCGGATCTCGCTGCGCTTCGTGAGGGGGTTGTACACGAACCCACCGGCCTTCGCGACGGCGATGCGGGTGCTGCTGAACGACGCCCACTGCGTGTCCAGCGCCGCGTCGTACGCGTTCTGCGTCTCGCCCGCGTTCATGGGGCGCGCTTCGAGCAGCGCGTGCAGGTAGTAGTTGCGCGTCTCGGCGGCCTTGAGGAGCGTGTCCACCGCGGCGGCCAGCGCGGGCGTCGCCGCGCCGAGGATGTGCACGAAGCGGATGCGGGGACGCCGGTCGATCAGCGCCTGCAGCGCCGTCACGATGTCGTCGAGGGTGCTGCCGGGCGCGGTCGCCGTGAACGCGTACGTCGCGCCGACCGCGAGGGTGCCCGCGCTGAACGCGAGCGTGACGCCGCTGCCGGTGATGGGCAGCTGACCGTTGACGGGCAGGGCGCGCTCCCCGAGGTCCTGCCCGGCGATCGTGATTTGCACGGCGCCCGTGCCGTCCGTGGTGCTCGCCGCGGCGCGCGTGACGGTCACGAGGACGTCCAGAGCGTCCGTGGGGGCGCCCGTGACGGTCATGGTGCTCGTGCCCGCCCCGGTCTTCGTGACGGCGCTGACGACGCCCGCGACGCTCGTCGCGGCGCGCACGCCGATCACGGGGCTGGCCTCGGCGAGCGCGACGGCAATGGCACCCGCGAGGGGCCCGCCGACGTACTCCTCCGCGACCTGGGAAGCGCGGGTGAAGCGCGCCGCGAGATTCACGACGCCGCTGGTCGCGACGCCGATCTTGGCGTGCACTTCGGCGCCGCTGGGCGTGACGAGTCCGAGCTGACCGTCCTGGAACTGCACGTACACGCGCGGCAGGCGAGTCACGAGCGGACCTCGATGTTGCGGGTGGCCTCAACGGCCTTGTCGTAGGTCGCGCGGGTCATGTGCTGACCCGGCAGCCACTGCTCGACCTGCGCGGCAGCCGCGACGAGCCACGCGGGCGTGTTCGCGTCCCGAGCGTGCTCCTCGAACGACTGCAGCTTCGCGGTCGTGGTTCTTTCGGTGTCGTTAGCCACTGGGAGTCTCCTCTGGGGTGAGGGGCAGGATGTGGGCGTGCTGGATGATCTCGTCGATGCGGGCACGGGTGATGCCGGTGGCCCGCACGACCTGGGGGAAGCGGACGGTGAGGACGGCGCTGCGCAGCGTGAAGTCCGACCAGACTTCGTTCCCGTACCGGATGCTGCTGCGCGGCACGTCCGCGCCGGACGGGATGAGCGCTTCGAGGACGAGCAGCGCGAGCGCGCGTGCACTCTCGTACGTCGCGTCGACCCGGCAGATGAAGTCCACGAGCGTCCCCACGCTCGCGAGCGCGCCCGGCGTGGGCCGCGAGCCGGGCGGGGTGACGGCGCTGCTGACCGCCTCGAACTCGTCGTCACGGGGAATGACGATGACGTGCGGAAGCTCGAACTGCGCGTTGAGGTGCTCCGGACCGACCCGCACGACGAGCGGCGCGAGGGCCGCCGTGAGCTTCTCTGCGACGGCTTCCATCACGGCCCTCCGAAGCGCGAGCGCAGGTACCGCCGGAACGCCGCGCCAACGCGCGCTTCGTACAGGCGCGGCATGCCCCGCCGATCCGGCAGGAACGGCCGGGCGGGCAGCACGACGTCCGTGACGGGCACGACACTCCGAAGCCGCCGCGCGCGGGACGCGCTGATGAAGCGGTTCGTGCGGGGGTGATGGTGAATCGTCCAGCTCGCGCCGTACTGATGCACCCGATCGTACCCTTCCCGCTGCGCGGGGCCGCTCGTGCTGAACACGAGCGCGCGACTGTCCGCCTTCCAGCGGACGCCGCGCCGCAGCGCGCCCGTGTCCGTGAGGGTCTTGCGGCCCTCCCGCTGCGCGGCCTTGCTGGGCGCCCACGGCACCCCGTACGGATCCTCCTCACGGTCGAAGCCGCGCTCCACCAGCGGCGCGATGGTCGCGCCCGCGATGTTGTGCAGGTCCGCGAGGGTCTGCGGTCTCGTGAGGAGACGCAGCTGCCGTTCGATGGTCGTGAAGAGGTTTGCGGCCATCACAGACCCCACCGGGCAATCGGGATGCCCGGCTCGTAGAAGTCCTCGTCCGGTTCCGGCACGGTCGTGCCGGGCGTCACGTCGGGCAGGCTGAACGGCGGCAGCACCGTCCCCTCGGGGATGACCGCGTCAAACGCGCGGCCCTGCGCGAGCCACGCGCCGACAATCTCGTTCGGGTCGCGGCGCGTCTCGCTCGTGCCGTCCACGCTGCGGGTCCGCCACAGCTGCGGATTCCCGAGGTACAACCGTGCGGCGGTGAAGTGCGGACGGTAGTACACCGCGCCGTCCGGGCTCTCGACCGCGTCGAGCTGCAGGGCCGCGTCGAGCTCCTCGTCCGTGAGGCTGAACTGCGGCCACGCCTCGACCTGATTGGTGCCGGGCAGGCCGTTCTGAACCTGCGGCAGGTCCCGCGTCCAGAACCGCACCCACGCCCGCGCGAAGCTGTCGTCGTCCGGGCTGATCGGGCTGAGGTCCGCCCCATCGTACGAGCGCGTCACGCGAGGGCCTTACTGCGCCGCGCGGATCGCGGCGAGCGTCTTGTCGGCGATGCCGTCGAGATCCTTGAGCTGCTGGTCGCTCGCCTCACGCACCTTCTCGTACGTGGTGATCTTCGCCTTCGCGAGGACGTTGTAGCCGGGGAAGTCCGTGGGCAGCTCGCCCGTCTTCCCGGAGGGCTGGGACGCCTGCCCGCCCTGCCCCGTGGCAGGCGTGGGGCTCGCGGGGTTGCTCTCCCCGGCGTTCTGCGCGGGGGCGCCGTTCTGCGTGCCGCCGGGGCTGTTGTCGTTCCCGTCCGTGCGCGCGCCCTGCACCTGGTCCTCCTCCTCGGGCGTCTCCTGCGCGGGCGCGGGGCCGAGGTCCTTACCGTTCGGATCGACGAGGCGGTCACCTCGAATGAACTTCGTCTGCTGCATGATTCACCTCACCAGTCCCGATTCGTGGGGTCGACGTACACGTTGCCGCCGAAGTACGCGACAGCGATGCTGCTGCGGTTCCGGAAGCCGAACCCGAACTCCGCGCCGAGGTAGTCGGACTGCAGCGGGAACGTCGCGATCTGCCCGATGAGCCGCAGACCCTGATCGGCGACGTCGTCGGGCACGCGCAGACCCAGCGGGGGCGTCGCGGCGGCCGTGTCGAGCGCGTAGCCGTACCCGTCGAACACCCACGGCTTGATCCAGATGTCCGCGCCACGGTACCGGCCGATCTGCCGGTTGCCGGTGTTGCGGGTGTTCAGGGGCGCCGTGGCGATGGTGTCGTTCACGCTCACGCGGATGTTGGTGTCCACGGTGGGCGCGAAGCCAGGCAGGGCGCGCGCGGCGGCCTCCTGCGCGGGCGCGAGGTGCACCTCGATCGCGGCGTTGTCCGTGTGCTCCGCGACGTTGTCGATCAGCGCGTCCAGTGCCGAAGCGGTGAAGCCCGCGAAGGCCATGTAGTGTGAGTGCGTCCCGGCGAACTCCCGCATGTTCGGGCTCATGGGCGGCACGGTGTTGTCCCCGTTGTACGCCGCGACGATCTTGAGGACCTTGCGGTCCACGAGGAAGTCCTCGAAGTCGTAGTTGACGGGGCTGAAGATGCGGTCTCGAATCTCCCGCACGAGCGTCTTGCGGTGCGCGGCCTGCGCGTTCTCCAGTGCCGCCGCGACGTCCGCGCCGGTCCGCTTGCGCAGGAAGTCCGCGGTGAAGCCGTTCGCGAACTGGTACCGCCGCAGGGGGAACGCGACGTCCCCGGCGCGGTGCGTGATCTGCGTGCGCGCGCGGCCGTACTCGTCCACCTCGACCATCTCACCCGTGAGGCTCATGCGGGTCGAGTCGACCCCCGTGCGGTCGTCCACTCGAGCGGCGAACGTGCCGACCATCGCGTCCGCGCGGCGGTTGTGCGCGGCGAGTTCCGTATCGACGATGCGGTTCACGGCGGCGGGGTCGAGCTGCATGACGGTCCGGTCCCGCTGGTTCTTGAGCCAGTCGAGGTCGTGCGTGCCGGTCGGGCCGAGACGACGAGGCGTGGCCGCGATGAGCAGCGACGTCGCGAGGAACAGGAATTTGCTGCGCACGATCACACCAGCCTTCCGATGCGGACGACCATCAGGTCGTGCTTGCTGACGGCGAGGAACGCGCCCTGCGCGTCGTTCGCGGTGGCGGCGTCGCTGATGGTGCCGGGTGCGGCGCCGAGGTAGTACGGGTTGCCGATGACGAGGTCACCTTCGTCGCGCGCGTGGAAGCGCTGGCCGATGCCGTGCGCGGTGATGGCCTGGTTCGCCATGCCGGCCGTGCGGGGCGCGACGCCGATGAAGCGGCCCTGACCGCTCGCGCGGTACAGCTTGCCGTTCGCGCGGAGCTCCATGGGCTGATTCACGTCGATGGGCTCACCGGTCTTGCTGCCGGTGTGCTGCGTGGCAAAGTGCGCGGTGGTCGTGTCGTGACCACCGGCCATGCCGGGCTTGAACTCGGGCATGCTGCGTTCCTCCTGAGGGTGGGGTTACGTCTACATCTGGTAGAGGCCGCTCTCGGCCTTCCGCTTGTCGACCTCGTCCACGTTCGCCGGGCGAGGCTTCCCGCCACCCGCGCCGCCGAGCGGTACGCCCGTACCGCTGTCCGTGCGGGTGTCCTGCTGCTGCTCGTCCCCGTTGCTGGCTTCCAGCTTCAGGACGGGCAGGAACTTCTTCCACCGTTCCTCCGCGAACGCGTCGGCGTCGGTGGTCTTCCCGTCAGCGCCCTTGACGCTGACCTGCGTGACCTTCTGGTCACCCTTGGTGACCTCCTGCACGTCCCACGTCAGGCCACCCGCGAGGGTGTCGAGTTCCGCGAACGTCTCCGGGTCCCAGTTCATCGCCTTCGCGACCTTGTCGAGCTGAGCGCGCTTCTCGACCCCGGCGAGCTTGTCGAGGGCGACCCTGCCGTCCTCGACGTTCTTCTTGACGTCCTCGGGTTTCCCGAGCGCCTGGTACGCCTCCCACGCTGCCGCCTGCTCCTTCGTGAGGACGACGCTGCCGTCCGGGAGCTTCGACTTCTCCACGTCGGCGGTGAGGGTGCGGATCTTCTCGCGGTACCCGTGCGCCTCGTCGAGGAGCTTGTCGATGACGGCCTTGAAGTCGCCGTTGTGACGGTCGAGGAGTCGCTGTGCGGCGGCGCCCTTGTCGCCTTCGCCTTCACCGCGAAGAGGCGCGCGGCCCGCGAGGGCGCGCGTGAGGTGATGCAGACTGCCAAAGGTCTTCATGTCTGTTCCTCCCTGGGAACGCGAAGCGCCCGGACCTTGCCGAGCGCGGGTGAGGGGTCTGCGGGGCTTACACCGGCCTTGCCGGACGCCCAGGATTCGAGTCACGCCCGGACCTTGCCGGGCGGGAGCTCACATCACGTACTCGACGTCCGCCGCGCGGTCCGCCTCAGCGAGGCGCGCGCGGGCGTCCTCGAAGGGGTACAGGCTGAGGTCCGCGACGTGGACGCTCTCCACGACGTGCGCGTGCGCGTACCAGCTCGCGAGGAACTCCGGCCAGGTGTACACGAGGACGTCGTCCTCGCTGCTGTCGCTCACCTCGACGGTGTCCGCCGCGAGGTTCGGGAGTTTCACGGCGACGGCGTGCCAGTTGTTCGCCACGCGGCGACTCGGGACGCTGAGCAACAGGTACGCATGCCCAGGCTCGTCATGCGCGAACATCTCGCGGTACGTGTCCCAGAACGCGCGGGGCGTGGCGTCCGTGAAGTCCCCGTGGTTCGCGAACACCGGCATGGTGAACAGGCCGAGCTTCGTCATGCGCGTCCGCATGCGCGCCTCGCTGATGTCCCCGACATGCGCGAGGACACCCTCGTCGCCCGTAATGGCGTACAGCGCGTGGTAGATGCACCCGAACCGCTCAGCTTGCTTCCGGTGCCACAGCGTCATCCGATCCCTCCTCCGTCTGGAAGTCCATGTGCCCGACCGGGTAGAAGTACTTCTCCAACAGCCGCAGCTGCCCGTCCAGCTCGGGCGGCAGGACCCGCAGGACACCGAGGCGATGCAGCGTCTTCGCGATGGGCCGCGACAGGCGCAGCAGCGCGTCCCTCTCCGTTCGGAGCGCGTCCCGCTCGCGTCGTAGTCGCTCGAACGTCGCGAGCGGCATCGTCACGGTGATGTCGTCCTCCATGGGTCCTCCCGTTCTTTCAGGCCTGAAAGATTCACCCCCGCCGACTGGCGGGGGTGTGCTCACGTCTCGTTGTCGTTGCGGTGGCGTTCGTGCTCCTCGGGGTCATCCCGCGAGTACGGCCCGATCCGCTCGGGTCGGTCGGGATCCACGAGGGGCGTCACGCGGACGTCCTCGCTGTCGCGCGCCTCGTCCTCGTCACGTTCACGCAGGTACCTGAGGAACTTCTCCCGGTCAGCCACGGTGCACCTCCCCTCACCTTACGTCCGGCCAGGCGGACGCGTTTCACAGGCCCGCCGGGCGGTCGCCGTACAGCCGCTCGAACGCCGCGAGCGCCGCGTCCCGCTCGTCGATGCCGAACCACTGCCCGAGGTACACCTGCGAGCGTTCCTTCCGGGCGCGCAGCGCGTCCTTCGTGCCGTGGATGGGGATGATCTCGTGCTCCGTGAAGTACCCCGTGACGAAGCCGCTGTCATCGACGAGCTGATCCGACAGGGTCTCGCTGAAGCGCAGGTCCGCTTCGAACATCGCCCCGCCGAGCGTCTCGGAGCGGCCGTACTTCAGACCCGCCTCGCGCTTCAGGCTCCAGCTGCTCGCCTCCTCTCCTCGGATGACCACGTGCGTGTCCGTCTCCGAGAACCACGCGCGCAGCACGTCCTCGGCGTATACGCGGCCCTTGACGCCTCGGTAGCTGGTGAAGGCCTGCGGGACGGGAATGCCGAGTTCACGCGCGAGGCGCTCCCAGCGTTCCCTGCGGCTCGCGAGCATGTCCTCGATGAGCCGCGCGGTGTTCGTGGTGGGTGCCGCGCGGTCGAGCAGCAGTTGCCGCGCCGCGGCGAACACGCGACCGTGCAGCAGGTCTCGGCCGTACTCGCCGCTCCACACGCGGGTGAAGATGCCGACCTCGTCCTGCAGGCGACGATCCTGGTAGTACGCCTCGAACTTCGCTTCCAGCGCGCGTTCGTCGTACATGAGGCCGCGTAGGTCCTGCACGTGCCGCTGCACTGCCGGATCGTCGAAGCGAAGGGGCGGCGGGGTGTCTCCCCTGCCGCCCGCGCCGCTCCCGCCACCACCGCCACCGCTGCCTCCTCCATTGCCATCACCTCCTCCGGTCGGTGGTTCGACCGTGCTGCCATCACCTCGCGCGGCCTGCGGGACGGGCGCGCCCTCGTCGAGCCGGATGAACTTCAGGATGTGCCCGCACCACGCGCGTTCACTCCACGGGAGTTTCTCGTCACCGGGTCCGAAGACCTCGATGCCCGCGATGACGAAGGGCTCCTCGATGGGGAGCACGCGACCTTCGAGTCGGCTGTGCGCGCGCGGCTCCTCCGCGCTGCGGATGCGGATGAACTGCTTGTGCGTCGCGCCGTGATACGCGGCGCTCACGCGGGTACCGCTGCGCACCGCGTCCTGCACGAGCACCTGCGCGGCAAGCCGAGCGTACGGACTCGTGAACGCCTCGGAGTGGCTCGCGAGGACGTCCTGCGCGCGCTGCGCGACGAGCGCCGCACGACGACGCGCGAGCGTCGCGCCGACCGTCAGGACATCCGTCGGCACCTCGCGGCCCCCGCCGAACGCCTGGTGCTGCGCGCGGGCGCCCACCTCGAAGCTCTCGAAGTGCCCGAGACGCGCGCGGCGTTCCAGCGCCGCGAAGAGGTCGCCCGCGTCGTCGCCTTCACGGAGGCGGCGGGAGAGCTGCGTGAGTAGCCGCGTGAAGTCCACCGAGACGCCCGAACGGAGGCGATCCACGTCGCCCGGGAGGTCGTCGAAGCTCACGCATCACCGCCTCCCCCTCCCACGCCGCCCGTGCCGCCGGGCCGGTTGTCGTTCCCGAGGAGGTCGTCAAGCAGCTTGCGCCGCGCCTGCTCCGTCGGGTCCGTCTGCCGCTCCTTGAGGGCCTGCTCTTCCTTCGCGGCGTCCGGCACGCCGGGCGTGCTCTCCAGCAGCGTCGTGAGGGTCAGGGCTCCCGCCTGCCACATCTGCAGCTTCACGCGGAGCTCTTCGAGGTTCACGGCGTCCACGTCGAGGAACACCTTCGGCACGAACGTCACGGCCCGGTACGTCTCAGTCTGACCGAGCATCTGCGCGGCGAGCATCAGGGCCGCGCGCAGCGCCCACGCGATGAACAGGCCCATGTCCTGCCCCGCGAACGCGACGCGGCGGTCGAACGGCTTGCGGGACTGCCGTTTGCTCTCCCCGCTGACCTGGGAGTCCATCTCCTGCGTCCACTGCTGGTCGAGCTTCTCCAGAATGCTCGACACCCACTTCTTGATGCTGGGCACGTGGAACTCCTCGGGGTTCAGCGGGTCGAGGACCTCCCACGTCGGCGTGTGCCGCGATGGCTTGCTGTTCGGGTCCTGCTTGACCGCGTCGATGGGCAGGCCGCGCAGGTTGAGTGCCACACCCGGCCCCATCGGGAAGGGTACGGGTTTGCCCGCGCGGTCGCGCGGCTGCTCGGCGTTGCTGACGATGAACTGCCGGTACCCGGTCTGATCGTCGTTCATCGCCATGTACGTCACGACGCAGTTCAGACGGTCCTGCGCGTGCCGCACGCTCTTCGTGATGGCGGTGCCGCCGTCACGGTCCATGTGCCACATCAAGTACTCCGCGCGGCGCAGCGCCGTGTCCGTCTGCGCGTTCGCGAAGGGGTTGACGGCGCCACGGAGGAGCTCCAGCTTGCCTCTGTCGAGCTGCCGGAACGTCAGCACCTGACGGGGCAGGTGCACCTCGACGAGGGTGACGGCGCGGCCTTCGAGGGTGCTTTCGTAGCGGTACCAGTACCCGAGGACGCGTTTGTGCGGGTCCACGAGGGGGCCGCCTTCGCGCGGGTCGATCGCCTGGACGTGCACGAGCGCGAGGGCGTCCGCGAGGGTCGTGGGCTTCGTGCGGGGGTTCGCGAGGACGTCCGCGTACTCTTCAGGCACGTACGCGCGGCCCAGCATGCGGCCCGCCCAGAACCGCGCGCGCGCCGCGTCCTTCGCGGTGCCGGTGAGGTCCGTGAAGTCCGCCCAGTCCGCCATGACCTTCACGAGCTCGTTCTCAGGGGGGAGGTTCGTGCCTTCCTGCACGGCGTCCCACTCGGGCGGCTTCGCGAACTGCGCGTCCACCTCACGCGCGAGTGCCGGGCCGATCTGGTCGTCCATCACGAGGAGCGGCAGGGCCGTGACGATGTCGTCGTTCGCAGGACGGCGGCCCTTCCAGTTCTCGCCGTGCTCGCCGAGTTGATTCTCGTGCGCGTACGCGTAGAGCTCGTCGAGTTCCGGGTCGTGCTCCGCGACAGCCGCTGTGAGGGTGTCGCGCGTGCCGACCGGCATGTTCGGCAATTCCGCGAGGGCGAGTCCGGCGGTGACGGTGATGGTGCCGGACACAGCCGGAAAGACTTGCGGTTTGGTGCGGGCCATACTCCCTCCTTTCAGCTGACGTTGCTGAGGACGACGCTGCCTTCCTCCTCGTCCGGCTCGTACCCTCGGAATGGCTCGAACAGCGAGTACATCACCGCGTCACCCTTGTCGGGCGAGCGGCGCAACCTGGGCTTGATGACGTCCTTCGACTCCACGAGGAGCTTGTCCCCGCGTGGTTCCCACCCGGCGGCAGTGAGGTCCGCGAGGAGCTCCTCGTCCGGCGGGAGGGCCAGGTCGAGACCCGTGGCGGGATCGAGCGCTTCGCGCAGGCGCCAGTACAGCTCACTGCGGACGTTCGCGAAGCCGAAGCGGCCGTTGGCGGTGCGGGCGTCGCTTTTCGCGCCGCCGTTGATGCCCCAGGTGTTGGGGTGCACGCCGCGCACGTGATCGTAGGGGCTGGTGCCGACCCCGACGACGTCGATGTTGGCGTCCGTGCTGGGCCCGAGGAGCGGCGCCAAGAGGCCCTGCACGGCGGGCCCGTCCTTCGTGACGCTACCGGGGAAGGTCAGGAGGCGGGACCAGTACGTGCCCCACCTCGGCGCGAACACCGTCTTGTCCTTCCCGCCACGCGCGATGTCCACGCCGACCGCGCTGGGCCAGCCGCCCGGCTGCGTGCGCGCCGACCACCGCGCGAAGGCCGCGCGCACCCACTCCGCAGGTATGACGCGCAGCGCGCCGTCGGAGAGGTCCACGAAGCGGCCGTAGATCTCCTGATCGACGAGGTCCTGCCCGCCGAGCTGCCGCATCTCAGCTTCGAGCGCGGCGATGCTCGCACGACGGATGAACGGCGTGTCGTAGCTGCTGAACGTCCGCCCGTAGTAGCCGTCCTGTCCGCTGATGGCGCGCTGGTACAGCTCGTCGAACAGGTCCCCGCGGCGTTTCGGCACGCCGAACGCGTAGAGTTCGCTGTCCGGGTAGTCGAGGAGCATCGGCAGCACGGAGTTCTTGTAGAGGTACTCGCCGTTCGGTCCTTCGAGGATGATGCCGGCCTCGTTCAGGAGGATCTTCTTGTACCCGAAGCCCTCCCAGTTCTCGGGGTTGTCCGCCGAGCGGAAGTCGATGAAGCCGCCGCCGGGGAAGTGCAGGGTCTTCTCGACGACGTTCCACGTGTGCGGCACGCGGTGCGACTTCAGCACCGGCAGCGCGTACCTCTCGACGTACTTGCGGATGTTCGTGTTGACCGTGTCGCCCCACAGGACGGGGATGCCCTCAAGGCCCCACTCGAGCGCGGCCTGCATCCCGCCGCGCGTGAACCCCGCGCGGCGGCCCTTCGGGTACACGAAGTACTTGCCGGGTGGGTGGTCGAAGAACGCGTGACTCTGCGCGAGGCTGTACGTGAGGTTGAGCGCGACGGTGCTCACGCGTCGTCCTCGCTGGGGCCGACGACGCGCCGCACGATCTCCACGCGCAGGGAGCCGCCGTCGCCGCCCAGGTCGACCTTGTCCGTGAAGAGCTTGTGGTGCTTCCCGACGAGCTCCAGCGCGCGGACCGTGTCGTGCAGCTCGAACTCGACGGTGCCGTCCTTGCTCTTCTTGATCTTCTTGATGAGGCCGAGCTGCTTGAGGTACTTCACGCGTTTCCAGTCGATGTCGACTTCGCTGATGACGTCCTGCACGCGGATGAAGGAGGTGCCGTCGCTGGTGCGGGCGACGTTGTCCGCGCCGAAGTGCCCGTCGAGGTCGTACACGTCGAGGTCGGTGGGGTGCAGGCCGCGGCTCTTCGCGAGCTCAATCACACCGTCGTGTTCCAGCGCGGGCACCCAGTACGTGCGGGCGGTGGGGCTGACGACGAGGAAGTTCGTCATGTCCGCCTTCGCGATACGGCCGAGCCGCACGAGCGCCTCACCGGGGCCCATGACGTGTTGAGACAGCAGCTGCGAGATGACGGCGCTGATATCCTCCCGGCGGCGCAGACGGTACCCTTCGCGGTGATCGGCGTACCCAGCGTCACGCGCGGCCTCCGCGTCGTTCATGCTTTCGAGCCAGCACTCGACGAACTTCCGGTGTTTCGGCTTGAGGCCTTCGAGCGTGTACGTGTGCGGCGTGGGGGCGTTGGGTTCGTCGGGCATGGCTCACCTCCTTCTTTCAGGCCTGAAATTTCTCAGGGTCAGTTCTGCTTCATGTTGGCGCTGTCACTACGAGGCATGGTTGAACGTCGCGGTTACCTTGATAGGGATCCGCTGATTGGGTGCTGGTGGAGCTACTTCTGCTCAGTCAACTTCATAATGGTGAATGGAGCGGAACCTTCCTCAAGGCTGTTAAGGTCGTCCAAGTGCCAGTGGTGAGCGTCCTGCACGCCTTCGAGAGTGAGGCCCAGCAGCAGCCGGGCGAGCGAGCGTAGGCCTGCGTTGTTGGCTTGCAGGTACACCTCGCCCTCTTCAACGCGCACGGCGATTTGGAACCCGTCGTCCCATCTGGCTTTCAGTCCATCTCCAGGTGTGTAGTCGGGTACATCGAGGATGAGCTTCGGCATGTTGGAAGTGTAGGCGTGAACGTTGGCCCTCTACAGGCGGCAATCTCCACCTCAACACGTTCTAGGCGCGCAGGGAGCGGCCCGCGCCGGGCGCGACGAGTTGACGCAGCAGGTCCCACGCGTACGCCGCGCCGATGCTGCCGGGCGCCCACGTGTCGAGGCAGGCGCTGACGATGCGTTCGAACTCGCGGGTGTCGAGCCGCTCGCCTTCCCAGCGTTCGTGCGCGTTGATGAGGTCCTGCACGGTCAACGTCGGGTGACGCGGTTCAGTCCGAGCTGCCACAGGTAGTGCGCCTCCTCGTCCTCAATGGGGTAGTAGCCGAGGGTGTCACGGACGTGCTGCCGGAGTTCCTCGGCGATACGGGCCTGTTCGCGCGCGGAGAGGAATTCTCCGCGGAGGGTGGGTGTGGTGCTCGGTGCGCGGCGGGCGCGTCTCGCCTGGCGTTTCTGCCGTTTCTTGCTCACGGCGACCTCCCGGCATGACGAAGGGCGCCCTTGTGGGGGCGCCCTTGTGGGACTTCGCGGAACTTACCAGAATGCTAGCAGGATGTTGCGGTTTAATCCATATGAGGTGGTTAATGCCTTGGATAGATCCATCGTACGAGGTCAGGCTATGCAGTGAACAGCGACCATGCAAACGTCCCCCTCGGGTGTACCGAGAGGGACTCCTGACTCCTCAAGCCGCTGAGACTGAGGGGTCCTTTTTGATCGCCCAGCCACTGACCTTCAAGCTGCACGCGCAAGCGGTGACCCACTCAGGATCCTTCGCTTTGGTCCGCTCACGCGCGTATTCACGAAGTACAAGCTTCTCGCACAACCAAGCCCGACCGGTGGGTGGGGCACCCAGCATCCCATTAGTCGTGGCGAGTTGCAGCGCGATGGCGCGCGCCTCAGTTTGATCGGTGCCGAAGTGGAGCTCGTGATGTACGTCACGCCGGAACTTGAAATGCCCGAGGTCGTCGTCAGGAAGACAGTCAACCGTGAACAGACCGGCGAGGTCCACGCCCACGCGAACCTCCGGGTCGAGCTCGCGGTTAGCGCTGTGTTCAGCGGCGATCTGAACCAGTTTTTCCTGTCGCCCCGGAATCAGGTACACAGATGCTCGCTCCTCAAAGTTGCCCTGCCTGTCGATGAATAGGAGGTCAAAGACGACCTCAGGGTCAGTCTGCTCGACGATGGTTCGTCGACGCGAGAGTCGAAGGACAAGAGTCGGATCCGTCATTCGTCCTCGTCTTCTCCTTCGAGCGCCTCTTCAAGAGCCGCCCGCACACCTCGGCTTTCCTCGACAGCAAGTCGTTCCTGGAGGAGTTCACGGACGCCTTGCTCCTTCAGGTGCCGCTTGAGGCCATACACAGCGCCTTCTCGCACGAGTGAGGACTCCGTCTGCTGCAGCAACGGCGTCAGGACGGCCACGACTTCCCGAGACGTCGTGATCAAGCCCGCAGACTCAGCTGCGAAGCTGAGCATGGCTTCACGGAGTTCGCCAACCCGGATGAGGTCTAACAGGAAGCCCGGCTTGGTGTAGGCCATGTGGGTAAACAGGTCCTCACATGGTTTGCCCCACTTGGAGTTGGCGACGTACTCCTGAACCATGGCGCGCTTCTCCTCTCGTACCTTCTGAAAAATCTCGTCAAGGTTCGCGCTTGGGAACGACGGTGTGGAGTAAGCCTGATGTCGCATTGCCACGGTTGCCGTTTCGACGGTCGCCGGTTCCTTCTGGAACCCACCCCACGAGGCCTTCTCGGGCCGCGGGAGGGTTTCGTACCGCTGATGGACGAGGCCACGTCGCACACGGAACGGTGCGAACTCGGTTTCAGCATGCCGTAGCGCTTGCAGATTTCCGGACATCATGACCTCTCTCTCAAAAATTCTTCGGTGAGCGCGTTGCAGAACGTCTGGTAGATGCGCTCATGGGCGATTTCGAGCCAGACCAATAGATCATCGATCGGTGCCTCAATAGGTGAGACAGGATCCAGGATGTGTTGGAGGTCTAGGGAGATGAACGCAGGCGAGTCGTCCTCGTCCTGCACGGGGTATGCGAGGGAAAGCGTGTGGTCCCCCTCGGGGAACCGATACGTGTTTTCCTTCTGCGTTCCGATGGCGGCAAGCACACCGGGGATTGGGGGCATCACGGGGAGGAGCCACTCCCTCACCACATGCGCTTCACCGCCTTCCACCCACGGAATGCGGTTTCGGAAGGTCAGGTTGAAGTATGTGTATCTCTCGATACCAGCGGCCTCGTGGAGAGGATGCAGGAGCATCCGTAGCTCAGCTAGGACTTCACTCCACCCTGGGTAGGCGCCGTTGATGACGTAGCCGGTGGCACGAGGGGAGAACCAGAAGATTCGGTCTTCCGCGTCGGTGAGGAAGCGAAATTCGGGCTCGTGCGGATTTCTCTCTTCCAGCGGAATTTCCTCGTTCTGCACGTCGACGTCTTGTCCAGACCTGACGGTCACGTTGAGCCGCTGGTAGTTTCGACGCTGACCCTTCGTGAAGCGGTCGGTGATCTCCTGGCGTTGGCCAAGCACGGAGTACACCTGCTCAGATGTCGCCGTCCCCTCGTAATGAAGGGTGAACGAGACCTCGGAGAGGGTGTCCTCGCGGAGTCGGGGATGTATGGCAGGTTCAGTCATTGAAAGTTATCCACAGGGGGGAGAAAAAGAACGCTCGGGAGCTCGGAATGGAGACGGGAAACACGCGGCCCGAAGCCGCACTTCTCGCTGCACTCGTCACTCCCGGCGCTTAACCGTCTAGGACGGCGTTTGCTGGCCCTCACTCTTGGAGGTGCCCCCTGAGTCCTCTTTAATGTACCGTATATCCGCGGGCCTCGGCACCGACTCTTGGCGTAGTCAGAGCTACCGCATTGGCCGCTCCTTTACAGTCGAAGCGTGCGCTCTGAGTGGCGCGCGAAGCGGTTCACCACACGACACGCCGGGCAGCGCGCCCAGTCCTGCCGGTCCGGGTCCTGCCGCACCTCGGACCGGCAGCCGCACGCGGCGCACACGAACGACAGCCACCACGGCCCGAGGAACACCTGCCGGGCCCGCCACTCGCGACACACGACGACCTGCGCCGTCACTCGTCCTCCCCAGCACGGCGGCGCGCGAGGGCATCCTCGAAGTCCTGGAGAATGCCACGCGGCATGTAGTGGAGCGCCAGGTCGAGCTCCTCGCACTTCGCGAGGTAGGCCGCCGCGAGGTCACGGACGTGGCTCAGCGGGGCGAACGTCAGCACCCGACGCCCCTCAAGGGCGTTCTCCTGCATGCCACGCTCGGCAGTCTCGCGGAGTGCCCGCGCGCGCTCCGGCGTCATGGCCTCTTCGCTCACGTGCCGCTCCTCTCACCCGCAGGCAGGGGCTTCAGCACACCCGCCGGGACGATGTGCAGCGTGCCATCGTCGAAGCGCACGCGCACGTTCCCGACGCTGCCCGGCCTCGGCACCGTCAGCACCTCGCAGGGCTCGCCGCGCCGCTCGTCCAGGCCCTTCCCGACGCGCGCACGATACGCGTAGCGCTCGCCCACCGTCAGCCACCGATACCTTTGTCCACTCATCCCTCTCCCCCTTCGCGCGGCGTGACCCGCGCGAGCTCCTCGACCGGCACGTCCTCCTCGTACCGCACCGGCTTCACGGTGCTGGCCTGGAACACGTGCAGGTCCACCTTGAAGCCCGGCAGATTCCGGTCGAACGTCGGTCCTTCCGTGACGATCGCGAGCTCACCTCCGTACAGCACGAGGCAGCCGCGCTTCAGGTCGTTGTCGATCAGCATCCCTTTCCCCCTGTCCTCAGCAGGCCTTGCAGCACCGTGAGGTGCCCGTCCGCGTTGCGGTCACCGAGGCGCACCGCGAGCGTCAGGACGGCCACGCCGTACCGCGCGGTACGCTCCCGAGGGAACGCCCAGCCGCCACCCTCACGCAGCAGCGTCGCCGGGCTGGTCTCCGCACGGACGCGTTCGAGCATCCGGCCGAGCTGCGCGAGCTCCGGCAGACCCGATTCGGTCATGTCGCTCACGCCGCGCGCAATCTCCTGCGCGGTGAGCCGCCCGAGCTGGTGGTGCGGCACCACCACGTACGAGAGGGTGTTCGTGAAGCCCACCCCGCTCGACGCGGCACTGCCCCATGAGCCCGTCCCCACGACGCGGAAGCGGGCGCCGTCCGGGTTGCCGCTGCTGTACCTCGCGGCGTCCACGGTGATCGTCTCCCACTTCCTGAGAGCCTGGTACCACTCCTCCGCGTACGCGCGAGCGTCCGCGACGACGACACGGGGCGTGACCTCCGAACCACGAGGTGCGACGCGCCTCCTACAAGGCAGGTCAGGCATTGTCACCTCCCCCTACTCGGCAGATCTTCCTCGCCAACGTGAATGGAGCGGCTAGCATGACGGAACACATGGACACTATCGGCGAGACGTTCGCAAGTCCCAGCTTCTGGGTTGTCACAGTCCTGTTCGGCGCTGTTCTCTCAATCGCTGCAAACCTTGTGACAGACGCCCTGAAGAACGCGTACGCGCGCCGTAGCCAGCAGCAGCGCCAGCGACGACTGACAGAGTTACGCGACGATCTCGCAGCGACAATCCGGCTCAAATCGGACCCCATGCGTTTCCAGGGGGTCATCGGTCGCCAGATCCTTTTAGTGATTGCGATGTTCGCGCTCGGCGGTGCTGCGGGTGCGCTCGGCAGCCTGCCTCTGTTCGGCCTTCTAGATTTCGTGACCTCAGGCCTTTCCGCGTTCGGGTACATCACGGCGATCACCTTCGCCTTCAAGGCCGTCACAATCATCAACGACGTTCTCGACTTCGACGAGTACGAGACGCGCACCAAGCAGCAGATCCAACGCCTCGAAACCCCGTAGGCGCAACTCGCCTCTACCATCACGCGCTCCTCCGGGAAGGCCGCGCGCCCGTTAGCTGGTTGAGGTGCACTTCGAACCACGTGCGGACGTTGTCGCGCCGCAGCTGCAGGCGTGTCTTGCAGTCCCAGCACTTCGAGGGCGACCCGTCCGACTGGGACGGCGTCACCTTGATCTCGGCGGCGCAGCGAGGGCAGAGCAGGATGATGTTCAGGGACGGTGTTCTCATGACGTGACCTCCTGCGGGCGAGCAGCGAACGCGGTGCCTTCGTCGAGCTCGACGAAGCACGCGGCGTGAAAGGACGTGAGGGGCTTCTCGATGCCGCCGTGCGGGTACCCAACGGGTAGGCGGCCACGACCGGGCGGCGGGGCGGGCGGGTCATGCGCGACCCACCCGAACGCGCACGACCCGAGGTACGCGTCCTCCCGCGTCCAGTGCCGGCACGCGCCGCACTGACCGTCCGGCACGACCGGGAGGACGGGAAGGGTCGTCACGCGCGCTCCTCGTTGCGGTCTCGAAAGGAGATTGAGGCGTACGCAATGAAACGCAGCTGTGAGAGCGTCACGGGACCCTCCTGCGTGTGGAAAAGTTTGTGTAAATCGGACTCAAACGGCAGGCTGCAACGCGCAGACTGTGACCAACAGAAGGGCTCTCCACGCTCTCCGCGCTCCTGCGCTCGACATCCCTTGCATCAGTGATCCCCGGAGCGCCGTCATGACACACGACATCGCTGCCCAATATCAGCAGGAGCTCCTTCACCTCCTGGAAGTCCCACGTGCGGACCTCCAGGTGTTCGGGCAGACAGAGACGTTCATCTCGTGCGTCTGTACACCGGTCGGACCTACGTTGGGGACACTGATGCTGTTGGCGCGCGAGAACGTCTCCTCTTCGGGCCTGCTGCCGCTCTCGATGCTGGGTGAGGACCTCCGCATGCTCTGCCGGACAGCGCGCGAGGAGCGTCACGTGATCGGCCCGTGCTGCTGCGACCCTGACCAGTCCTGACGTCATGACGCACGCTCCTCGTACCGGAGCGCCGCGACGTAGGCCTGTGCGAACGCGAGGGCCAGGTCGTCGCGGTACCGCTCGATCTGACCTGACGCGATCATCCACACCTCAAAAGCGCCCTTGTCCCGCTCTCGCCCCGTAGTGAAGCCGCAGCGCCAGCCTCGCCCATGCGCTGCCTGCGTGACCGCGCCGATCACCAGCCACTCGCTGCCCGGCAGGAACACCCGCCACCCATCGTCCAGACGGAACGTGTACGAGTCCGCCCCGGCGACCGCGTACGGCTGCCCCGCGCGCTCCTCCAGCACCGTTCCCTTCGCGACGACGTGAAAGCGCTCCGGGTCGCGCTGCGCGAGTTCCGGCCAGAGGGCGAGCAGTTCGGCATTGTTCGGCGTGGTCATGCTCGCCGCTCGCTTTCTGCGCTGTGGCACTCATGAGGTTCCGTGCGTTGTGGGCAGGAAAGAGCTATTGTTAATGCAGCCTTAATCTTGAGGTGCGCTGCACCTTGACGCCCGCACGACCGGAGCTCCAAATGCACGAGACACCCGCCACGCGACACGCTCGCGAAATCCTGACCCTGTTCGACGTCCCACGCGCCGCCGTGAAGCGCTTTGGCCTCAGCGCGACCTTCAGGAATGTGGTGCGCCAAGCCAAAGAGCCCACCATGGGCGACCTCATCACGCTGACCCTGAGGCACGTTCCAGCCGCCGATTTCCTGCCCATCTCGATGCTGGTGGAGGATCTCAATGACCTGCGCGCCCTCGCGCAGATGTCGACCGCGAACGACGACTGACGGTCGACGCTGAGCATGCGCACGAAGGCCCATCATGCGGCGCCCCGGGTACGGGAGCGGCCGTGCGCGAGCTGCACGATCGTGCCGGCCTCCTCGGCGACGGCGCGGTGCCGCGCGAGGATCTCGCACCACTCGAAGTCCGTGAGGTGCCCGGCCTTGACGGCGTCGTGGACGCTGCTGAAGTTCGTGCCCTTCAGAGCCTCGATGTACGCGTCGCGGAGGTAGACGTAGCTGCTGAGGGCTGTGCGGGGCGCGTCGGGGTTGGGTTTGCGTCGGCTCATGCGGCGTCTCCCTTCGTGGTGAGGGCGCGCTGGGCGGGACGGTCGCGCTCCACGACGAACGCGGTGAGGTAGCGGGCGCCGAGGACGTACGCGGCGTCCGCGCGTTCGAAGTGCGAGGCGCTCCAGTCGTCCTGACTCATGCGGTGCGCGGCGTCCCGCGCGTCCTGGTGATGCGCGGCGCACAGGGGCAGCAGCAGGTCGTTCGACTGGTCACGGAAGCGCCGGAGGCCGGGCGTGCCGGGCAGGTCCGGGAGGCGCAGGTGATGCAGCTGCACGCCCGTCAGGCCGCACACCGCGCAGGGCTGCGTTGCGAGCCACGCGCGGTAGTCGCGCGCTTCGTCGATGACCTTGATGAGGGCGCCCATGACGTCCTCCCCGGTGGTTTCCGCAGCGAGCGCGGCATGCCGGAGGCTGTCTGGCAGCGCGAGCCAACCACGCGCGAGCCGCGCGGTCGCCTCGGGGTCCGCGAGCGCCTCGGTGGGGCTGACGTGCCGGGCCGTCTCGATGGCCCGCGCGAGGGTGTCCGCCTCGCCGGTCGGGACGCGAATCTCGGTGAGGCCTTTCCCGGCGCGTTCCTTCGTCGCGGCGCGCACCTTGCCGGTCGTGACTTCCTTCCGGACCTGCTGGACCGGGACGGCCTGGTCGATCAGGGCCTGCCCGGCGGCGTGCAGCTCCTCGTCCGTCTCGGCGGCCATGCCTTCCGTGAGGGCGGCGCCGATGCGGACGTCCCGGCTGATGGTGCCGGTGCTGCGGCCCGTGCGGACGCTGTACCAGCTGTAGAAGCCACGTCCGCGTTCCCGCGTGAAGTCGAGGTACAGCTGATACGCGTCCCGGGCGATCTCATGGCCCTGCTCGCGGTGGCCCTTCTGCCGGACGGCGAGCGCGTCGGCGCGGAGTTCGAGGTCTTGCTTGATGACGTGGTGATGCTCGATGCGGGTCACAGGGGCCTCCGTTTTTCAGGTCTGAAAGTTTTAGGGGGCGACCGGGGCCGCCCCCGCGAGGGGCGGTCAGTCGGCGGCGCTGTCGCTCGTGCGGATCGCGACGAAGCGGTCGTTGGTGCCGCGCAGCAGGTAGCGGTCGACCATGCGGCCGATCACGCCGTTCGTGCGGGAGTACGTCCAGTTCAGGCGGGCCGCGACGAGTTTCGCGGTGAGGCCGTGCTGTTCGTGCCGGATGAGGTCGAACACGGCGCGCTCCTCACCGTTGAGTCCGGCGGGCATCACGGTGAGCGTGGTGTGCGTGACGGGCACCGTCTCCGCGCGCTGCGCGTTGCGCGCCTCCCGCTCGGCGGGGTTGAGGGCGTACGTGTACGGCATGCTGGACTCGTCCCGCACGAGGAAGCCCGCGCGAGTGAGCTTCAGGAGGATGGTGTTCGCGCCGCTCTGCGACACGTGACATGCTTCCTCGATCTGCCGACGCGTGACGCTCCCGACGAGCGAGCCGAAGTACGTCCGGACGCGTTCCTCCATCGCCTGTGCCGCGTCCACCGAATCGTCCGACGTCGGCTGCCGGTGGACGTCCTCCTCGACAGCGAGCGTCTCCTCGCGGTCCGTGGCGTCCAGCGCCGGGCTGTCCGAGATGTCCGAACCCACCGAATCGTCCGAGGGTTCCTTCAGGTCCGTCAGGGGCAGCGTGATCGGGCCGACGTCCTCGTGCGTGACCTCGACATGCTCGTCCTCGGCGGTGGGTGTCTCCTCCACCCCGCCCGTGACTTCTACGACGACGGCGTCACCGTCGAGGAACGCCCCGACGAGCTGCGCGAGGTGCCGCAGCTGCAGGTCCGCCTGCCGTCCCACCGCGAGCTGCTCGGCGCGGACGGCCATGCGCGCCTGCACTTCCGTGAGGATCCGCTCGTCCGCGAGCTGTTCGTCTTCGAGGCTCGGCACGAGGGTCGCGAGGCGTTCGAGGTCGGCGATGCGGGCGGACAGGGACACGTGGTGCTGCATGCTGGTCTCCTTTCGAGCTAAGGGCATCAGTCGGCGGCCTGCTGGGCAGGCTGAGTGAACTGCGCTTCGACGAGGGCGGTCACGAGGCCGGGCGGGACGCTGTTGCCGCACTTCTCGACCTGCACGGCCTTCGAGAGCGGACGGCCCTGGAAGAGGAAGTCGATGACGTATGAGTCGGGGAAGCCCTGGCAGCGGTACAGCTCGCGCGGTTCGAGCATCCGCATGCCGATGTCCCACAGGACGTACTTCTCCCCGTCGAGGACGAGCGTCACGAGCCGCGCGGCGCGGTCGGCGGGGTCGAGCTTGTCCAGTGCGGCCGGGCAGTGCGTTTCCAGGAAGGCGAACACCCGCCGGGCGCTCGCGAGCGTCACATCGTCCAGCGCGAGCGCCGCATGCGTGGTGATGACGCCGTCCTTCACGTTCGTGGTGAGGCTCCCGAGCGGTTCGCTCGCGTCGCGCGCGTCGCTCGTGCCGTACTGGCGCAGCACGTGCCCTGTCACGAGGCCGAAGCGGTCGCGGGTGCTCGCGGTGGGCAGCCCCTCGTCGACGGGTTTCGCGTCGGTGGTGCCGTTGTACTGGACGAGCGTCGCCGTGACGAGCGCGTGGTGATCCTGCGCCGTGACGGTCCCGGCGGGCGCTTCGACGCTGCGGTTCGGGTCGTCGTTCCCGCCGCCGTAGTACGGGCTGAAGAACGCGCTGACGACGCCGTACTGACATCCGGTCGAGCGGTCGTCCCCTCCACCGCACACGGTGTGCAGCGGCTCCTCAGGATGCAGACCGGTGCTGTTCTGCCGATACTTCGTGATGTGCGCCGCTGCGACGCCGTGCCGTTGCTTCGCGGTGATCGTCGTGAGCGGAGACGCTGCGCTCGACGCGCCGCTCGGACTGCTCTGGTGGTCAATCTGCAACATGACGGGCGTGAGACTTGCAGCGGCGAGACGCGCGCCGTTCCCGCTCGTCACGACGGTCGGCAGGGGCGCCTCGACGCTCTGCGCGCGCGGCGCCTGCCCGTCACGCTCTCCGTAGCGCGGCGTGAGGTACGGCGTGACGAGGCTGAGCTTGTTGCCCTGCGTCGTGACGGTGTGCGCGGGAGCGTCCACGGCGCAGGGCGCGTTCTCGAAGCTCATCGGGGCAATGAACGGGCGGCGCTCGCCGAGGACGAACTTGTCGATGCCCTTCGCGATGCGCCGCAACGTCGCGGGCTCCAGATCCTTCCGGCCCTTCCCCTGGCGCGCGCGGTCGAAGATGCTGGGCACGGGAATGCTCCAGTCGATGCACTCCGCGGCGGTTCGGACGGGCAGCAGGCCGGGCCCATGCGTCGGTTCGGGCCAGCGGATCGCCTGACCGTCACACCGGGCGATGAGGAAGAACCGTTCGCGGATGGTGGGCACGCCGTAGCGGTCGGCGCGCATCACGCGAGACTCCACGACGTACCCGAGCCGTTCGAGGTGCCGCACGAACGCGCGGTGAATGCGGCCCTCGCGGCTCTTGCGCTTGTCCGCGACGAGCTGCATGCAGCCGTCCTCGTCGTACTGGACGGGTCCGCGCGGCGGGTTCTGTCGGGGCGTGCCGGGCTTGCGGCGGCGCTTCGGGCGGTTCGGCCACGGCGCGTCCTTCGCTCGTTCACGCTTCGCGACGAGGCCGGTCCACTTGGCGAACTCCGGGACGTTTTCGAGGATGATGACGTCCGGACGCACCTGGCCCGCCCAGCGGCACGCGACCCACGCGAGCGAGCGGATGTTGCGGTCCACGGGCTTCCCGCCCTTCGCGCGGGAGTGGTGCTTGCAGTCCGGGGAGAGCCACAGCAACGCGACGGGCTTCCCGCCGGTCGCTTCGCGCGGGTCCACCTCAAAGACGTCCTCACGGTAGTGCCGCGTGTACGGGTGGTTGATCTGGTGCATGGCGACGGCGGCTTCGTCATGGTTGACGGCGACGTCGGGGGAGCGTCCGAGGGCGTGCTCGATGCCGAGGCTGACGCCGCCACCGCCCGCGAAGAGGTCCACGATGAGCTTCCCTTCGAGCGCGTGCTTCCCGGGGTGCAGGTACGTGAAGAGCGGCAGCAACTGTTCGGGCTGAACGGCGCGCTTCATGCCTCACCTCCGAGGTCAAACAGGCTCGGCTGGCGCATCGCGCCGAGCGGCAGGGCGGGCAGGACGGGCGGCTTCGGCCGGATTCGCTCGACGGCCTCGTCTACGGTGACCCGGACGACGTCACGGCCCGCGCGTTCATGGACCCGCACGAACACGTCCGTGACGCCCTCCCGGTCGATGCTCGTCGAGTACAGGCAGCCGTCCGCGTCCAGCGCGAGGAGGAAGTGCGACGCGTACCACTTCGGCACGTGCGGCGTCTCCCGCACCTTGTCCGTGTGAGGGCTCACCAGGCCCTCCCGGCGCTCTGCGAGGCCTGCGCGTCCTGCTGCGCCTTCCACGCCCGGCGCGCTTCACGGCGGTACTTCGTCGCCCACGCAATCACCTCGGGCGACGCGGGCATGGGCTGCGTGGTGCCGCTGCCCCAGATGGGCGACACGCCGAACCGCGCGCGGTACGCGTAGTACGCCCAGCCGGGCTTCTTGTCCCACGCCGCGGCGAGTCCGAGGAGCATCCGGTACCACGTGCGCTTCTCCTCGAGGCTGACCTTCTCGCGGCGGCCCGTGCGGAACTCCGTGAGCTCTCCGTCGAGGACGTCCACGTCCTGCGGGGCGCGTTCGCGGGCGTGCACGTGGCCGCAGGCCGGGCAGACCTTCGAGCCGAAGAAGATCGCGCAGCACGCCTCACACGTGACCTCTTTCGGGTCGCGGGGCTCCGCGGGCTTGCGCTTCTTCGTGTTCGCGCCCTTCCCCGTCTCCAGCGTCCACGTCTCGTACTCCTCCACCGGACCGAGCCGCAGCGTGTTCCCCGCGTGGTCCAGCACGAGACAGTGATCCTTCCCCTCGCTCGGGCGCAGGCCACGCCCGAGACACTGCAGATGCAGGATGGGGCTCTTCGTGGGCCGCGCCATCACGACGACGCCGATGTTCGGCACGTCGAGACCCTCCGTGGCGACGGCGACGTTCGTCGTCACCTGGTACTCGCCCGCGCGGAAGGCCGCCATCAGCTCGTCACGGACGTCCGTCGGGGTGGTGCCGTCGATGTGCATGGCATTGATCCCCGCACGAACGAACGCGTCGCGCAGGGCGATGGAGTGCCGCACGGTCGTCGCGAAGACGATGCCCTGCCGGTCCCCGGCGAGGCGCGCGAAGTGCGTGACGATGTCGCCCACGATCTGCGGGCGGTTCATGACCGCTTCGAGATCGTCGTCGCTGTAGTCCCCGCCGACCGTGCGGACCCCTTCGAGGTCCGGGTTGCT
Organism: Deinococcus pimensis DSM 21231; assembly: GCF_000519345.1. Lineage (GTDB taxonomy): Bacteria > Deinococcota > Deinococci > Deinococcales > Deinococcaceae > Deinococcus_A > Deinococcus_A pimensis. Next base: position 88,950 of record NZ_KI912617.1, read on the forward strand.
GGGCGCGTAGTAGCGGGGCCGCACGAGGTAGTTGGCTTCGAAGGCCTGCGCGTACGTGATGGCCTGCACGAGCTCCTCGTACACGTCCCCGAGTCCCGCGCCGTCCGTGCGGGTGGGCGTGGCGGTCAGCCCGACGTGCACGGCGTTCGGGAAGCGGTCGTACAGGTCGCGGTACGTCGCGGCGGTCGCGTGGTGGCACTCGTCCGTGACGATCACCGTGACGTTGAGCGGGTCGAAACTGCCCGCCTTGAGCCGCGCGCGGTACGACGGGACCGTCCCGACGAAAGCCTGTTCGAGGTTGCTGGGCTTGTGACCCGGCAGGATCAGCCCGTGCCGCACACCGAGCAGCGTGAGCTTGTCGCTGCACTGCTGGATCAGCTCGCGGCGATGCGCCACGAAGAGCGCCGTCCCACCACGCTCCACCGCGCGCCGGATGATCTCCGCGGCGAACACCATCTTCCCCGTCCCGGTCGGGGCGGTGAGGAGCACGCGGCGCTTGCCCTGCGCGAGCAGCGCCCGCACCCGCTGGATGCCGTTCGCCTGGTAGTCGCGGAGCTTGATGCCGACCGGCGGGACCGTCAGGAGCGGCGCGTTCATGCGTCCACCCCCAGAACGACCCGCATCGGCTCACCGGCGGCGAGCGCGTCGAGGCCCGCTTCGGCGCGACGTTCGAGGGCCCGGCGGTACTTCAGGACGCGCTGCTCACTACGAACGCCGAGCCGCGCGAGGGTCTGCGAGCGCAACGCCCACTGCCGCGCGCGCTCCAAGCTGTCCGCGAGGCGATGCCGGGCGCGCGTCTCGACTTCCACTTCACGTTGCGCGTCCGCCCAGTACGCCCGCAGGGGGCACGCGAGGGCGCCGTCACGGGTGAGGTAGCCACGCTCGGCGAGCGTCGAGAGGTCCGCGCGCACCCGATCGACGCTGCGGCCCGCACGAAGCGCCAGCTGCTCCGGCGTCAGGCCGGGCGTACGGGACAGCATCGCGGCGGTGAGGCGGGCCTGCGCGAGCGGCGTCGCGGGCGGCACCGACACCATAGGCGTAGCCTCACAGGTAGGAGTTCGGGTGGTGTCGGTGACCCTCGCGGCGCGTCTGACGGCGTACGTCTGCGGTTTCACCGCGAGACTTTTTCGGTGCTCCTCGGTGAAGCGCAGGAACGCCAGGAAGCGCGGGTCGAGGGGCACGCTGATGACGAGGGGGCTGCGAGGGTCGCTGGGGTCGCGCCGCTCGACACGGCCGAGCAGCCCGAGCGAGCTCGCATGCTGAAGCCGCGCGCTGATGTCCACGGGGCGGCCCCGACCGAGAGCGGACAGGCCGATCGTGCCGCCTACCATCACCGCGAGGTGCTCGCCGCGCGGTTCGATGTTGCCGCTCGCGGCGGCGACGTACACGTCCGCGATGAGCTCCGCGAGGGCGGTCTTGCTGTTCGGGTGGCCGGGCAGACCACCGATGAAGCTGATGGCGCGGTCGAGGACGTCCTCGTAATGCGCCTCCCACAGGCTGCGGCTGCCCTCGACGATGTCCTGCGGGATGAGGGGGCCGCGCGGCTCGCTGTACGATCGGCCATCCCAGCGGGCGAGGACGCGCTCGATGGTGCGCTGCCCGTACGTGGCGCCGTCCGCGTAGTGCTTCTCGTCCCACTTGTCGCGCATGAGGCCCGTCTGCCGGAACAGCGCGTCCATGCGCGCGGCGTCCCCGCCCGTCCAGAACGCGAGGTGGCCGCACAGTGCGAAGTCAGCGGCGCTGTGGTCCCCGCCGTGGGCGCTGACGTCGCCCGTGGCGAGCGCGCGAATTGCGGCGCCGCTCTTGCTGTCGAACATCCGCTGCCACACCTGCGCGTCGGACAGGTTCACCGTGCCGCTCAGGCGGCCCGTGACGGGCGTGGCGCGGGACACGCGAGGTGCAGGCGCGAGGACCGTCCGGACGAGCTCCTCGACGAAGCCAGCGCCGTCCGTGATGGAGTGCGGGGTGATGGCGTTCCCGGTGATCGTGAAGAACCTTCCCGAGCAGTACGCTTCGAGCTCGACGCCCACGTCCAGGCGCACCTTGTGCCGGACGCCTTCGGGCAGGTGACCGCGCAGGATGACGCGCGCGCCCCGCCCGCTGGGCGTGATCTCGGCGTAACTGCCCGCGCGGTCGATCATGTCCTGCACGACGCCCGGGACGCCCTCGCCGTCCCAGTCCTTCCAGTCGAAGTCGAGGCCGAGGTAGCCGGTGGCGTGCACGTTGAAGCCGACGCCGTCGAAGCCGTGACGCTCGCAGACCTTCACGGCGAGGTCGTAGCTCGCCCAGGTTCGCGGGTCGTTGCTGCGCGCGCCGAACCGGGGAGCGCGCGGCTGGTAGGGGCTCTTCGTGCGCTTCGTGACGCCCGCGCGATTCGGGCGGTCCTCGTAGGCCCACACGACCCAGATGGGGAACTGCGCGAGCTCGCGCAGAGCGAGGTTGTCACTCGGATTTTCAGGGCTGAAAGTTTGCATGGCGGCTCCGATGAGGGATGAAACGGGGCCAGCGCGAGGCTGGCCCCGGAGGGTCAGTTGTGGGCCTGCAGGAAGGACGTGCGCGTCTCCGCGAGGGCGGTGTTGCTCGCGGTGCTCATGTGGTCGAGGAAGTGCTGCGCTTCCTCGGCGGTGAGGTCCTTCGTGCTGCTGATCGTCCGCTTGACCTTGCTGCTGATCCACGCGAGCCGCGCGGCGCGGTCCTCGTCACGCCAGCCCATGCGGTTCAGGTGCGCCATGAGCGCCTTGCGTTGCCCCTCCGTGATGCGGGGCGCGTCGGGGTTCTGAGGGGCGCCCGCGTCGGGTGTGGCGGCGGCCGAGCGCTTCGCGAGCGCGGCGAGTTCCGAGTACGCGGCGCGCGCCGCCTCGACGTCCGTCCGCCATTCGTGCCGCGCGAGGATCTCTTCGACGTGCTTGCCACGACCCTGCGCGCGGAGCTTCGCGGCGACGTCGCCAATCATGCTCGCGCCCTTCTCCAGCGCCTGGCGTTTCTCGACCTCGGCGGCGGTCTCCTTGGGCGGCGTGGTGCCGCGCTGCCCCTGCGTGCGGGTGGTGCTGACGGGCGGACGCTGACCGCTCGCGGCGTTGCCGTCGTCGTCGTCCGCGACGATGCCGAGGATGGCGCTCATGGCGTAACGGCGCAGGTACGTGATGGCGCTGCCGTAGCCCTGCGGGTCGTCCTTCACGAGGCGCGTCTGGCTGACGCTGCTGAGGTACTCGCCGCTCTGATGCAGCAGCACGGTCTCCAGCGCGGCATGCCCGGGCTCGCAGGGCATCGGCATCTGCACGACGCTCAGGCCGTTCGCCTGCAGGGCGGGCCGCGCAGCTTCCCAGACCGCGCCGAGGTCGGCGTACCGGGAGCGGAAGGCGGGGTTGGTGCTGTCCTTCACGGCGACCTGCAGCTGTCCCTGCGCGGCGACGAGGGCGCCCGCGATGTTGGTGATGTTCTCGCTTCGATTCACGGCTTCCTCCGGGTCAGCGGTACGCCCAGATGGCGCGGCGCAGCAGGTCGAGAGCGGTGCGGGCGGCGGGGCCGGGCACGAGACGCTCCACGAAGGGCTTGACGGCGAGCACGAGGTCCGCGTCGGTCGGCGCGACGAAACTGCGCGTGACGGTGCCGTCGCTTACGCCGGTCACGCCGGTCTGGTGGCACGAGATCTGCAGCAGGTGACGCGGTTCGAGCGCGAGCGGATCGGTCGGCTCGACGACGGCGAGCGTGAAGTGCTTGCTGGGTCTCGCGTGCGTGTCGTGCTGCCCGGCGCTGCTCATGCGCACGGTGTGCTGCATGTGGAACTCGACGACGAAGACAGGCTCTGCGCGCGAGAACGTCGCGCCGCTCTGGACGTGGGCGGTCACAGGTCACCTCCGGACGTGACGGGCTGACAAAACAGCGCGAGGAGCAACGCGACCGCGCAGGTGCAGCTGCTCGCGAGGGCGACCGCGCCGAGGAGGCGCACGCTGCCGCTGTCGAGGTGGCTGGTGTACAGCAGCGCGAACGCTACGACGCTGACGATGTAGAGGGTGGCGAGCAGCACGACCGCGACCGTCTTGCGTTCGCCGCTGACGCTCGTCGGGAGGTCGAGGAGACCGTCCTGCGCGTCCCGGACCCGCTGGACGTGGGACAGGTTGACGCGCAGGCCGCGGCTGTCGCTGGTGCTGAGCCGCGTGACGACGCGGTCCAGTTCGCCGGCGGCCAGCGGGGAGTGACGGCGCAGCATCACGCGGCCACCTTCTCGATGAGCTCGACGTCGCCGTTGCAGATGGCCGTCTGAAGGCAGGCCGTCCAGAGCTCGGCGTGCCAGGCGTCGACGACACGTCCGTCCACGCTGACGGCACCTTCGGCGGTGATCTTCACGCGGTAGCTGGACCGGGGACCGTCGGTCCAGTCGCGAACGAAGAGGCGGTACTCGACGCTCGTCAGACCCTTGGCGTGCATCTGGTCCGTGGCCTGCGCGACGACGCTGACGAAACGGAGGGGGGTGCTCGTGCTATCGTTCATGTGTAACTCCGATCTGCCGCGCCTGGGCCGTAACCCCACAGGGCGCGGTTGTTCGTTTCAGCGCTGGCCCGATGCCTTGCGCTGCCGCACGCCCGAGCGGGCGGTGTCGGTGAGGGTGGTCGTGACGGCCGTGCCGAGCAGGTAGCTCATGAGGTGCTGGTGCGGGACGATCCACTTGCCCTTCGCGCCGCGGATACCCTGGAGGGTTCCGGCGCGGAGGAGCTCGTAGACTTCGTGTTCGCTCATGGAGCACTGCTCGGCGACTTCCGGCACGGAGTAGGCGAGCTTCGTGGCCGTCTGGGGTGCCACGAGGCTCGGGAGGACGCGGGTGAGGACGCGTTCGAGCGCGCCTTCGATGGTGTCGGTGAAGGTCTGGTCGAGGCTCACGCGCTTACTTCCTGTCCATTTTCTACGTTTTTAAACGTAGACGGGTCAAAAAAAAGTTCGTGTACAGGAACGTCCAGCACGCGCGCGATCGCTTCAGCGGTCTTGGTTTCGACGCCCTGCGCGCGTCCGGACTCGTGAGCCCGGATGGTGGAGATCGAGACCTCCGCGTCTGCGGCGAGACGCTCCTGACGCATGCCCTTGGCCTCGCGCAGCCGTCGCAACTGAGTCATCCGCATACGTCCATTCTAGATGTTTTAAAACGTTTTACAAGTGGTCATGTCTGGACTGAACCTTTGAGAATGGTGCAACCCGGCGAGTATCGTTCTCGTACCAGTACGCCATGTACTCGCCCACTATGCCGAGAGTCAGCAAGAACCGTCCCGACGTCCCCAAGTGGGCGCGCGCCATCGCGCTCCGACGGGTCGAACTGGGCCGCACGCAAACCCAGCTCGCCGAAGACGGCGGGCAGGACGACCAGGGCCGAGACTACCTCACCCAGTCCAACGTCGCTGACGCCGAAACCGGCAGAGTGCACCTCCTCAACATGGGCTACGGCCGGGTTCTCGCGCTCGCGCGCGCCCTCGGCTGGACGCTGGCCGAGCTGCAGCTCGCCACCGGCCTCGACCTCGGCACCGGCGGCAACCTCGTCCCCGTAGGAGACCAGACCGCCCGCGTGTACCCCCTTCTCGGCGCGGGCAGCCCCACGACCGAGCCACTGCCCGGCGTGGAGATCGTGCGAGGCGTCCACCCGCCCCGCTTCCGCATCTACCGCGTGGACGTCCCCGACATGGACGCGTCCACCCCCACCGCGATCCGCCCTGGCGAGCACGCCTACGTGAACCTCGACCAGGTTCAGCCCGTCGAGGGCGACGTCTACCTCGTCCTCGCCTCGGACCGCCCACGACTACGCCGCTGGGGCACCACGCCTTTTGGTCACGCCTGGATCGCCGACAACCGCAACCTCGACCCCATCCCGCCGGGCATTCCCGTGCTGGGCCGTGTGTACCGCGTCACTAGCGACCGCAGCACGAGCTCGCACAAGAACTGAGCCCAGGAGGTTCCTGAATGAGCGTCAGCGTCCCGTCCACGTCTTCACCCTCTCGTTATGTTCGGCACAGGATCGCGGTGCCCGTTTACGGTGTCGTCTCAGCGGGAACACCAAGCGGACCCAGCGGCTTCGACCGCACCGACCGCCTCTACCTTCCCATCCCCCGCGAGCTCGACCGGCCTGGCCTCGAAATCTATCAAGTCACCGGACACAGCATGGACGACGGCACCGAACGCGGCATCCGTGACGGCGAATACGTCCTCGTGGACCGGCACGACCTCTTCACCCGCTACGACAAGGTCTACGCCTGGATCGACCCGTGGAACGAACTGATCGCCAAACGCCTCGGCCTCTACCACGGCCGCCGCGCCCTCTTGAGCAACAACCGGGACTACGACCCCATCACGAACATCCGCGACTACCGGATGCTGGGACGCATCTACGCCGTGTACACCGACGACACTCACCTCCGCAGAGTCTAGGAGCGCCCATGTACAAGGTCATCCTGTCCGCCCTCATCGCCGTCGCCGTCACCTCGTGCGCGCCCAGCGCCACTGTCAGCACGCCATTCGGCACGGCGACCGTCCCTCTCCAGTCACGCACTGCCGACCCGGACCTCGTCACGCCGCCCGGCTACGACAACACCGCCGAGTGTGCCAGCGCGAAAATCAGCTACCAGGGCCGCCTCGAGTACACGGTGCCCGCGAAGTTCCCCGAACCCACCCGCAACGTCACCGTCAACCGGGACAACTACCGCCTGCTGTGCACCGACGGATCCTTCGTCTCCACTGCGAACACCCTCACCGTCAAGCAGCCCACGCTTGCCGCGGCGCTCGCCCGCTTCGTTCCCGAAGCGTACGGACCTGCCGACTCCTTCTCCGGTACCGGCGCCCTCGACTTCACCACCCCCGGTCAGGTCACCTTCGTGCCTCGCTACCGCGACGTGCCGAGCGGCATCGTCATCGCCGCGCAGCAGCCCGGCACTGCCCTCACCCCGCTCGTCTTCGACGGTAAGGCCAGCGTCGTCACGTACGACCCGACGAAACCGCTCGACCTGTACGCCCGCAAGACACAGGACAATTCTTCCGTCCCGTGGGCGCGGCTCACGCTCGACCCGAACGGCACTGTCACCGTGTACCGTGAGGCCCCCTTCCCCGCCCAATGACCAAACCCACACCACGTAAGAAGCCACGCCGCCGCGTCCGCACCAACGGTGAAGGCAACCTCCGACAGCGCAAGAACGGCAGCTGGGAAGGGCGCCTCACCGTCGGGTACGACGACGGCGGCAAGCAGATCACGAAGAGCGTGTACGGCCCGACGAAGGCTGCCGCCGCGATGAAGCTCGCCGAGTTGCAGATCAAGCACGGCAAAGGCGAGATGGTCCGGCAGGGGCACGTGCCGCTCGGCGCGTGGCTCGCGGACTACGTCGACAGCTTCACCGGCACGGACCGCCGCGAGAACACCCTGCACAAGTACCGTACATACCTCGAACTCGCCCGGCCGCTCGACCGCGTGAACTTGCGCGACCTCCGAGCCAGCGACCTCGAACGTCTCTACCGCGCGCTCGCCGCTGACGGGTACTCGCACAGCACCGTCGCGCACGTCCGCACCTTCCTCAACAATGCCCTCAAGCGCGCCGTGCGCTACGAGATGATCCCCTCCAGTCCCGGAGAGCTCGCCGAGATGCCCCGCATCGCCCGACCGAAGGCCGCGAAACCCATGGATCAGGACGGCGCCGGCAAGCTCCTGCGTGCCGCGCAGGGCACCCGCTGGGCGCCGATGCTGCACGTCGCGTTCGCCCTGGGTCTACGCCGCGGCGAACTCCTCGGGTTGAGGTGGGAGGACCTCGACGTGTGGAAGGAGCCCGGGCCTGACGGTCAGGTCGTCGAGCGCGGCGCCATTCACATCCGCCGCGCCGTCATCAACGAGATCAACAAGGTCGTGGTGGGCGACCTCAAGACCAAGGGCAGCCGCCGCACCCTGTACCTGCCCACACCGACGCTGCAGCTGCTCCAACGGCACCGGGAGGCCCAGGCGCTGGAAATGGCCGCCGCACCTCGATGGGACGATCCGGGCTGGATCTTCCCGTCCACGGTCGGCACCCCCACTGGACCGAACAACTTCCTGCGGGCGTACCGCTCGATCCTGAAGAAGGCCGGGCTGCCCAGCGGGCACCGCCTGCACGACTTGAGGCACAGCTACGCCTCATGGTTGATCGCTCAAGGGGTAGACCCGCGTACCCTCGCGGACCTGCTCGGGCATGCCGACCCGCGCTTCACGATGAGCGTGTACGTCCACAGTCAGGAGGATCAGCGGAAGCGGGCCGCCGCGGCGACTGAGGGTCTCCTCGGGAACCTCCTCGACCAGACCGGGTGACGTATGGGTACGTTATGGGTAAGGTTGAACGGCCTCCATTGCTGGAGGCCGTTCTGTTGGTGGGCGGTATAGGATTTGAACCTACGACCCTTCGCGTGTGAAGTCAGCTCGCGTCCGTCTCGGTTCTTCCTCGTTCGTCCTGATTGCTGCTGTGGCGGGGGCTTTCGCTGGGCAGGCTGAAGGTTCGTCGAGGTCCGTACCCATCCGGTAAGGGTGCTGCATGGGTGCCGCCGTATGTGCGGGTGTCTGCAAGGCTGGGATCTTGTAGGCTTTCGGCATGGCAAAGTACGTTCTGGAAGTCTATACGGTGGGCGGGACGAGATTCACGTTCGTGAACCTTGAGCGGGGCGCAATTGATTCTGCTCGGACAGCATTAGCAGATGTCTCAAATGTA
>NZ_KI912617.1:97745-97879 GCF_000519345.1 Deinococcus pimensis DSM 21231
ACGCACACGGTGTGGTAGCCGCGCGCCGCGAGCGCCTCGGGCAGGGTGGCCTCGTCGAAGGTGAAGGTGCCGGGCGAGGTGGTCTCGCTGCCCGCGAAGCGCGCCGCGAAGAGCCGCGGGTGCCGTCCGGGCCT
>NZ_KI912617.1:97979-106009 GCF_000519345.1 Deinococcus pimensis DSM 21231
CTGGAGGCCGTTCTGTTGGTGGGCGGTATAGGATTTGAACCTACGACCCTTCGCGTGTGAAGCGAATGCTCTACCGCTGAGCTAACCGCCCGATCCTTGGTGGGCCCTACAGGATTTGAACCTGTAACCAATCGGTTATGAGCCGACTGCTCTGACCATTGAGCTAAGAGCCCGGGGGCTTCGCAGCGAAAGGGACTATAGCAGGGCGGTCAGCGCGTGTCAATCGTGGGGGCGTGCGGAACTTCATGAATGCGGGCGCGGGCGGGGAGCGGGTTACACTGTGGCCCATGACTGCCCTTCGAGTTCTCCACGTCGCGTCGGAGGTGTACCCGTTCTCGCGGACGGGCGGGCTCGCGGACGTCCTCGACGCGCTTCCGCGCGCGCTCGCCGGACTCGGGACCGAGGTGACGGTGCTGTCGCCGTGGTACCGGGACATCCAGCCGAAGCCCCAGCTGGTGGCGGAGTTCGGTGAGGTGCACGTCGGCGAGGTGCGCGAGCACGGCGTCCGCTACCTGTTCCTGGGTCTGCCGGAGTTCGACCGGGGCGGCGTGTACCACCCGGACGACGTGTGGCGTTTCGTGCGCTTCTGCCGCGCGGCCCTGCCCGCGCTGGACGCGCTGGGCGTGTCCTTCGACGTGCTGCACGCGCACGACTGGGCGGCGGGCCTGCTGACGATGCTGGCGCGCGAGCGGGGCGTGCGGACGGTGTTCACGATCCACAACCTGCAGTACCAGGGCCGCTGGAACGCCTGGGAGGCGTTCTCGTGGACGGGTCTGCCCGAGGGGGCGTACCCCGCGCTGGAGTTCTTCGGGGACATCAACCTGATGAAGGCGGGCCTGCTGTCGGCGGACGTCGTGACGACCGTGTCGCCGACGTACGCGCGCGAGATCACCACGCCGGAGTTCGGCGAGGGGCTCGATCCCGTGCTGCGCGAGCGCTTCGCGCGCAAGGAACTGGTGGGGCTCCTCAACGGGCTGGACGTGGAGCGCTGGGATCCGGGCGCGGACCCGGAGGTGAAGGCGTACCGGACGTACAAGGGCAAGGCGCCGAACACACGCGCGCTGCGCAAGGAGATCGGGTTGCGCGGCAAGCCGGTCCTGGCGACGGTGACGCGCCTCGTGGAGCAGAAGGGCATCGACGTGCTCGTGGATGCGCTTCCGGAGCTCACGAAGGACTGGGACGTGGTGGTGCTCGGCTCGGGCGACCCCAGACTGGAGGCGGCGCTGCGCGAGCACGACGGCCAGGGCGTGCGGTACTACGAGGGCATGAACGAGCCGCTGGCGCACCGCATCTACGCGGGCGCGGACGCGTTCGTGATGCCGAGCCGCTTCGAGCCGTGCGGGCTGTCGCAGATGATCGCGATGCGGTACGGGACGCCGCCGATCGTGCGGACGACGGGCGGGCTGAAGGACAGCGTGCCGAAGGACGTGGGGTTCCACTTCCAGAAGGCGGGCGCGGCGGCGCTGGTGCGCGCGGCGCGTTCGGCGGCGAAGGCGCTGGAGGACCCGGCGGGCTGGCGGGAGCGGGCGGAGCTGGGCATGGCGCACGACTTCTCGTGGGGAACGGCGGCGCGCAGGTACCTGGACCTGTACGCGCCCGCGCCCGCCGCGCCGAAGCCGAAGCGGACGAGGAAGGCGGCGAGCGCGCCGGAGCTGTGACGTGTTCACGTGGAGAGGGCGCCCCGGGTGGGGCGCCCTCTTCCCTTCCGGGTGTGGGTCAGGCGTTCATGACGCCTTCGACGCGGTCGGCGCCGTCGTCGTAGTTGTAGCAGGTGACGCCGGGCAGGGCGCTGCGGAGGCGTTCGGCGAAGGCCATGTCGAGGACGACGCTGTAGCGGCCGCAGCAGCCGGACTTGATGAGGTTGTGCTGGGCGGCCTGCTTCCATTCCTGGGCGAGTTCGGGGTGATTGAGGACCTCGGGCGTCACTTCCCGGGCTTCGAAGGCGAGGTACGTCATGGCGTGAGTATACGGTCCTGAACCGCTTCCAGTTTTCTCGCTTCTAGAGCCTTCGCTTAGCGTTATTCATGCGCATACGTGCATATACATCGTGTCCCGGATACACGAAGACCGCGCGCGAGGACCGCGCAGCCTGTAGCATTCAGGGCGTGACTTCGCTCGCGGTGGTCCTCGTCTCCCCCAAGAATCCCGGCAACGTCGGCTCGGCCGCCCGCGCCATGCTCAACATGGGCGCGTCCGACATGCGGCTCGTCGCGCCCCGCTGCGATCACCTCGACCCGGAGGCGCGGCGGCTCTCCGTCCACGCCGTGACGGTGCTGGAGGGCGCGCGCGTCTACGCCACCCTCGCCGAGGCCCTCGCGGACCGCGACGTGGCGCTCGCCACGACCGCGCGCGAACGCAAGAACCTGCCCCTGCCACGCCTCCCGAGCGAACTGCGGCCCCTGCTGCAGTCCGCCGACCGACCCGCCCTCGTGTTCGGCCCGGAGGAGTCGGGCCTCACGAGCGAGGACATCGCGCTGTGCCAGGGCAGCGTGCGCGTCCCGACGGGCGAGTACGCCAGCCTGAACCTCGCGCAGGCCGTGCTGCTGCTGTGCTACGAGTTCCTGCAGGCGCGCGAGGCCCCGCCCGTGGAGCACAAGGCCGCGCCGCGCGAGCAGATGGAGGGCATGTACGCGCACCTCCTCGCGTTCATGCACCGCATCGGCTACACCGACGACGTGCGCGCCCCGCAGACGATGCGGCACTGGCGCACCCTGCTCGACCGGGCCCGGCCCAGCGCGCGCGAGGTGCAGTTCCTGCGCGGCCTGTGGCAGCAGGGCATCTGGGCCGCGAACCGCGCCGACGAGCGCGCCGCGCCCCCCGCCAACCCCGAGGACACGGACGCCTGACGCCCGGCCCCGTCGGCGGATCGGGTCACTGAAGCTCGCGCCCGGGCACTCTAGACTTTCCGGGTGACCGTGTTCCGTCAGACGCCCGGCAGTCCGCCGCCCAGCATCAGCGTCGTGAGGCGCGTGAGGCTCACCCGCAACCTCCTGCCACCCGCGATCGTGCTGGTCGTCGTGCTGTACGAGGTGTTCGTGGTGAGCCTCCCGGACCGCGGCCTGATGTTCTGGCTGCACCTGGCCTTCTACGGCCTCGTCGGGCCGCTCGTGACGTTCTACACCCTGCAGTGGCTGGAGAAGGGCGTCCTCGCGCGCGAGCTCGCCGAGCGCGAGCTGCGTCACCTCTACGGGGAGCTCAGCGCGTCGCACCTGCAGCTCGACACGGTGCAGAGCCTCATCCGCGCCCTCGCGGAGGCGCCCGACCTGGAGGAGGTCCTCGACGTGGCCGCCTCCGGCACGCTGAGCGCCACGGGCGCGACGCACGCGCGCCTCACGGTGCCCGGCGGGCTGGAGCGCACCGCGCGCGGCGCGACGCTGCTCGAAGCGCCCTCGGCGGACCTGCACGAGCTGAGGCTGCCCGTCACGGCGGGCGGCGGGCGCGTCGGAGAGCTCACGCTGCACTTCGCCCAGCGGCCCCTCGCGGACACCGCGCGGCTCGCCCAGGCCCTCGCGGCGGAGGTGGGCACCGCCATCGAGGCGGCGCGGCAGCGCACCCGCGACCTCATCACCCTCTACGAGGTGGACGAATCGATCCGCGCCGAGCGCAACCTGCGCCGCCTGCTCGAACGCGTCACGCTCAACATGGCCGAGCGCAGCGGCGCGCGGGCGCGCGCGGTGTTCGTGGTGGACACGGACGGCGTGCTGCGTCACGTGTGGTCCGCCGACCTCACCGGGCAGGTGCGGCGCGGCGGGAGCGTCCCGGAGTTCGCCAAGCGCGTCGCGGCAGAGCGACGCGCCGACCCTCGCGACCCCCGAGGACGCCGCGCGCGTCTTCCCGGGCGCCCGGAGCGCGCTGGGCCTCCCGATGAGCAGCGAGGAGCGTCTCGTCGGGGTGATCGTGCTGGGTCACGAGGAACCCGACGCCTTCACGAGCGCGCGCGTGCCCCTGCTGGCCCTGATGGCCACGCAGGCGTCCCTGGCGGTCCGCAACGCCCGCGCGTACCTCTACAGCGAGGAGCTCGCCATCGGGGAGGAACGCAACCGCATCGCGCGCGAGATCCACGACGGCGTGGCGCAGTCCCTGGCGTTCTGCGCGCTGAAGCTCGACGTGGCCGAACGGCAGATCACGCGCGATCCCGGGAAGGCGGCGGCGGAGGTCGCGACGGCCCGGACGATCCTGCGCGAGCAGATCCGCGAGGTGCGCCGCTCCATCTTCGCGCTGCGGCCCATCGACCTCGAACGCTTCGGGCTGCTGGAGACGGTGCGCCGCTACGTGCTGGACTTCGGCGAGCAGAACGGACTGCGCACCACCCTCAACGTGGACGGCGAGGTGACCCTCTCCCCCGGCGACGAGGCGACGGTGTTCCGCATCCTGCAGGAGAGCCTCAACAACGTCGCGAAGCACGCCCGCGCGCACGAGGTGCACGTGTGCCTGCACGGCGCCGAGCGCGTCACGCTGGAGGTCCGGGACGACGGTCAGGGCTTCGACCCGGACCTCGTGAGCGGCCGGGTGAGCTCCGCCGGGGGCCTCGGCCTCGCGCAGATGCGAGAGCGCGTCGAGTCGCTCGGGGGCCGCTACGAGGTGCTCAGCCGCCCCGGCGAGGGCACCGTGGTGCGGGCGGAGTTCGCGCAGTCCTAGCGAACAGAGACGCCAGGACGACCCACGCCCGAACAGCGCGGCCGTCCGCGCTGGCGAAGACCGAGAGCTGGACGGCCTCTCGACGCTTCAGTTCAGCACGCGCGGCGTGGGCCGGTCGAGCGCGAAGGCCGGAATCATGACGCGCCTGCGTTCGCCCCAGGCGTCCTGGAAGACGTACGAGCCCTCCATGCGGCCAGGGATGGACCCCACGACGACGCTGCTGTCGTACTGGAAGACCGCGCCGGGCGCGAGGAGCGGCTGCTCGCCGACCACGCCGACGCCCGCGACGCGCGTGACCTGCCCCTCGCCGTCCGTGACCTTCCACTCGCGTTCGAGGAGCTTGTAGGACTCCTCGGCGTGGTTCTCGATGCGCACGAGGTACACGAACACGTGATGGCCCTCGCGGGAGTGCGTGTCGACGTACGCGGCCTTCACGACGACGCGGATGTCGGGCTCGGGGAGGGAGGTCACGCGCCCACTGTAGCGGAGGTGCGCGGCCTCCTTGGTAGACTCCGGCCATGCCTGAAACCAACGTCAACGTCGACTTCCTCGTCGCCCTGCTCGCCGAGGCCGCCCCGAGCGGCTTCGAGGCCCGCGCCGCGCGCGTCTGGAGCGAGGAGGCGCGCCGCTTCGCCGACGTCGTCCGTGAGGACGCGCACGGCAACGTGTACGCCGAGCTCAACCCGGACGCGGGCCGTCCGGTGGTCCTGATGGGTCACCTCGACGAGATCGGCATGATGGTCTCGCACGTGGACGACGGGGGCCTGCTGAGCGTCCTGCCGCTCGGCGGGTGGGACTCGCAGGTGCTGGTGGGGCAGCGCGTGCGGCTCCTCGCGGTGGACGGCGACGTGATCGCCGTGATCGGCAAGAAGCCGATCCACCTGATGGACCCCTCGGAGCGCGACAAGGTCAGCAAGATGGACGACCTGTGGCTCGACACGGGCCTCGCCGTGGACGAGGTGCGCCGCCGCGTGCCCGTCGGGACGGTCGGGGTGCTGGAGCAGCCGACGTTCGTGCAGGGCGAGCGCGTCGTGAGCCGCGCCCTCGACAACCGCGTCGGGGCCTTCACGGTGCTGGAGGCGCTGCGGTCCCTCAAGGAGCGGGGCGTGACGCGCCGCGTCGTGGCCGTCGCGAGCGCGCAGGAGGAGATCGGCGCGTACGGCGCGCGCACCGCCGCCTACCACCTCGATCCCATCGCGGCGCTCGTCGTGGACGTCACCTTCGAGACGACGCAGCCCGGCGTGGAGGTCAAGAAGGTCGGGCGGGCCGACTTCGGCTCGGGCGTGAACCTGTCCGTCTCCGCCCTGACGAACCCCCGCATCCTGCGCGAGCTGATCGACGTCGCCACCCGCGAGGGCATCGGGTACACCCTGTCGGCGCAGCCGCGCTCCACCGGCACGGACGCGGACGAGCTGAGCCTCGTGCGGGGCGGCGTGCCGAGCGGCGTCGTGAGCATCCCGCTGCGCTACATGCACTCCCCGAACGAGATGGTGGACCTGGGCGACGTGAAGGCCTGCGTGGACCTCATGGCCGCGTGGACGGCGGCGCTCGCGCCGGAACCCGAGTTCACCCGCGTGCAGTAGCGGCGGACGAGGAAGGGCGCGACCCTTAGTCCCGGTCGCGCCCTTCCCCGTTGTGCCTTGGAGCGTCAACGCTTTGGCCGCGTACGAGCCCGAGCGGTCGGGCTCTCGTGCCTGGTGCGTCGGCGCGTCTCTTCAACCTCTGGTCAGGCCGGAACTCGCAGGGGCAGCGTGAGCGTCGTCCGGGGCGTCACGACGAGGCCGAGGTCGCGCAGCACCTCGCGCAGGCGGGTCGCGGGCAGGTCGAGGTGGTAGCGCCCCGACAGGTAGAGGCCCTGCAGGACCTCGCGTCCGAGGGTGCGCTTCACGTCGGCGAGGCGCAGACGGGCCTCGCCGTAGGGATGTTCGACGAGGACGGTGTCGAGGGTTCCGGGCACCCAGCGGCAGCTCAGTCGTTCGGTGAGGTTCGGGCTCATTCTGGCCTCCGGCGCGTGACGCGCGATCACCCCGGCGTGCCCGTGTGTACGGGAGCGGACGACGAGGTGCGGGAGTGTGAGTCGTCGGAACGGAACGGAGAGGGAGCTTCCGAACTGATCTTGATCTGACGCCCACAGCTTAGGCGATGAGGAACTTCTCAACCTTACGACTCGATCAAAGAAAACTTCAGTCGTACTTCATGCAAAGTCCGTGGAATCACTCCCACGGCTCATGAGTTCATGGAAAGCCTCACCGAACGTGGACGAGTGCGTCCGGTGCCACGGAGGGCCGCGCGTCGAGCACCTCGTCCGGCACCCTGGAGAGGGCGTCCCGGATGACCTCCACGCCCGCGCCCGGCCTGAACGACCGCTCGCTCAGCTCGCGCTTCCAGCCGCGCGCGCCGGGCTGTCCCGCGAAGAGCCCCAGGATGTGCCGCGTGACGCGCGACAGGTACACGTCCCGCGCGAGCATCTCCTCCA
This sequence comes from Deinococcus pimensis DSM 21231, assembly GCF_000519345.1. Taxonomy (GTDB): domain Bacteria; phylum Deinococcota; class Deinococci; order Deinococcales; family Deinococcaceae; genus Deinococcus_A; species Deinococcus_A pimensis. The sequence continues at coordinate 105,094 of NZ_KI912617.1, forward strand.
CGTACGGGACGAGGCGCTCCACGACCTCGCGCCGCGTCCTCGCGGGCGCGTCCTCCCCGAAGATCTCGCGGTCCGCGAGGGCCAGCACGAAGGGGTTCTGGTACGCCTCGCGTCCGATCATCACGCCGTCCGCCCACGCCAGGTGCTCCCTGGCCTCCTCCAGGCTCTTCACGCCGCCGTTGAGCACGACCGTCAGGTGCGGGAAGTCCTCCTTGAGGCGGCGCACCACCTCGTAGCGCAGGGGGGGGATCTCGCGGTTCTCCTTGGGGCTCAGGCCCTGCAGCCAGGCCTTGCGGGCATGCACGATGAACGTCTCGCAGCCCGCCGACGCCACCGTGGACACGAAGCGCGTCAGGTGCTCGTAGCTGTCCAGGTCGTCGATGCCGATGCGGTGCTTCACCGTCACCGGCAGCGTCGTCGCGCCGCGCATGGCCTCCACGCCGCGTGCCACGACGTCCGGCGTGCCCATGAGGCAGGCGCCGAACATGCCGCTCTGCACGCGGTCCGAGGGGCAGCCGCAGTTGAGGTTCACCTCGTCGTAGCCCCACTGCTCCGCCATGCGGGCGCTCTCGGCGAGCGCGGCGGGATCGCTGCCGCCGAGCTGAAGCGCGACCGGGTGCTCCTCGCGGGAGAAGTCGAGGTGACGGGGCCGGTCGCCGTGCAGGAGCGCGCCCGTCGTGACCATCTCGGTGTAGAGCAGGGTGCGCTTCGTGATGAGACGCAGGAAGTAGCGGTCGTGACGGTCCGTCCAGTCCATCATCGGCGCGACCGACAGGGTGTGCGGGGGGCGCGGGGCAGGCATCAGGGAAGTCTAGCCTCCCGCGCGGACGCGCGTGGTGGCGGCCCTCACTTGCGGCGCCACTGGTTGGCGCGCTCGCCCCGCTGCGCGAGCCGCGCGGTCTCCTCCACCCTCCGC
>NZ_KI912617.1:106109-107420 GCF_000519345.1 Deinococcus pimensis DSM 21231
GCAGACCACCCCCGCCGCCCCCGCCCAGAACCGCCCCAGCGCCGCCCAGACGGCGTCGGTGAGCGACGCGGTGTTCCAGAAGCTCCGGCCCGCCACCTTCCGGCTGGAGCAGCGCTCCGCCTCGGACCGGGGCGCCCCCGACGGCCTCGGGACGGGCTGGTTCATCAGCGACGACGGCCTCGCGCTGACCGCCTACCACGTCGTGTTCGGCGCGCCGAAGCTCAGCGCCCGCCTCCTGAACGGGGAGCGCTACGACCTCACGGTGATCGGGTACGACGACTCGAACGACGTGGCGCTCGTGAAGGTCAACGTCAAGGGCAAGGTGCCGTTCGTGCCGCTGGCGCAGCAGGGCCCGAAGGTGGGCGACGCGGCCCTCGCGATCGGCAACAGCGGCGGGCAGCTCCTCAAGGAGAAGCGCGGCGTCCTCAAGCGGCTCGACGTGGCCGCCGGACGCGCGGACTTCCCGAACGGCACGCTGGAGCTCGACGCGCCGCTCGCGCCGGGCGACTCGGGCGGACCCGTCATCAACGCGCGCGGCGAGGGCATCGGCGTGGTGAGCTACATCCGCGCGCAGGAGGGCTCGTCGAACCGCAACCCCGTGTGGAACTCCTACGCGGTGCCGATCACGTCGGGCAGCCCGCTGCTGGCGGACCTGCGCGCCGGGAAGAAGTCGGACGCGCCCGCCATCGGGATCGGGTACTCGCTCCCGTTCGAGCTCGCCGACTCCGCCTTCACGGACTTCGGGCTGGGCGGGAAGCCCGGCGTGCTGTTCGACAGCGTCGTCAAGGACGGCCCGGCGGACCGGGCGGGGCTGCGTCCCCTCAACGTCGTGGACGGCGAGAGCCGCCCGCCGAAGCTGTCGGGCGACGTGATCGTCGCGGTGAACGGCAAGTCGGTGCGGGTCTGGACGGACCTCATCGAGCAGATCCGGTCCTCCAGGGTGGGCGACACGATCCGGCTGACCGTGCAGCGCGGCGCGAACAGCGTGGAGGTGCCCGTGACGCTCGGGGCGCGCGCGGACGTCAACGGCCGCCGCTGAGGCGTCGTGGTAGGGCGGGTCCGGGACGACCGGACCCGCCCTTCCTGTGAGCGTCGTGAGGCCAGCAGACCGGGCGAAGATGAAGTCGCGTCAGCTTCGACGCATATTCTTCAATTTCCCTTCATGGTAATGTCGGGGCGTATGCGCCGCGCGGGCAGCACTCCCGGCATCCTGCCGCTCCTCGTCACGACCGCCCTCAGCGCGGTCCTTCTCGGCGCGCACGCCCGCGAGGCCCGCGCGCCCTCCCCCACCCTGCTCGTGCTCGGCGCGGC
>NZ_KI912617.1:107520-112991 GCF_000519345.1 Deinococcus pimensis DSM 21231
CGCGGTCTCCTCCACCCTCCGCGCGCGCGTCCCGGGCGTGCGCGCGGACACGATCCACTCCAGGATGCCGCGGCGCGCGCTGCGCGGGAAGGCGTCGAAGTTCTCCCGCGCGGGTGGCAGGTCCGCGAGGGCCGCCGCGAGGTCCCCTGGCACGACGAGCGCCTCCACCTCGTCGAGCGCCGTCCACGAGCCGTCACGCCGGGCCGCCTCGACCTTCGCGAGCCCGGCGGGCGCCATCAGGCCCGCCGCGAGGAGCCGTTCCACCCGCGCCTTGTTCGGAGCGGACCAGCCGGAACCCGCCCTGCGCGGCGCGAAGTACAGCATGCCGCGCCGATCGTCGAGCTTGCGGGGCTTGCTGTCCACCCAGCCGAAGCACAACGCCTCCTCCACCGCCTCGTCGTACTCCACGCGCGGCTCGCCCGTCTCCTTCCGGAAGGTCACGAGCCACACGCCCTTCGCGCGGTCGTGGTTCGCCTCCAGCCACGCGCGCCACGCCCCGCGGGTGAGGGGATGCACCGTGTCCTCGGGCAGATCGTCCATGAAGGCATGGTGACGCGGTGCGCCCGCCCCGACCGTGTCGAAGGAGACGGCGCGCGGGACGAACCCGCGCGCCGTGGACTCCACGTTCAGTCGCTCGCGACGGGGACGGCGGGACGCAGCATCTCACGGGCGTCCGGGTACCGGATGATCTGGAAGAAGCTGTTGCGCTGCGCGGGCCGGAAGCCCGCGTCGTGCGCGATGCGCACCAGCTCGCGTTCCGTGGCGGTGTGTCGCCCGTGCCCCCCGGCGGCGCTCACGACGTTCTCCTCCAGCATGGTGCTGCCGAGGTCGGAGGCGCCGTAGTACAGCGCGGCCTGCGCGACCTTGAAGCCCTGCGCGGGCCACGACGCCTGGATGTTCGGCTGGTTGTCGAGGGCGATGCGGGCCACCGCGAGCTGCTGCAGGTACTCCACGGCGGTCGCGCCCGGCGCCTTCCCGGCGAGGCGGGTGTGGGCCGTCTGCAGGCTCCACATCGCGAAGCCCGCGAAGCCGTTGCCGTGCGTGGCGAGCGCGCGGTCCTGCTGGTCGCGGATCTTGAGGAGGTGCGCGGCGCGCTGCGCGTACGTCTCGCCGAAGCCGATCACCATCGTGCTGATGGTGTAGAGCCCCTTGCGCTGCGCCACGTCGATGATGCGGAACCAGTCCTCGGTGCGGATGCGGGCGGGCGCGGCCTTGGCGCGCACCTCGTCCTCCAGGATCTCGCCGCCCGCGCCGGGCAGCCCGTCGAGACCCGCCTCGATGAGCACGTCGAGGAGTTCGTCGGCGCTCATTCCGAAGAACTTCTCGAAGCCGAGGATCTCCTCGGGGCTGAACGCCTCGATGCGGATGCCCCCATGGTGCGTCTTGATGTGACGCAGCAGGCCCGTGTAGTACTCCAGCGGCAGCTTGGGGTTCACGCCGCCCTGCATCAGGATGCGCGTCCCGCCGACCGCCTGGAGTTCGGCGATCTTGTGCGAGATCTGCGCGTAGTCGAGGGTGTAGGCGTCCTTCTGGCGGTCCGTGCGGTAGAACGCGCAGAAGTTGCACCCGACGTTGCAGACGTTGGTGTAGTTGATGTTGCGGTCGATGAGGTACGTCACGACGTCCGGGTCGGCGCGCAGGAGACGCAGGCCGTGCGCGACCGCCGCGACGTCACCGAGCGGCAGGTCATAGAGCCGGGTGATCTCCGCGTGGTCGAGACGCTCACCGCGCGCCGCCTTGTCCAGAAGGGCCGTAGGGTCGAGGACGCTCATGCGGTGAGTCTAGCGCAGGGGGTGCGGGAGAAATGGCCCTCCCTCACGGGCCCGTGTGGTCCACGACGAGGACCGTGGCCTCACGGACGGGCGTGAGGGTCCGCGCGGTGCCCGCCGTCACGCGGGCCGTCTCGCCCGCGCGCAGGTGCACGAACGCGCCGTACGGCAGGTCCACGAGCACCTCCCCGGCGAGGCAGACGTACCAGCGGTCGAGCGGCGCGTCGGGAAGGCGCGTGGCGAGGTGCACGCTCGTCATGCGTCCATCCGTGCCGGGCAGCGCGACGGGCGCGTTCGGCGTGGCCTTCGCGAGCCGCACGAGGTGCAGCGTGTCGGGCGGCGTGACCTTGATCGGCACCTACGCGACGCTCCGCGCGGCCTGGTTGAGCTTCTTGCTGGCCTGCAGGTTCATGCCCTTGGCCTTCTTCACGTCGAGGCCGAGTTCCGGCGCGACCTCCTCGACCTTGCGGCCCTCGTCGCGGACGGCCATCACGAGGCGGCGCTCGGTGTCGCTGAGGACGTTGACGTGCGGTTTGAGTTCCGCCCAGCTCAGCGCGGACTTCTCCTCCCTGCGGGCGGCGGTCTTCGTGGTGGTCTTCGCGGAGGTCTTGCCCTTCGTGGTCCTCGGCGCGGCGCGCTTCGCGGCGGGCTTCGTCGCGGCGGCGCCCGCCGTCTTCTTCGTGGTCGTGGCGGGCTTCTTCGCGGCCGTCTTCTTCGGCGCGGCCTTCTTCGCGCGGGCGGGCTTGCCCTTGGGGGGTCTGCCGCGCTCCTCGACGATCTCGCGCGCCTCGTCGGCGGTCATCGTCTCGGGGTCCTCCGTGTCGCGCAGCGTGGCGTTCACGCTGCCGTCGGTGAGGTACGCGCCGAAACGGCCCGCGCGCAGCTCGATGGCGTCGCGGCCCTCGTACTCGAAGCGCCTGAGGGGGCCACGCGCGGCGCGTCCGCCGCGCGCGCGGGGCTGCATGAAGAGCGCCTCTGCCTGCGAGAGGGTGACGGTGAAGAGCTCCTCGGGCGAGGCGAGGTTGCGGGTGTCGCCGCCGCGCTTGAGGTAGGGGCCGTAACGGCCGTTGTGCGCCCAGACCTCCTCGCCCTCGCTGGTGCCGACGAAACGCGGCAGGCTCAGGAGCTTGAGCGCGCGGTCCAGCGTGAGGGTGTTCAGGTCGTCGCCGGGCAGCAGGGACGACGTGCGCACGGGCGTGTTGCCCTCCCCGAGCTGCACGTACGGCCCGAAGCGCCCCGCGCGCGCGATGACGGGCAGGTCCGTGTTGGGGTCCGTGCCGAGCGGACGCTCGCCGCTGGGCCGCGCGAGGATCTCCTCGGCCTTCTCGATGCCGAGCTCGTCGGGCGCGAGGTCCTCCGGGAGGTTCGCCTTCTGCTCGCCGCGCTGCATGTACGGCCCGAAGCGGCCCACGCGCACCTCGATCCCGCTGCCCCTGAGGCGCGGCACCTCGATCGTGGCGATCTCACGCGCGTCGATGGCTTCCAGGCGCGTCTCCACGAGCCTCTTGAGGCCCAGGCCGCCCGTGTCGCCGTAGTAGAAGGAGCGCAGGTACGGCGTGCGCTTCTGGCGGCCTCCGGCGATGTCGTCGAGGGCCTCCTCCATGCGGGCGGTGAAGTCGTAGTCCACGAGCCGTCCGAAGTGGTGCTCCAGCAGGGCGGACGTGGCGAAGGCCGTCCAGGTGGGGACGAGTGCCTGCCCCCGGCGCATGGCGTAGCCGCGCTCCTGGATGGTGCCGAGGATGCTGGCGTACGTGCTGGGCCGCCCGATCCCGGCCTGTTCGAGGGCCTGCACCAGCGACGCCTCCGTGAAGCGCGCGGGCGGCTGGGTGGTGTGCGAGGCGGCCTTCAGTTCCCGCGCGGTGACCCGGTCGCCGCGCGTGAGGGGAGGCAGCAGCACCTCGCGGTCCTCCAGGGCCGCGTCGGGATCGTCGGCGCCCTCCACGTAGGCGCGCAGGAAGCCGGGGAAGTCGATGGCGCGGCCCGACGCGGCGAACACCGCGTCTCGCCCGTCGGTGGAGCGCCCGCCGAGCCGCACCTGCAGGCGGCGTCCGCGCGCGTCCGCCATCTGCGAGGCGACGGTGCGCTTCCAGATGAGGTCGTAGAGGCGCCACTCGTCGCCGCCGAGCTCGCCACGCAGGCTGTCGGGCGTGCGGAAGCTGCTCCCGGCGGGCCGAATCGCCTCGTGCGCCTCCTGGGCGTTCTTGGACTTCTTGTCGTACGTGCGGGGCGTGGGGTGCAGGTACGCCTGCCCGTACATGTCACGGACCTGGGCGCGAGCGGCGTCCATCGCCTCACGCGAGAGGGTGGTGGAGTCCGTGCGCATGTAGGTGATGTAGCCGCCCTCGTAGAGCTTCTGGGCGGCGCGCATGGTGCGCGCGGCGCTCATGCCGAGCTTGCGTCCGCCCTCCTGCTGCAGCGTGGACGTGATGAAGGGCGCGTAGGGGCGCTGCGTGAAGGGCTTCTCCTCGGCGGAGAGCACCTCGAAGGGCTGCCCCGCGAGGCCAGCCGCGAGGGCGTTCGCCTCCTGTTCGTTCAGCAGCAGCGCCGCCGCGCCCGCCTTCAGGCGGCCCGTGGCGGGATCGAAGTCCTTGCCGGTCGCGAGGCGTGTGCCCGCCACCTCGATGAGGGTGGCGGGGAATACTGCCTTCCCGGCGCCGTCATGCTCGTCACCCGAAGGCGCGGGCCGTCCCGCGCCGCGAAGACCCGAAACGTCGACGGCCACCGCGAAGCGTCCCTCGAGGTCCCACCACGTGCCCGCGTTGAAGCGCATGCGTTCGCGCTCGCGCTCCACGAGCATGCGGGTCGCGACGCTCTGCACGCGGCCCGCGCTGAGCTTCGGCGCGACCTTCTTCCACAGCACCGGCGACACCTCGTAGCCGTAGAGGCGGTCGAGGGCGCGGCGGGCCTCCTGCGCCTCCACGAGGTTCTCGTCGATGGCGCGGGAGTTGCGGATGGCGTTCTCGATGGCTTCCTTGGTGATCTCGTGGAAGACCATGCGGCGCACCGGCACCTTCGGCTTGAGTTCCTGCAGCAGGTGCCACGCGATGCTCTCGCCCTCGCGGTCGTCGTCGGTCGCGAGGACCACCTCGTCCGCCTCCTTGAGGAGGCCGCGCAGCTTGGCCACCTGCTGCTTCTTCTCGGAGGCGACGACGTACAGGGGGCGGAAGTCCTCGTCGACGTTGATGCCGAGCCGCGCCCAGGCCTGCCCCTTGTACTTCTCGGGGATCTCGCTGGCGGAACGCGGAAGGTCGCGGATGTGACCGATGGAGGACTCCACGACGTAGCCGCCACCGAGGTACTTCTCGATGGTCCGGGCCTTGGCGGGCGATTCGACGATGACGAGCGTTTTGGGCATAGGTCCTTCTGGAGCGGGTGAATTGAGGCTGGGAGCGCGTGGCGGCGTGGCCTTGGCGCGAGGGTAGCACAAAACTTCCGCCCCTCATGGCGCGGCACTTCACGTGAACCTGAGGCTCCGCCACCCCCGAACGGTGGCCCGGGCGACGATGATCCCGGCTCCCGGCGGCGTGAACGGCCCTTCATTCTCACCTTCGGTCACGGTCGGCGTTCACCTCCTTGCGGCACCATGGGGAGGTGATCACCACAACCCGGACGCGCGCCCTCGCGGCGCTCCTGCTGACCGCCCTGCTCGCCGCTCCCGCGTCCGCGCAGACCACCCCCGCCGCCCCCGCCCAGAACCGCCCC
>NZ_KI912617.1:113091-124315 GCF_000519345.1 Deinococcus pimensis DSM 21231
TGCGGCGCGTCGTCGTCTCCGGCGGGGTCGGCGTCGGGGACCGCTTCAGCGAGGGCGCCGTCGGCGTGGCGTACCTGCGCAAGCTCGGCCTGCCGAAGGCGGCCCTCGCCGCCGAGACGCGCTCGCGCAACACGCTGGAGAACGTCACGTTCTCGAAGCCGCTCGTGAAGGGCAGGGTCACGCTCGTCACGGACGAGGTGCACGCCACGCGCGCCCTCGCGCTCGCCCGCGCCGTCGGCCTCGACGCGAACGTCTCCAGCGTCCCGCTCGCCTCCACCGGGGAGGCCGCCGAACGCTACCGTCGCCGCGAGAAGCTCGCGCTCGCCGCGTACACGCTCCTCGGCGTCATCGACGACCGCCGCTGAGGAACAGAAAGGCGGACACGACGAAGGCGTCGTGTCCGCTGGACGTCATTCAGCGATGGAGGTGCAGAACCAGGAGCGTGAGGGCTTCGAGCTCAAAGCCCCATGAGTCCTACTCGTCACCGCGCCCGGTCATTCGAAGCGAGCGCCGGTAATCAGCCTCGATGCGCTTCTTAAGCGCATCGAGCATATATAGGAGAATAAATCCTGCGATCGCTGCGGCGGTGTTCGTGATCATTGCGCGCATGGCCATTTCGCTCGTGGGAAATGGCCCCTGCATATATACGATAAAAACCCAGTTTGTGCAGGAAAACGCGCTCGACCATAACGTGACAAGTCCAATTAATATGTTTAATGTGCCGAAAAATAGAGTGTGGACGACAGGCATATAAGTAATCTTTCGAGATTCGATGAAGGTTTACCACTTCACCTTACCGTCTGAACCGCTTCACCAGCGTGTCCACCTCACCCACGCGCAGCGCGACGGCCAGCGCGAGGTACACCGCGAGCCCCACGCCCCCGCCGAGCGCGCCGCCCAGCACGCCCGCGAGCGGCGAGCCCGGCGCGGGCAGCACGCGCGTGACCAGCAGGGCCGCCGCGCCCGCCACGGCCGCCATCGGCACGACCCGCGCGAGGTGCTGGCCGAGCGCCGCGAAGGGGAAGCCCAGCGCGCGGTGGTACAGCGAGGTCAGCACGACGAGCGTCACGACGCCCATGGTGCTGCTCGCCACGCCGAACCCGTACAGGCCCAGACGGGGCGTCAGAACGTAGTACAGCCCGACCTCGCACAGGAAGGACGTGGCGCTCACCACGACCGGCCAGCGCGTCTCCTGCCTCGCGTAGAAGGTGCGCAGCAGGAACGTGTTGATGCCCCACGGCACGATCGCGAGCGCCCAGGTCGTGAGGATCGCGCTGCCCGCCTCGAACTTGCCCGTGTTGGTGTCCGAGAGGCTGAACACGCTGATCGCGTACGGCGCGAGCACCACCAGCAGCGCGCTCATCGGGGCGGCCACGAAGGTGATGGTGCGCAGCGCGCGCAGGGTCAGGTCACGGAACCCCGGCCAGTCCCGCTCGTTGCCGAGCGCGGAGAGACGCGGGTAGAGCGCCAGCGCGGGCGACACCACGAACAGGCCCATGATCATCTGGAAGACCGTCTCCGCGTTCGAGTAGCCCGTCAGGGTGCCCTGCGGGAAGGTGGACAGCAGCCGCCGCACGAACAGGTTCAGGAACTGCCGCGACCCCGTCGTCAGCGCGAAGGGCGCCATCAGGGCCAGCACGCGCCCCAGCTTCGGGTGCCAGCCCAGACGCGGCGTGGGCAGCAGCCCGTAGCGCCTCAGCGCCGGAAGCTGCACGAGGAACTGCGCGAGGCCGCCCACCGTCCAGCTGATCGCCAGCCAGAACGCCGTGTCCGGCAGGGCCAGCAGCATCACGATGGAGACGATGTTGAACGCGATCGGCGCGAAGCTCGACTCGCGAAAGTGCTCGTCCGCGTTCAGCAGGCCCATCGCGACCGCCGAGAGGCTGATCAGCATCAGGAAGGGCATCATGAGCCGCGTCATCGTCGTGGCGAGCGAGAGGTCCACCGTCGTGGAGTTCACCACCACGAACAGCTGCACCAGCCACGGCGCCGCCCACACGCCCAGCGCGAGCAGCACGAGGTTCACGCCGAGCAGCGCGCCCATGAAGGCCGACGCGAAGCGCCGCTTCTCCGCCTCGTCGAGGCCCTTGTACACCGGGATGAAGGAGTTGACGAGGGCGCCCTCCGCGAGCAGCTCACGGAAGAGGTTCGGGATGCTCGACGCGATGTTGAACGCGTCCGTGACGTGCGTGTCGAAGCGGTTGATGATGAGCTGCCGCAGCAGGCCCAGCAGGCGCGAACCCAGCGTGCCCAGCATCACCACGAGGGTGTTGCGCACCGCCGACACCCGACGCGACGCGCTCACGCGCGCACCACGCGGGCGGGAAAGGTAGGGGCGGCGGGCGGCGCGGACACGGGAGACACCTTCATGCTCCGATCACTGTAGAGCACGCGTGCGCGCGGCGGGTGTAGGCCCCGCCGCCGGGCCGTCCTTGCGCCACGCTCACGGGCATGCTACATTTCTCTTCGCCCTCACGGGCCGCCGCCACATGGAGAGGTGCCAGAGCGGTTGAATGGGACGGTCTCGAAAACCGTTGTGGGTGCAAGCTCACCGTGGGTTCGAATCCCACCCTCTCCGCCAGAACGAAAGACCCGGTCAAGTTGACCGGGTCTTTTTTTATGTGGCATGCCTGATGGCTATCAGGCTCATCTTCACAAGGCTTAGCGGTACTCTAAAAGCCGATTCGAGCCTCCAACTTTCAGATATCTCTTGATATAGATCAGAGAGCATAGATTTTACGTGCGAGTCGTTTTCTTTCCGTATGATGAAGATAATTTGTTCTGCAAGCAATTCTAAAACCGATTTATATACTTTCAGATTGTCATCATTCAATTCATGTCTCCTCAACTCAATCTCTGTATTGAGTACTGCGTCTATAGTTGCGCAGACCTCGTCTAACAGATCATGCAACAAATCCACATTCATTCCTACATCCAAATTCGTCTCCTCAATCTACAACGTGACCAGGCACCGCAAGGGATATTTCCTAACCTGACTACGCGAGGTGAGTATCCGTGTCTCTCCCCTCGACCGACCGCCCTCCGCCACCCGGCGGATGCGCCGCGCGACCCGAGCGGTCAAGATGGCGTCATGATCTTCCTCTGAGGGGTCGGCACGTCACCTCAAGGTTCTCCGTAACCTGCGCCCATTCATGCTCGGGCCGCTCTGGTACGATGTTGAACACGTGACGCGAACGCCCGACCGTTCCCGGAGCGCCCCCAGCGGCGAGGGTGCTCCACGTCCCACCTCCCCGACGAACCCGCGCGCGGCCCACGCCGCGCCGCCCTCGCGCGCCCCCAGGCATTCGGGCGCGGCCCCGGAGGCACGACCATAGAAAAAGTCCACGGCAACACCAGCGGGCTCCGGCCCGCCCAGCTCAAGCAGCTCAGCAACCTCTACCGCCGCCGCATCGAACCCGGCGTCGTCACCAGCCCAGAACTCGCCCGCAACCTCAGCGAGCTCTCCAGCGACCTGCGCCGCGAGGTCAGCGTCCTCATCGACCGTCGCGGACGCGTCATCAGCGTCAGCGTCGCCGACGCCAAGGCCGCCGAGCTCCCCACCGTCCGCCTCGGCGAGACGCGCCTCGCGGGCTACCACCTCCTCCACACCCACCCGCGCGGCGGCGGCCTCAGCAAGGCCGACCTCTCCGCGCTGTTCCTGAACCGGCTCGACGCCGTCGCCGCCATCGAGGTGCTCAAGGACGGCTTCCCCGGCAACGTCCACGTCGCCCACCTCACCCCGCCCGGAACCACCGGCGAGGAGGAGGACTGGCGCGTCTACCCCCCGCAGAGCCCCTACCAGATCGAGGACTTCGACCTCGGCGCGCAGGTCTCGGCGCTGGAGGAGGAGATCGCGCGCGCCAGCCGCCTGCGCGAGGCCCGCAAGGACCGCGAGCGCGTCATCCTCGTCCAGATCGACACGGGCGAGTTCGACGCGGAGGAACGCCTCGCGGAGCTCGGCGAGCTCGCCCGCACCGCCGGCGCGGACGTCGTCTACAAGGAACTCGTCTTCCGCAGGCACCTCAAGCCCGGCACCCTCGTCGGCGCGGGCAAGCTCGAGGAGCTCACCTCCCGCGCCTACCACCTCGACGCGGAAACCCTCGTGTTCGGGCAGGAACTCTCCCCCGCCCAGGCCCGCGAGATCGAGGCCGTCACGTCCCTCAAGGTCATCGACCGCACCCAGCTCATCCTCGACATCTTCGCGCTGCACGCCCAGGGCGTCGAGTCGCGCCTGCAGGTCGAGCTCGCCCAGCTCCGCTACATGAAGCCCCGCCTGCTCGGGCAGGGCACCCGCCTCTCGCGCATCGGCGCGTCCGGCGGCAGCGCCGCGGGCGGCGCGATCGGCACGCGCGGACCCGGCGAGACGAAGCTGGAGCTCGACCGCCGCCGCATCAACGACCGCATCAGCTTCCTCGAAGGGCAGCTCGAGAACGTCGCCACCCGCCGCGAGGAACGCCGCAAGCGCCGCGAACGCAACGACATCCCCGTCGTGTCCATCGTCGGGTACACCAACGCCGGCAAGAGCACCCTCCTCAACGCCTTCACGCACGCCGCCGAGGAACCCCGCCGCGTCCTCGCGGAGAACAAGCTCTTCGCGACGCTGCGCCCCACCTCCCGCCAGGGCTTCCTGCCCGGCGTCGGCCAGGTCGTCCTGACCGACACGGTGGGCTTCATCCGCGACCTCCCCACCGACCTGCAGCGCGCCTTCCGCGCCACCCTGGAGGAAATCGGCGACGCCGACGTCCTGCTGCACGTCGTGGACGTCGCCTCGCCCGGCGCGGACACCCGCTACGAATCGGTGCGCCGCATCCTCGAGGACCTCGGCACCGCCGACCTGCCCACCGTCGTCGCGCTCAACAAGGCCGACGCCGCCGATCCTGACGTGATTGAGCGCGAGCAGGCCCGCCTCGGCGGCGTCCCCGTCAGCGCCGCGCGTGGCGTCGGCCTCGACGACCTCAAGGCCGCGCTGCGGGGCGCCCTGCTTCCCTTCACCGTCACGCCCGAAACACCCCGCGAAGGCCCCCGCGCCGACGCGAGGTGATCAGGACCGAACCGGAAGGCACCCCGACCAGGGGTGCTTTTTTTGATGGGGACGGCCCCGCCGTCCGGGCCTGGGACTTCCCCGCGTCGAAACGGGAGATCGTGGCCGTCCGCGTTTCCGTCTTCGCCGCCCTGGCGTCGTACGCTCGGGAGCGGTCCCTCGCTTTCGCCTGGACCGTCCACGCGTCTCTCCACTCATGGGTGGAGCGATCTAGGTGTCCCTGTATGTCATTATCACCCTCACGTCACCCCCCCGGGGAACAATCGTGGGGAAGAAGGAGGCCAGCTTGCTCGACAACGTCATGAACTCCCTCAGGCGCGGCGTGGAACGCGCGCGCGTGCGGGGCGAGGAGGTCGCGCAGACCACCCGACTGCGCTTCGAGGTGTACTCGCTCAGCCGTGAGCTCGACGCGCTCTACGGGCGGCTCGGACGCGCCTACCACTCCGGCGCGGACGTCGCGGTGCTGCAGCCCATCCGGGACGAGATCGCGAGGCTCGACGAGGAGATCACGGCGCGCGAACGGCTCATCGCGGAGATCAGCGCCGGGGAGGCGCTCGCCGCCACCGAGGACGCCCGCGTCCGCCCGTCCGAGCCCACGCCCGCGGTGCCCCTCACGAAACGCGTCGTGATCGCGCCCGCCCCCACGCCCGTGCCGGGCAGCCCGACGGCCGGCGGCGCGGTGGAGCCCACGCCGCCCGCGAGCGTCGGCGCGACGCCGGGCGTGCCCAGCACCGAGGGAGGCGCCCTCCCGAGCGCCGCGAGCGTCTGGGGCAGCCTGCAGCAGGAACGCGCCGGGGCGCCCGACCTGCGCACCCCACCCACCCCCGGAAAGGCGGTTCCCATGGATTCCAGCAACCGAGGCGCGGACAACCGCGACGATCAGCCCAACCAGGACTACCAGGACCGCGTCGACGAGGGCCAGAACGTCTCGCGCGGTGGGCGCACCGACGCGGACCTGCACGGCAGCGACGCGCCCATCCCGCCGCTCGGGACGCTCGCGGGCAACGCGCAGGGCATCGACCGGCCCGAGGTGGCGTCCCACCCGAACGTGAAGGACACCGAGGTCGTCCACGACCGCATCCTCCAGAAGGAGGAACGCATCGAGGCGGACCGTGCCAGCGCGAACCCCGATCCCCTCGACCAGGGCTGACGCCACGCGACGGACGGAGGGCAGGGGAACCGGGTTCCCCTGCCCTCTCCTCGTGCCGCGGACCGCGCCCCTACAGGTCGCGCCGCCGGAAGATCAGCAGGGCCAGCGCGAGCGTCACGAGCACGTACGCGCCGGTCCACACCAGGAACGTCGGGTCCGGAGGCGTGGTGCCCACGAAGGGGTTGCCGCCGCCGTCCGCGTCCTCCCGCAGGCGCTGCAGGTCGATCAGGGTGCGTGGTTGCAGGAAGTACGACGCGCCCTTCCACAGGGAGTCGGAGGGCATCACGTACGACGCGACGGAGCCGAGCCGTACCAGCAGGGGCGTGTCCGTCGCGGCGCCCACGCTCGACAGGATGCCCCCGGCGAAGCCGAGGCCGTACAGCAGGAACACCCCGATGCCGTTCGCGAGCGTCGTGAAGAAGGTCCCCCCGAGGATCGTGAGGGTCAGCAGCACGAGGACGCTCAGCGCCATCAGCGCCACGGCGGGCACGGGATCGGGCGGCAGGAAGCCCGTGATGAGCCGCACGCCCACGAGGAGGCCCGTGGCGAGCACCACCACGTACGACACCGTCACGACCGCGAAGCCCAGCCACTTGCCCGCCACGATCTGCGAGCGTGAGACGGGCTTGTACGCGATGGACTGGATGGTGCCGCTCTCCACCTCCCCGCTGACCGCGCCGACGCTCGACAGGACCGCCATGAGTCCCCCGAGGAAGTTCACGAGGTACAGCCCGAACAGCGTCGCGAAGGCGTACGAGAACGTCGCGGACCTGAGCGGGCGGTCCAGACCGATATCCGCCGCGCGCTCCGCGAGCCGCACCTGCAGCAGGTGCACGCCGTACAGGTAGAAGCCCAGGAAGATGACGGTGAGGCCCAGCAGGGCCAGCACGAGGCGGCGCCGGACCGCCTCGCGCAGCGCGAGTTCCGCGACGAGCAGGACGTTCCTCACCGGTCACCTCCGAGCTCGATGAGCTCCACGAACAGGTCCTCCAGGTCCGGACGGTGCGGCGTGAGCTCCTGCAGGCGCGCGCCCGATCCGACCACCACCTCCGCGACGCTCGCGGGGTCCACGCCCGCCGTCAGGGCGAGCCGCGCGCGGCCCTCGCCGCTCGCCGTGACCTTCCCGAGCTTGCGCAGCTTCGAGAGCAGTTCGGGTTTCAGGGCGTCCACCCGCAGGTCCAGCGAGCGCGGCGGGCCCAGCAGTTCCTCCATGCGGCCCGCGCGCAGCACCCGCCCCTGATTCACGAACGCGACGCGGTCGCAGGTCTGCTCCACCTCGGAAAGCAGGTGCGAGTTCAGGAACACCGTCACGCCCGAATCCTTGAGGGAGTGGATGATGTTGCGCACCTCCACCCGCCCGAGCGGATCGAGCGCGGACGTGGGCTCGTCGAGGAACACCAGTTCCGGCGTGTGGATGATGGCCTGCGCGAGCCCCACGCGCTGCAGCATCCCCTTGGAGTAGGACCGCAGCTCGTCCCGGCCGCGTCCGCCGAGCCCCACGAGGTTCAGCGCCTCCGGGACGCGGTCGCGCAGCGCGCGCGCCGAGAGGCCCGCGAGCCGCCCGTGGAAGGTCAGGAACTCCTCCCCGCTCATCCAGGTGTGGAAGCGGAACTGCTCTGGCAGGAAGCCCAGCTTGCGCCGCACGCGCTCCTCGTTCACGCTGCCGCCCAGCACCCGCACCTCGCCCGACGTGGGCCGTACGAGGCCCAGCAGCATCTTCACGGTGGTGCTCTTGCCCGCCCCGTTCGGCCCGAGGAACCCGAACACCTCCCCGCGGCCCACCTCCAGGTCGAGCGACTCCACCACGGCCCGTCCCCGGTACTCCTTGCGCAACTGTCTCGTCTCGATCGCCAGCGTCATCGGGCCTCCTGCCCTCCTGTATAGACCGCCCCGACGAACGGGGCTGCGAGATGGATACGTTGTGCCGGGATGAACGAACGCCCCAGGCGGAGCGGAGGGGCGTTCGTTCGTCCGTGTCGACCCGCGTTGGGCGCTCCACGGACCGGAGCGGTCCGGTCCTCATGCCAGGGGCGGCGACGCGTCTCTACGACCTCAGGACTTGAGGATCTCGTCGATACGGCCCACCACGTCCTCGGTGAGCTTCACGCCGCTCGCGCCGACGTTCTCCTCCACCTGATGCACCTTCGTCGCGCCCGTGATGACGCTGCTCACGCCCGGCTGACGCAGCGCCCAGGCGAGCGCGAGCTGAGAGCGCGTCACGCCGAGGCCGTCCGCGATCTCCTTGAGGTCGCGGACGCGCTGACGGTTCTCCTCCGTCACGAAGTTCTTGCCCCAGTTCTCGTTGTCGGTGAGGCGGCTGCCCTCCGGCATGCCCTCGTCGTACTTGCCGGTCAGCATGCCCATCGCGAGGGGACTCCACACGACCAGGCCGACGCCCGCGCCCTCCGTGTACGGCAGGATCTCGCCCTCGACGCGGTCGCGGCGCAGCATGCTGTACTCGGGCTGCTCCGTGACGGGCGCGTGCAGGCCGTTCGCCTTCGCGAACTCCACGGCCTGCGCGATGCGCGCCGCGGGCCACATGCTGGTGCCCCAGTACATCGCGCGGCCCGAACGCACCACCTGATCGAAGGCCATCACGATCTCCTCCATCGGCACGCCGGGATCGTAGCGGTGCGCGAAGTAGATGTCGAGGTAGTCCGTCCCGAGCCGCTTCAGGCTCCGGTCGATGCTTTCGAGCACGTGCTTGCGGGACAGGCCGCGGTCGTTGACGTCGTCGCTCATCGGCCAGAAGACCTTGCTGCTGATCACGAGCGTGTGACGCGGAAGCTCGCGCAGCACCTCGCCCATCATCTCCTCGGACTTGCCGCGCGCGTACACGTCCGCCTGATCGAAGAAGTTCACCCCGAGCTCGTAGGCCTTCGTGACGATGTCGCGCACCATCTGCTGGTCGTTGACGGACATGCCGAACGTCACCCAGCCGCCCAGCGCGATTTCCGAGACCTTGAGGCCGCTCCTGCCGAGGTTCCTGTATTCCATGCGGGCATCCTACAGGGCTCCCGCGAGGCGTCAGGCTCACGAGCGTTACATTTGAGCCCGAGTCACAAGGAAGGCGGACCCGCGTCCGGCATGGGCGCGGGTCCGCGAGGGAGCCGTTCAGATTTCCTGGAGGCGGTCGCGGTACACGACGTACGCGAGGCCGAGCGTCGCGAGGACCGACACGAGCGAGCTCAGGCCGTAGCTGACGAGCGGCAGCGTGATGCCCGTGAGGGGCAGCATGCTGAGGGCCGCGCCGACGTTCTCGATGGTCTGCACGCCGATCTGCCCGAGGACGCCCGCGAAGAGCAGCTGATCCTGGGGTCTCGTGACGTCCGTGCCCATCGCGGCGAGCCGCCAGAAGAGCGCGCCGTACACGGCGAGCAGCGCGACCGCGCCGACGAAGCCCTGCTCCTCCGACCAGGACGCGAAGACGAAGTCGGAGTGCTGGCTGTACACGAAGCCGTTGTGCGTCTGCGTGCCCTTGCCGTAGCCCTTGCCCATCATGCCGCCCGAGCCGATCGCGATCTGCGACTGGAGCTGGTGGTAGCCCGCGCCGCGCGGGTCCTGCGCGGGATTCACGAAGATGGTGAGGCGTTTCTGCTGGTACGGCTTGAGCTTGGGGTACACGACCGTCGGGAAGGCCACGCCGATCGCGAGCGCGACGAGCACGAGGTGCCACCACGGCGCGCGCCACGCGATGAGGATGCAGCCGAACAGACCCGCGAGGACCATGCCGCCGCCGAAGTCCTCCTTGATGACGAGCCCGAGGACCGGCAGGAACAGCGTGAGGGGCAGCAGGTAGGAGCGCAGGCCGCGGTAGCCGCGCCGCATCACCAGGGGAAGCAGCACGATCAGGCTGAGCTTCGCGATCTCCAGGGGCTGGAACTGCAGGGGGCCCAGCACGATCCAGTTGCGCTGCCCGTTGACCTCCTTGCCGATCACGAAGGTCGCGGCGAGCAGCAGCAGCGACAGGCCGTACAGGAACGGCGCGAACGCGAAGATGCGGTCGCGGCCCGCCCACCACATCAGCCCGATCGGCACGACGGCGATGGCGAGTCCGAGGAGCTGCTTCTGGAAGATGCCCTGCGACACGAGGTTCGGAGACATCGCGACGCTGCTGACCGTCACGAGGCCCGCGCCGAGCAGCAGCAGGACCAGCAGGGGGAGACCGAGATCGTACTTCGCCACGTGGGAAGAATAACGCCACGTGAAGGTGGAACGGGTGAACGTCGTCTCAGTCGTTCCGGTCGGCGCCCGAGGGTTTCGGCAGGCTGAAGCCCACGGTGGCGCCCTCGCCGGGGGTGCCGTCGGCCCAGACGCGCCCGCCGTGCCGCGTGACGACCCGCCGGACGAGGGCGAGGCCCACGCCGTGCCCCTCGAACTCGTCCTCGCGGTGCAGGCGTCCGAACATCACGAAGAGGCGGTCGCGGCCGTGCGGGCCGAACCCGACGCCGTTGTCGCGCAGCTCCAGCCGCCACTCGCCGGGCGTCTCCTCGCATCCCAGCGTGAGCCGCGCGGGGTCGCGTCCGCGCGTGAACTTCAGGGCGTTCGCGACGAGGTGCGACAGCACCAGCCGCAGCGCCTCCTCGTCGCCGCGCACACGCGGGAGCGCCGGGACGTTCCACTCCACGCGGCGTTCCGCGAGGTCCGGCTCGACCTGGGCCCACACGTCCCGCGCGACGCGGCGCAGGTCCACGTCCGTGAAGTGCAGCGGACGGCGCCCCACGCGGGAGAAGGTCACGAGCTGCTCCATGAGCGTGTCGAGCTTCCTCACGGCGGACACGACGACCTCCACGTAGCGCTGCCCCCTGGAGCTCAGGCGGCTGTCCGCGTCGCGCCTCAGCAGGTCCGCGAAGCCCGAGGCGTGCCGCAGGGGAGCGCGCAGGTCGTGGCTGATGCTGTACGTGAAGCTCGTGAGCTCCTCGTTGATGGCCTCCAGCTCCCGGGTGCGGGCCGCGACGCGCGCTTCGAGCGCGGCGTTCCACTCGTGCGCGCGCCGCTCGACCTCGCGGCGCGCGTGAATGTCGACGGCGGCG
>NZ_KI912617.1:124415-137865 GCF_000519345.1 Deinococcus pimensis DSM 21231
GGACGCGCAGGCGCGCGTCCGCGTGCTCGCAGGTCCGTTCGCGGCGTTCGTCGCGCGCTTCCCGCGCCACCTCCCACAGGTCCGGGCCGAGCAGACCCGGCGGGTCGGGCTCGCGTTCCGACCAGAGGACGCGTTCGGTCCGCAGGATGCGCTCGGCGGCGGGGTTCATGTAGGCCGCGCGCCACGCCGCGTCGAACACGACGACGCCGTCCTCGTGGGCGTCGAGGGCGTCGAGGACGAGCGGCGTCACGCCGACGGGAACGGGCATCACCGCAGTGTAGGAATCGTCACGGAACGGGAGATGGGAAGGCGTTGAGGCTTCCCTGGAAAACGGCGTGACGCCCGGCGGTGCGTCCGCCGGGCGTCACGTGAGGACGTCACTCGCCGCGCAGGGGGATGTTCGCGACGAGGACGACGGTGTCGCCGCGCTGCTCCACCTCGACGTTCGGGCCGACCGCGCGGCCCTGCGTGGGGAAGTAGCGCTCCACGACCTCCATGAGGTCACGGCGCAGCGCGTCCACCTTGCCGGGCGGGATCTGCGCGCGGTCGTACGCGAGGACGAGTTCGAGACGGTCCTTGAGGGTCTCCTTGGTGCGCTTCCCGCGACCCCAGAACATCAGGCACCTCCGAAGAGTCGACGCAGCGCGGCGAGGAAGCCCCGGTCCTCCTCCAGCTTCATGAACGGCACGTCCTCGCCGCGCAGACGGCGGGCCGTCGCCATGAACGCCTGCCCGGCCTTGCTGCTGCCGAGCACGGCGGGCTCGCCGACGTTGGTGCTCACGAGGATGCCCTCGTCCTCGGGGACGATGCCGATGGGTTTCACTCCGAGGATCTCGAGGATGTCGGCCTCGCTGAGCATGTTGCCGCTCGCGACCATCTTGGGCCGCAGGCGGTTGATGACGAGGCGGATCTCGCGGACCTGCTGCGCCTCGAGCAGGCCGATGATGCGGTCCGCGTCACGGACGCTCGACACCTCGGGGTTCACGACGACGAGGGCGCCCTCGGCGGGCGCGGCGGCCGTCTTGAAGCCCGACTCGATCCCGGCGGGCGAGTCGATGAGGATGCGGTCGAAGCCTTCCTCCTCGATGAGTTCGCGGACGACCGTGCGCATCTTGTCCGCGTCGAGGGCGTCCTTGTCTTTCGTCTGGGAGGCGGGAAGCAGGTACAGCGTCTCGACACGCTTGTCGCGGATGAGGGCCTGCCGCATGCGGCACTTGCCTTCGAGCACGTCGATGAGGTCGAAGACGACGCGGCTCTCGAGGCCCATGACGACGTCGAGGTTGCGCAGGCCGACGTCCACGTCGATCACGACGACCTTCTCGCCGAGCTTCGCGAGTCCCGCGCCGATGTTGGCAGTCGTGGTGGTCTTGCCCACCCCTCCCTTACCGGAGGTCACGACGATGACTTTGGCGTTCAATCTCCATCCTCCTCAGCACGCCCCTCGGGGGCGATCGGTGACAAGTGTAGACGCATTCTCCGGCGTGGGCGCGCGGCCCGCGACACCGGAGACCGCTGACAACACTAAATGCGCTCTGGGAGAGAGCATACCATGTTCCGGGAGATTTCCTTCATGCAACGTTAAGCGCGGACGCCTTTTCTCATGCGAGGTGAGGCCGTGAGGTCCCCCGGATCGCCACGAAAGCGGGGCGGGCGGGGTCTCCCCCGCCCGCCCCGCGACCGACGTCGATCAGTCCGCCGGGTTGGCGCTCGGCTCGCGGCGCGCCTTGGACACCGCCTCGCGGACCACGTCGCCGGTGATGAGCTCGCTGGTGAGGAGCGCGTCGGCGACCTCGTGCATGGCGCCCGCGTACTCCGTCACGAGCTGCTTGGCGCGGGCGTAGGCGCGGTCGAGGATGCGCTTGACGTCCTCGTCCACGAGCCGCGCGGTGTGCTCGCTGAACTCCTTGCGCTGCGCCATGTCCTCGCCGAGGAACACGGGGCCGTTGTCGGTCGTGAGGGCCTGATGCTGGAAGGTGTCGCCCATGCCCCACTCCAGGACCATGCGCCGGGCCATGTTGGTGCTCTTGCGGAAGTCGTCCGCGGCGCCCGTCGTGACCTGACCGATGAAGACCTCCTCGGCGGCGCGTCCGCCGAGCGACACGACCAGCTGGTTCTCCAGACGCTCGCGGCTGACGAGCACCTGCTCCTCGGGGAGGTAGAAGGCCGCGCCGAGCGCGCGTCCGCGCGGGATGATGCTGACCTTCTGGAGCTTGTCCGCGCCGGGCGTGACGGCCGCCGTGACGGCGTGACCGGCCTCGTGGTAGGCGATGGCGCGGCGCTCGTCGGGCGTGACGGTCAGGCTGCCGTTCTCCAGACCGAGGGTGATCTTGTCGAGCGCGCGGTAGAAGTCGCTCATGTCGATCTGCGCCTTGTTCACGCGCGCCGCCTCCAGCGCCGCCTCGTTCACGAGATTCTTGAGGTCCGCGCCGGAGAAGTACGGCGTGCTCTTGCTGAGCTCGTCGACGTTCACGCTCGTGGAGAGCGGCTTGTTGCGCATGTGGACCTTGAGGATCGCCTCGCGCTCCTTCATGTTCGGCAGGTCGATGGTGACCTGACGGTCGAAGCGGCCGGGGCGCAGCAGCGCCGGGTCGAGGATGTCCGGACGGTTCGTGGCGGCCATGATGATGACCGAGGTGCTCTTGTCGAAGCCGTCCATCTCGGAGAGGATCTGGTTGAGGGTCTGCTCGCGCTCGTCGTGACCGCCGCCGATGCCCGCGCCGCGCTTGCGGCCGATGGAGTCGATCTCGTCGATGAAGATGATGGCGGGCGCGGCCTTGCGGGCGTCCTCGAAGAGGGTTCGGACGCGGCTCGCGCCGACGCCGACGAACATCTCCATGAACTCCGAGGCGCTCACGGTGAAGAAGGGCACGTCCGCCTCACCGGCCACGGCGCGCGCGAGGAGCGTCTTGCCGGTGCCGGGAGGGCCCACGAGCAGCACGCCCTTGGGGATCTCCGCGCCGATGTTGACGTACTTCTGCGGGTTCTTGAGGAAGTCGACGACCTCGATGAGCTCGCGCTTGGCCTCCTCGTGCCCGGCGACGTCGCCGAAGGTGGTGTTGACGCGGTTCTCCTTGCCGTAGCGCTTCGCGCGCGACTGGCCGAACTGCATCACGCCGCTCTGACCGCCCTGGGCGCGCATGAAGATGAAGTAGAACAGACCGACGAACAGCAGCAGGGGCAGGAAGTTGAACAGGATCTGCGGCCAGATGCTCTGCGCCTGCTGACGCACGCGCACGCCCGAAGCCTGCAGCTGCTGGATGAGGGAGTTGTCGGGCGTCGCCGGGTTGGAGAGCAGACGCGTGGTGAAGGTCTGACTCGACACGGGCGCGTCCCGACCGACGACGTCCACGTTCTGGGCTTCCTTGAGCGTGACCGTCGCGTTGCCGCCCGACAGGAACACCGACTCCACGCGACCCTCGCTGACGAGGTTCTTGAAGGTGGTGTAGTCGATCTCGGGACGCGCGCCGACGGGGTTGTTCGCGAAGACCAGGTACAGGCCGAGGACGAGCAGCAGGATAAGCCAGGGATTGAAACGCCTCAAGGTGATGTCCTCCAGAAAGACGGGGTACTGCCAACGCTGTGGTGGGCGCGGCGGGACGCCGGGAACACGGTCCGGCGCGACCGGAGCCGCGATGGGTTGAGTGTACCAGACTCAAGTCGGGACAAGTGGCACGGGGAACACGCTGGAACTTGAGCGTGTTCAAACCATTCGCGCCCCCTCCCCACCCGTCCGGACGGCGCCGCACGGGCCGGGCGCATGGCACCATGAGGCATGAACAAGTCCCGCCTGGAGGCCTTCTCGGACGGCGTGCTGGCCATCATCATCACGATCATGGTGCTGGAGCTGCGTCCCCCCGAGGGCGAGGGCTGGACCGCGCTGCTGCGCGCCTGGCCGCACCTCGTCGGCTACGCCGTCAGCTTCGTGTACATCGGCATCTACTGGACCAACCACCATCACGTCATGCAGGCCGTGCGGCGCGTGAGCGGCGCGGTCCTGTGGGCCAACCTGCACCTGCTGTTCTGGCTCTCGCTCTTCCCCTTCGTCACGGAGTGGGTCGGCGAGAGCCACTTCGGCGCGGTCGCCATGACCTGCTACGCGGGCGTCGCGCTGCTCGCCGCCGTCGCCTACACCATCCTCGTGCGCGTCATGATCCGCGCCGACGACCGCAACCACCTCCTCGCGGAGGTCGCCTCGGGCGGCGGCGACCTCAAGGGCAACCTCTCCATCGTCGCGTACGTCGTGGGCGTCGTCGCGCCCTTCCTGGGACGTGGCGGCACCGCCGTCACGGGCGCCATGCTCGCCCTCGTCGCCCTGATGTGGCTCGTGCCCGACCGCGGCATCGAACGCGTCCTCGCCCTCGGCGGAGAGCGGGAGTAGGGATTACTGGAGGAGGCTTCGCGCGATGATCACCTTCTGGATCTCGCTCGTCCCCTCGTAGATGCGCAGCAGGCGCTGATCGCGGTACCAGCGCTCCACGGGGTAGTCCTTCATGTACCCCATGCCCCCGGCGATCTGCACGGCCTTGTCCGCCACGCGCGAGAGGGCTTCCGTCGCGTGGAGCTTCGCGGCGGACGCCTCCATGCCGACGCTCCGGCCCTGATCGACCAGCCACGCCACGTACTGCCACGTCGCGCGGCTCGTGACGACGTCCACCTGCATCTCCGCGAGCATGAACTGCACCGCCTGGAAGTCCGCGATGGGCCGCCCGAACTGCTCGCGCGTACGGGCGTGCGCCACGCCGAGCTCCACAAGGTGCGCCATGCTGCCCGTCGCGCGCGCCGCGATGCCGACGCGGCCGTTCGTCAGGATCTTGAGGGCCTCGCGGTAGCCGCCGTGCAGGGGCCCGAGGAGGTTCGCGGCGGGAATCTCGGCGTCCTCGAAGATCACCTCGGCCGAGAGGGCGCCCCGCTGGCCCATCTTCTCGTCGATGCGGCCGACGCGCACGCCGGGCGTGTCCATCTCCACGAGCAGGGCGCTCATGCCGCGAGCGCCCTGCGTGGGGTCCGTCACGGCGATCACGGTGAGCAGGCCCGCGACGGGCGCGTTGCTGATGTAGTGCTTCGTGCCGCTGAGGACGAAGACGTCGCCGCGCCGCTCGGCGCGGGTGCGGATGTTGGCGGCGTCGCTGCCGCTGGTGGGTTCCGTGATGGCGAAGCCCGCGATGGTCTCCCCCGTCGCCATGCGCGGCAGGAAGCGTCGCTTCTGCTCCTCGGTGCCGAGCGTGACGAGGCCGGTCGTGCCGATGGAGGCGTGCGCGCTGATCACGCCGCCGAACCCCATGTGTGCGTGCCCGAGCGCCTCGTACAGCGCGCACTTCGAGACCATGTCGAGGCCGAGGCCGCCGTACTCCTCGGGGATGCTGAGGCCGAACAGGCCGAGGTCGGCGGCGGCGCGCGTGAGGTCGTCGGGAACGCGGTTCGTCGCCTCGATCTCGTGCGCGCGGGGCTCCACGACGTCGTGCGCGAAGTCGAGGACCGCGCGGCGCATCTGCTCCACTTCCGGGGGGAGGTTGAAGTCCATGAATGTCCTTTCGGGCGCGCGGGCGCCGGGGCGGGATTGTGCGGGTTCGGCCCAGTATGACATCCACGCAGGAGGGCCGGGCCCCACGAGGAGCCCGGCCCGGCGCGCACGCGCTCAGCGCGGCTTGAGGTGGTAGAACTCCATCCCGACGGCCGTGCGGTCCTTGAATCCCTTCCAGTACGTGTGGTCCGGCTTCGGGGTGCCGTCGGCGTTGAGGGAGGTTTTCCCGTCGACGGCGCGCGGCACGAGGTCGAGGTACGCGCCGAGCTTCTCGCCGCGCAGGTACGTCCCGAGGAACGCCGTGAGGAAGTGCTGGTTGACGTTGTTCAGACGCCGCGAGTCCCAGGCGGGCTCGCTGTAGTGCATGAAGTCCTCGAAGTTCGCGGACGCGGCGGGCGGCGTGGGGTTCGGGGCGACGTTGTGCCGCGCGTTCTCGTACACGAGGAGGTAGCGGTCCGCGTTGACGGCGAGGTCGAAGATGCGCTTCGTGCCCTCCGCGAAGCCGGACACGTCGTCCTGATCGCCCGCCACGAACAGCGTGGGGACCCTGAGGCCCGCGAGGCCCGCCGCGTCCCAGAAGCCGAGCTGCGCGCCCCACGGCGCGAAGGCCACGACGGCCTTGATGCGCGGGTCGCGGCTGCGCTCGAAGGCCGCGTTGCCCGCCTGCCGCACCGCGAGCTTCCCGCCGGGCACGCCCCAGGAGGCCTTCACGGCGGCCTCGCTGAAGCCCGCGCCCGCCGCGTTGAGGGCGCCGTAGCCGCCCATGGAGTACCCGACGAGGGCGGTGCGGTCGGCGTCCACGAGCCCCGAGAGGAAGCTGCCGCTGCCGGGCGCGGCGAGCTTCGCGACGTGGTTCAGCACGAAGAGGTCGTCGAGGGGTCGGTTGAGCAGGGTGCTCGCGAAGCCTGCCTTGTCGGCGCGGGTGCTCTCGGTGTGGTCGATCGCGACGACGACGTAGCCCTTGGAGGCGAGGTTCTCCGTGAGGTAGCTCATCATGAGGCGCGAGCCGGGGTAGCCGTGCGAGACGATCACGAGCGGCGCGCGGCCCACGGACGCGTCGGGCTGCGCGTCGCGGACGGCGCGGCCCGCGAACTCGAAGGGTGTGTTGGGCCGCTTCGGGTCGTTCGGGCCGCTCCCGAGCACGTCCCGGTAGGTGGTGAGGGCCGCCTGGCCCGCCGCGAGCCTCGCCGGGTACCAGACTTCCAGGGTGAGGGTGCGGTCCACGCGCGGGTCGGGGTTCTGCTCGCCGAGCTTCAGGATGTCGAGCTGGTCCGGGTTCGTCGCGGTGATGGTGCGCACGCCCACCGCGTACTTGCCGCGCGCGGCGAGTTCGGGCGCGTCGGGACGGGCGTCCCCGTACACGAAGGTCGTGTCGGGCGCGGCGGTGTTCTGGGCGCTCACGACGCCTCCGAGACTGAGGACGGCGAGGGCGGCGAGCAGGGCGGGGCTTCGCATGCGGGGGCTCCTTCGGGAAGGGTGGGGTTGTGAGGACTTCGCATGAACCATACTCGGGCGCGCGTGGGTCGCGCGACAAGATGAAGGCGGACTCAAGCCCCTCGGGAAGTGCCAACCGGGACGCGCGCCCCACCTTACGGACGTACGCCGCGCGGCCCCTCGCGGCGCGCGTGTGGGATGGCATCCACGCACCCGCACGTGTTCTCATGGAAGTATGAAGGTGCGTGACTCCGCCCTCGCGGCCCTCGACGGGCTGCGTGACGGCATGACGGTGATGGTGGGCGGCTTCGGCCTCGTCGGTGCTCCCCTCACCCTGATCGACGCGCTGTGCGAGCACGGCGCGCGGGACCTGACGATCGTCAGCAACAACCTCGGCGAGCCGGGCGGCAAGGGCCTCTCGCGGCTCCTCGCGCTCGGCCGCATCCGCCGCGCGGTCGGCAGCTACTTCACCAGCAACCCGGAGGTGGTCGCGGCGGTGGAGCGCGGCGAGCTGGAGGTGACCCTGCTGCCGCAGGGCACCCTCGCGGAGGCCATCCGCGCGGGCGGCGCGGGCCTCGGGGGCTTCTTCACGCCCGTCGGGGCAGGCACCCTGCTCGCCGAGGGCAAGGAGCAGCGCCTCATCGACGGGCGCCTGCACGTCCTGGAGTCGCCCCTCCGTGCCGACTTCTCCCTCGTGCGCGCCTGGCGCGCGGACGGCCTGGGCAACCTCGTCTACGACAAGACCCAGCAGAACTTCAACCCCGCCATGGCGGCGGCGGGCGCCGTGACGGTCGCGGAGGTCGACGAGCTCGTGGAGGTCGGAGACCTGCCGCCCGCCACGATCCACACGCCGCACCTCTACGTGAAGCGCGTGGTGCGGGCGCAGGTGAGGATCACGGACGTGAAGAGCGTCGAGGAGATGCTCCGATAAGTCGCAGAGACACGCCGACGCCCCTGGCATGAGGACCGGGCCGTCCCGGTCCGTACACGGGCGAGTCCGTACGACGGCAGAGCGTTCGACGCGAGAGCGCCGACGGCCGCCTCCAGTCCGAAAATCCCCTCACTCCACGGGCGGTATACTGGAGTTTACATGTCCACGGAACCGATCCAGATGACCCGCAAGGGCTACGAGAAGCTCAAGACCGACCTCGACTACCTCAAGACCGTCCGCCGCGAGCAGATCAGCGAGTACATGGGGAGCGCCATCGCGGACGGCGACCTCCGCGAGAGCGCCGCGTACGACGAGGCGCGCATGCAGCAGTCCGAGAACGAGGCCCGCATCCTGGAGATGGAGGACCGCCTGTCGCGCGCCGTGATCGTCGAGACGGAGGATCAGGGCGACCGCGTGGGTCTCGGCGCGCGGGTCAGCGTGGAGGACGGGCGCGGCAAGACGCACCACTTCGAGATCGTCGGCACGTACGAGGTGGACGTCCTGGGAGGCAAGATCAGCGATCAGAGTCCCATCGGGCAGGCGCTGTCGGGCCGCTCGAAGGGGGACGTGGTGCAGGTGCCGCTCCCGAAGGGCGCGCAGCAGTTCAAGATCCTCGACGTGAAGTACGAGTGATTCACGGCGCCGCCCGCGGGGGCGGCGCGTTCGCAAAGGAGCCTCATGACCTCAGTCCGTCCGTCCGTCCGTTCCGTCATCGCCGAGCGTGCCGCGCGCGAGCTTCGCGCGGGGGACGTCGTGAACCTCGGGATCGGCATCCCGGCGCTCGTCCCGGCCTTCGTGACGCCCGGCAGCGTGTTCCTGCACTCCGAGAACGGCGTGCTGGGCTTCGGGGACACGCCCGCGCCGGACGCGGTGGACCCGAACCTCGTGAACGCGGGCAAGCAGCCCGTGACGGAGGTGCCGGGCAGCGTGTACTTCGATTCGGCGGCGTCGTTCGGGATGATCCGGGGCGGGCACGTGGACGTCGCGGTGATCGGGGCGCTGCAGGTGAGCGCGCGAGGCGACATCGCGAACTGGGCGGTGCCGGGCAAGGCGGTGCTGGGCGTGGGCGGCGCGATGGACCTCTGCGCGGGCGCGCGGCGCCTCGTCGTCACGATGACGCACACGGAGAAGGACGGCCGTCCGAAGATCGTGGAGGAGCTCTCGCTGCCCGCCACGGCCTTCGGGGTGGTGGACGCCGTCGTGACGGAACTCGCGGTGTTCCGCGTGGTGGAGGGGCGGCTCGTGCTGGTGGAACTCCAGCCGGGCGTGACGCTCGCCGAGGTGCGGGAAAAGACCGGAGCCGCTTTTGAGTGGAGAGACGCGCCGACGCCCGAGGCATGAGGACCGGGCCGTCCCGTCCATGAGTGCAGAGACGCGTCGACGGACGAAGCGAAAGCGAGGGGCCGTCCCCGAGCGTATTCCGGTCGGTCCGTGCGCAGCCGAAGCTCCGTATGAACGCTGAGTCCTTCCTCCGAAGCGGCGATCTGAGCTTCGAGGAAGAGGCGGCGCTCCCGGTGGAGCGCCGCCTCTTCCCTTCCTACGTTCAGCTCAGCGTGAGTTCGGGCGCGCGGCCCTTCGGGAAGCGCAGCGCGGGGAGGTCACGCCGGTGGTCCTCGATGAGGCCGCCGCCGAGGAGGCGCGGGCCGTCGTAGAGCACGACGCTCTGGCCGGGCGTCACGGCGAACTGCGGCTCGTCGAAGGCGAGCTCGAAGCCGTCCTCGCCCACGCGCAGGACGCGGGCGCGGACGGGCGTGGCGCGGTAGCGGACCTGCACGTCCACCGTCCCGGGCAGGTCCGCGAGGTCGAGGAGCCAGTTCGCGCCGCGCGCGCGCAGGCCCGTCCACTGGCAGTCCGAGTGATCGCCCACCCAGACGGTGTTGGTGGCGGGGTCGAGGTGCACGACCCAGCGGACCTCGTGCGTCCTGTAGAGCCCGAGACCCTTCTTCTGCCCGAGGGTGTAGAACTGCGTGCCGAGGTGCTCCCCGACGACCTCGCCCGTGCGGAGCTCCACGATGTACCCGGCGCGCGCGGGAACGAACTCGGAGACGAACTCCCGGACGGTGCCGGGCACGAAGCAGATGTTCTGCGACTCGGGCTTCTGCGCGGTGAGCAGGCCGTACTGCTCGGCGAGTTCGCGCACGCGGGGCTTCTCCATCTCCCCGACGGGGAAGAGGATGTGCCGCATGGCGCTCCTGGGGGTGCCCCACAGGAAGTACGTCTGGTCCTTGCGGGGGTCGTCGCCGCGGTGGAACTCGACGGTGCCGTCCTCCCTGTCGACGCGCTTCACGTAGTGTCCGGTCGCGACGTACTCGCAGCCGAGCATGCGGGCGCGGCGGACGAGCGCGTCGAACTTCACCTTCGTGTTGCAGTTCACGCAGGGGTTGGGCGTGCGGCCCGCCGCGTAGTCCGCGACAAAGGGCTCCACGATGGAGCGCTGGAACTCGTCGCGGTAGTCGAGGAGGTAGAAGGGCACGCCGACCTGATCGGCGACGCGGCGCGCCTCGTACGCGGCGTCCGGGGAGCAGCAGGTGTCGAAGGTGTCGGTGCGTTTGTCGTCCGGCCAGAAGCGCATCATCGCGCCGATCACGTCGTAGCCCGCGTCACGCAGCAGCGCGGCCGAGACGCTGGAATCCACCCCGCCCGACATCGCGCACAGCACCCGTCCTCTCGTCATACGAAGAGGGAGTCTAGCAGGCGCGCGCCCTCGGGGGCGTGAGCCCGGTCACTCGGTGCGCGCGGCCATACCGGGAGGACCCCCGGGGCCTGATAGCATGGTCCGGATGCTGCCCGACGAGCAACTGCTGGAGGCCGCCGAGCGTTTCGGCACGCCGCTCTACGTCTACGACGCCCGCGAGATCGACGCGGCCCTCGCCCGCGTGCGGGCCGCCTTCGGGGACGCGCGCGTGTTCTACGCGATGAAGGCCAACTCGAACTTCGCGGTGCTGCGCCGCCTTCGCGCGGCGGGCGTGGGCTTCGAGGCCGTCTCCCCGGGCGAGCTCGCCCGTGCGCGCTTCCTCGGCTGCTCCGGCGACGAGGTGATCGTGAACGGTCCCGCGAAGACGCCCCAGGAGTACGCCCTCGGCGGGGAGATCGGCGCGACCTTCGTCGTCGACCGCGAGGAGGAGGTGGAGCGCGTGCCCGCCGGGGCGCGGGTGCTGGTGCGCGTCAACCCGGCGCTGGACGTCAGCACGCACGATCACCTCGCGACGGGCGCGCCCGTCAGCAAGTTCGGGGTGCGGCTCGACCGTGTGGCCGCGACCGTCGCGGCGGCGCGGGCGCGCGGCCTCCACCTGCGCGGCCTGCACGTGCACATCGGGAGCGCCATTCGCGACGCGTCGGACTTCCTCGCGGCCTTCGAGCGGCTCGCGGGGCTCGCGTCCACCGTGGGGGAGCTGGAGGTGCTGGACGTCGGCGGCGGCTGGGGTGTGGACGCCGACCTCGCGGGTATCGCGCGCGCGGCGCGTGAGGCGCAGGCGGCCTTCGGCGCGCGCGAGCTGTGGGTGGAGCCGGGCCGTTACCTCGTCGCGACCTCGGGGACGCTCCTGACCCGCGTCGTCGGGACGAAGGAGACCGGGCGGCGCTTCGTGCTGGTGGACGCGGGCATGACGGAACTGCTGCGTCCCATGCTGTACGGCGCCACGCACCCGGTGCGGCCGCTGTGGGCGGGCGCGGACGCGGGGCTCTTCGACCTCGCGGGGCCCGCGTGCGAGAGCGGCGACCTGCTCGCGCGCGACGTTCCCCTGCCCGAGCCCGCCGTGGGCGCGGTGCTCGCGGTGGGTCAGGCGGGCGCGTACGGGGCGGTGATGAGCAGCACGTACCTGTCGCGCTCCCGGCCCGCCGAGGCGCTCTGGGACGGCGAGTGGCGTCTGGTGCGTCGCCGCGAGCGTCCCGAGGACGTCTGGCGCGCCGAGCTCGACGCCGAGACCGTGACGGCCTGACCTCACCCTCGCCCCGCCCGGAGGACGCCCTTGCACCCCAGCTTTCGCGACTTCGATCCGGCCGTTTCCGTCACGAACCTGCGCGCGCACCGTCACGGCGTGCGTTTCGGCGTGACGCTCGCGAGCGGCGCCCGCCTGCGCGCGGAGGTCACGTTCTACCAGGGCGGTTTCGTACGGGTCCGCTTCGGGGACCGCCGGAGGGTGCCCGCGCGGGACGACGTGGACTTCACGGCGCTGGAGCCCGACGAGGTGAGCGTGTCCCGCTGGGAGAACCACGCGGTGATCGCCGGGGAGAGGCTGTGCCTGAGGTTGCGGCTCGACGTGTTCCACCTGGAGGTGGGCCGTGACTCGGACGGCTGGGAGACGCTCTGGGCGTCGGGCTTCGACGACCTCGACCCGGCGGGCCGTCCGCGCGTGCTGACGCTCGGCGTGACCTCGGACGGGCGGATGGCGGCGTCGTTCGCGCTCGACCCGACGGAGCACGTGTACGGCCTCGGGGAGCAGTTCACACGGCTCGACCGCTACGGGCAGACGCTGGAGGGAACCTCGCCGTTCTTCGCGTCCAGCAAGGGGTACGGGGTGCTGTTCAATTCGGCGCGGCCGCTGCGGCACGAGATCGCGAGCCCGCGCCTGTCGCTGCTGTCGTACGTGGTGACGTCGCCCGTCCCGGCCCTGGAGTACGTCGTGCTCGACGGACCGGACCTGCGCGGGGTGATCTCGCGGCTGTGGCGTGTCACGACGCGGGAGGCGTCCCCGCCCGAATGGGCGCTGGGGCTCATCGTGCCCACCCGTGACCCCGGGGACGTGACGGAGCGCTGGCGGGAGCACGGCGTGCGGGCCGAGGTGACCGACGAGACGAATCTGGTGTGCTGGGGTTCGCGCGCCGTCGGGACGCTCGGCGCGATGGCGGCCGCGCTGCGCGGCGCGCTGGGGTGCGGCCTGTCGGGGCAGCCGTGGTGGGGCAACACGGTGAACAACTCCACGAGCAGCCTCACGCCCGAGCTGTTCGTGCGCTGGTCGCAGTTCGGGCTGCTGTCGTCGCACGTGCAGTACGTGAACCCCGCGCGAGCCCCCTGGACCTTCGGGCCGCGCGCCGAGGCGATCTTCGCGCGGTACGCCCGGCTGCGCTCGGAACTGCGGCCGTACCTGCATCACCTCGCGTGGGAGGCGCGCGAGCACGGCTGGCCCCTCATGCGCGCCATGACCTTCGAGTTCCCGGACGACCCCACCTGCCTCACGCTGGAGACGCAGTACATGCTGGGCCCGGACCTGCTGGTCGCGCCCGTCCTGACGCCCGCCGCGCACGTCACGGTGTACCTCCCGGACGGCGAGTGGATCGAGGCGCTGTCGAACCGGACCTTCACGGGGCCGCGCTGGCTGCGCCTGCGCGAGCTGCCGCTGGAGTCGATGCCGCTGTACATGCGCTCGGACGCGGCGATCCCGCTGGCGCTCGATCCGGACTGCCCGGAGGGGCCGTACACCTTCGACCTGTTCGTGCGGCTGGGGTTCCAGCGGACCTTCGAGCTGCCCGGCGGGCGGGTGACGCTGCAGGTGGAACGCGCGGGCCGCGAGGTGTTCGTGGACGCCCGGGCGGGCGCGGGGCGGCACACGCTGCGGCTCCGTGGC
>NZ_KI912617.1:137965-145826 GCF_000519345.1 Deinococcus pimensis DSM 21231
GGCGGGCCTCGCAGCCGAGGTCGAGCAGGACCTCGTTGGCGGCGCGGACGAAGGTGGCGTGCTCGCGGCGCTCGTCGGGGCCGAGTTCGGCGAGGTCGGCGGCGAAGCTCGCGGCGTCGAGGCGCTCGACGCTCACCTCGGGGTGGAGCGCGCCGTACTTTTCCAGGAGGGCGGCGTCGTGGGTGTAGACGGCGTGGACGACGGCCTGACCGCTGGCGACGGCGACCTGCCCGACCTGCCGGAAGAGGTTGAGGTCGCTCACAAAGCGGACGCGGGTGCTGCGGCGCAGGAACTCCGGGAGGGTGATGCGGCCGAGGCTCGTCTCGAAGGGCAGCCAGGGCAGGAACAGCTCGAAGAACTCGTCGTCCTCCACGGCGAGGGCCTTGATGCTGAGGTAGTGCAGCGCGATGAGGGCGCGCAGGCGGGCGGGTTCGTGCTCGGCGAGGCGCAGCAGGTAGTCGCGCAGGGCGCGGCCGATCTCCTCGCGGGCCGCGTGGAGGCTGGCGTCCTCGTACAGGGCGTCGCGGGCGGCGTTGGGGCGCAGGTCGCGCGCGTCGAGGATGCACTTGACGAAGAAGGCCCAGTCGGGCACGAGGTGTTCGCTGTCCTCGCTGAGGAGCATGCCGCGCAGGTAGACGCGGTGCCTTCCGCGCACGGCGAGGGTGGGCGTCCACGGGAGGACGTAGGCGACGCCGCGTACGTCCCCGGCGGCCGTGCGGATCACGACGGCGTCGAAGGGGTCCACGCCGAGCAGGTCGGCGCCCCCGTCGATGAGGGCGGCGCGCAGGGCGTCGCCTTCGGCGTGGGTGTCCCAGGGGGCGGGGCGGTCGTTGACGACGCTTTCGCCCTCGGGGCAGCGGACCGTGACGGGGTAGGGCAGCAGGGCGGCGTAGCTCGCGCACCACGCGCGGACGCGTTCGGGGTCGAAGTAGCCCTCGCGGCCGCTCTTGGCGCGCAGGACGACGCGGGTACCCACGGTGCGCGCGGTCTCGTCCTCGGGGTCGAGTTCGGTGAGGGTGTACTGTCCGTCGGCGTAGCCGGTCCAGCGGACCGCCGAGGCGCCCGTGACGGAGCGGGTGACGAGTTCGATCTCGTCGGCGACGACGAAGCAGGAGAGCAGGCCGATGCCGAACTGTCCGATGAAGTCGCGGTCGCCGCGCTTGCTGGAGCGCCCGATGGTGGCGAGGAAGGCGTGGACGCCGTCCGCGTCGAGGCCGATGCCGTCGTCCTCGAAGGTGAGGATGGGCGGCCCGTCCACGCCGGGGGTGAGGGTGACGGTGAGCCCTCCGCGGTGGCCGGGCTGGGCGGCGGCGCGGGCCGTGAGGGCGTCGACGCCGTTCTGAAGGAGTTCTCGCAGGTACACCTCGGGTCCGCCGTAGAGGTGTTCGGAGAGCAGGTCGATCATGCCTCGCAGGTCGACCTGGAAGGTGTGCCGCATAAATGGCATTTAAGCACGGGTTCACAGGCCGCTCATGAGCGATGAGACGTTTCTGAGCGCCTTTCTCTCACACGTGGGCGGGCACCCCCGAACGATGAAGACACGCGCCGCCAGGGTACGCTGGGGCATGACGCCACCCCAGTTCAGCGGTCCCCTGCACGAACTCGTCGCGAACGCCCACGGCAACCACGCGCGCGTCGTGGAGCTCCTCGACACGCACCCCGACCTGCTGGAGGCCCGCTTCGCGGACTGGGACGAGACGCCGATGGAGGCCGCCGCGCACACCGGCTCGCGCGCCATCGCCGAGGAACTGGAGCGCCGCGGCGCGACGCCCACCGTGCCCGCCCTCGCGATGCTGGGCCGCGCCGGGACCCTGCGCGCCCTGCTCGCCGACCGGCCCGAGCTCGCGCAGGTGAGCGGCGCGCACGGCATCTCTCTGCTGTTCCACGCCGCGCTCAGCGGGGACCCGGAGACCCTGCAGACCGTCTGGGACGCGGGCGCGCGCGTGGGTCTCGATCACGCTCTGCACGGCGCGATCAATGCCCGCAGCCCCGAGGCGCTGGCGTGGCTGCTGGAGCAGGGCGCGGGCGTCACCGCGACGGACTGGCAGGGCAAGACGCCCGAGCAGGCCGCGCGGGAGCGCGGCCTGGACGACCTGGCGGGGATCATCGCGGCGCGCGCCTAACCTCCGGCGCGCAGTTCCCGGTACCGGGCGGCGAGCGCCTCCCACGGCTCGATGCGGAAGTGGTTGTCCCCGAGCGGGCTGGTGGAGGGCAGCACCCACAGTTCCGTGCCCTCCAGGTCACGCGCCTGGGGGCCGTAGGGCAGCCGTCCGGTGGGCACGCCGAGCGCCTCGCTCGCGGCGCGCTTGCTGGTGAAGGCCACCAGCCGGGGGCGGTAGCGCTCGATCTTGCCGTGCAGTTCCAGCGGCGCGAAGGCCTCCCTCGGCAGGGCGCTGTCGATGCCGGAGTGCCGCTTCGCGACGTCGGTCAGGCCGATGTCGAGGTCGAGCAGCAGCGGGTACTCCGTGGGACGCAGGCGACGCGGCGTGAGGCCCACCCGGTGCAGGGTGGGCCAGAACTTGTTCTGCGGGTGCGCGTAGTACGCCCGCTCCCGCGCCGAGGTGAGGCTTGGCGCGGTCCCGCAGAAGACCAGCGTGAGATCCTCGCGCAGCAGATCGGGAACGATGTAGTCAAGGGTCATCAGCAGTCAGCAGTCAGTGGTCAGTGGTCAGTGGTCAGTGATCAGTGGTCAGTGGTCGGCCATGAGGGTCAGCAGACTGACGGCTGATGGCTGATGGCTGACCGCTGACCGCTCCCTCAGTACCCGTCGGAGTAGCGCTCGTCCTTGAAGGGGTCGCCGCGCATGTGGTAGCCGTTGCGTTCCCAGAAGCCGGGCATGTCGTGGTCCATGAACTCCAGACCGCTGATCCACTTCGCGCTCTTCCAGAAGTACAGGTGCGGCACCACGAGCCGCATGGGCCCGCCGTGCTCCGTCTCCAGCGGCGCGCCGCCGAAGTCGTGCGCGAGCAGGTTCAGGGGGCGCACGAAGTCCTCCAGGCTGAGGTTCGTGGTGTACCCGCCGTAGGAGTGGATCATGACGTGCGTGGCGCCGGGCCTGAGCTGCACGCGGCTCATCAGCTCGGGCACCGTGACGCCCGTCCAGGTCGTGTCGAGCTTGCTCCAGTGGGTCACGCAGTGGATGTCGTACGTCAGGGTCGTCTGCGGCATCGCGAGCAGGTCGGCCCAGGTGAAGGTCTGCTCCTCCGCGAGGCCCCACACGCGCACCTCGACGTTCTGCGGCTCGATGCGGGGCGTGGGTCCGTACGTCAGGACGGGGAAGCGGGTCGTGAGGGTCTGACCGGGCGGGATGCGGCCCCCCTGGTCGTCCTCGGGCTTGCGGAAGAACTTGCCGAGCATGTGACCTCCATTCGCGGCGGCCCGCGCGGACCGTCAGTGGCTCAGGCTAGCACCGCGCGTTGAGGGGGCCGCGTGCCCTGGGCTACCGAAACCTTGAGCGGGCGTTTCGCCTCGCGGCCCGGCGTGCCGTACGCTGGGAGGTGCCCGGCCCAGCGCGGGGCGAGGAGGTTTCATGCGCATCTCCGGTCAAGCGAGCGTCGTGTTCCTGAGTGTCGCCGTGCTGCTCGGCGCCTCCCCGCCCTCTCTCGCCCAGACGGGCACCCCGGCGAGCCCCGCGCCCGCCGCACAACTCCGCCTGCCCGCCGGGACCACCTTCGTCACGGAACTCGAGGGCATCCGCGAGTACCGCCTCGCGAACGGCCTGAAGGTGCTGCTCTTCCCCGACGCGACGAAGCAGACGGTCACCATCAACACCACGTACCTCGTGGGCTCGCGGCAGGAGGGCGGCGGCGAGACCGGCATGGCGCACCTGCTGGAGCACATGGTCTTCAAGGGCACGCCCACGCACCCGAACATCCCCGCCGAGTTCAAGACGCGCGGCGTGGACTTCAACGGCACCACCTCCTATGACCGCACGAACTACTTCATGACGATGCCCGCCACGGACGACAACCTCCGCTGGGGTCTCGGCCTGGAGGCGGACCGGATGGTGAACTCCTTCATCGCCAAGAAGGACCTCGACTCGGAGATGACGGTCGTCCGCAACGAGTTCGAGGCGGGCGAGAACGACCCCGGCTCGGTGCTCCTGAAGCAGGTGCAGTCCGTCGCGTACGACTGGCACCCCTACGGCAACGCCACCATCGGCAACCGCAGCGACGTGGAGAACGTCCCCATCGAGAAGCTTCAGGCGTTCTACAAACGCTTCTACCAGCCCGACAACGCGGTGCTGCTCCTCGCGGGCCGCTTCGATCCGCAGCTCGCGCTCGACACGGTCGCCGCGACCTTCGGGAAGCTCGCGAAGCCCACGCGGGTGCTCGACAGGGAGTACACCGTGGAGCCCCCGCAGGAGGGCGAGCGCAGCGTCACGGTCCGCCGCGTCGGCGACGAGCAGATCCTGATGTCGGCCTACCACGTGCCGTCCGCGCTGCACCCGGACTACGCCGCCGTGGACGTCATGACGGACCTGCTGGGCGACACGCCCTCGGGACGGCTGCACAAGGCGCTCGTGGAGGGCGGCAAGGCGACCGCCGTGGGCGGCTTCGCGCGGCTGCGTCCCGGGCCCACCCTGACCCTGTTCTACGCGTTCCTGCCGAAGGACGAGGCGGTCGGGCCCGTCCGCGACACCTTCCTGAAGACCATCGAGGACTTCGCGTCCACCGCGCCCACGCAGGCCGACGTGGACCGCATCAAGGCCCTCAACGAGCGCGGCTTCGAGAACATCGTCGCGAACCCCGGTCAGCTCGGCGTGCAGCTCAGCGAGTTCATGGCGCTGGGCGACTGGCGCACCTTCTTCTTCCTGCGTGACGCCGTGCAGAAGGTCACGCCCGCCGACGTGCAGCGCGTGGCGAGGGCGTACCTGCGGCCCGTGAACCGCACCCTCGGGCAGTTCGTGCCGAGCGAACGCAACGAGTCCGTGGCCATCCCGACCGCGCCGGGCGTGCAGGACGTCCTGAAGGGGTACACGGGCCGCGCGGCGGTCGCGGCGGGCGAGACGCTCGACCCCGACCCCCTGGCGCTGGAGGCGCGCGTGCGCCGTGAGACGCTCGGCGGCCTGAAGGTCGCGACGCTCCCGTACCGCTCGCGCGGCGCGAAGGTGGAGCTCACCCTCAACCTGAAGTTCGGCAACGAGAACGCCCTGCGGGGCCGCACGACCGCGGCGGGCTTCGTCGGGGAGATGCTGGAGCGCGGCAGCAGCGGCCTCAGCCGTCAGGACCTGCAGGACCGCCTCGCGCGGCTCAAGTCCACCATGAACGTGTCGGGCAGCGCGACGGGCGCGACCGTGCGGGTCTCCTCGGACCGTCAGAACCTGCCCGAGGTGCTGCGGCTCATGACCACCGTGCTGCGTCAGCCCGCCTGGAACGCGCAGGAGTTCGAGCAGCTGAGGCGTGAGGCCGTCAGCGGCGTGGAGGCGGGCCGCAACGACCCGGAGACGCTCGCGAGCCTCGCGTTCTCGCGGCACTTCATGCCCGCGGGCGCGAAGCGCGGCGACGTGCGCTACGTCCCCACCCTCGACGAGCAGCTCGCGGACCTGCGCGCGCTGACGCTCGCGGACGTGCGCAAGTTCTACGAGGACTTCTGGGGCGGCAACGTCGCCTTCGCGGGCGTCGTGGGCGACTTCGACGCGCCCGCCGTGACGGCGCAGCTCTCGCAGGCCCTCTCGGGCTGGACGTCCAAGACGCCCTACGAGCGGGTGAAGGCCGTGAACACGCAGCCCGCGCCCGCGAACGTGACGGTGGAGGTGCCGGACAAGGCGAACGCGGTGTTCCTCGCGGGCCTGAGCTTCCCCCTGACGGACCTGTCGCCCGACTACCCGGCGCTCGTCGTGGCGAACTACGTCCTCGGCGGGGGCAGCCTGAGCTCGCGCCTCGCGGACCGGCTGCGGCAGAAGGAGGGCCTGAGCTACGGGGTGGAGAGCGGCTTCTCCGCGGACCCGCGCGATCCGGACGCGCTCGTGCAGGCCTACGCGATCTACAACCCGGTGAACGGCGCGAAGCTGGAGCAGGGCTTCCGCGAGGAGGTCTCGCGGGCCGTGTCGGGCGGCTTCACGGACGCGGAGGTCGCGGCGGCCAAGCAGGGCCTGCTGCAGGCGCGCCGCCTCGCGCGCACGGGCGACGCGACGCTCGCGAACGCGCTCGCGACGCAGGGGGACCTCGGGCGGACGTTCCGCACGAGCGCGGACTTCGACGCGAAGTTCGCGGCCCTCACGACGGCGCAGGTGAACGCCGCCCTCAAGAAGTACGTGGACCCCTCGAAGTTCAGCCTGTTCAAGGCGGGCACCTTCAAGAAGTAGCGCGAACGTGAGAGGGGGCGCCTCCGGTCGGGGGCGCCCCCTCCTCTTTCGGGACGAGTGCCCCGGCCGCCGGGGTTACCCTGGCATGAAGGCCGAGTGCCCTCCGGCATGAGCTCGGGGCCAGAACGCGAAGCGGGCTGGCAGCGGAGCGTCATCGACGGAAGCGCTGGAGAACACGGTGCGTTCTGGACGCGGGCTCTAATGTGTACGTCATACACTAAGTCGGGCTGGATGCGCTACCATGGGGTCGTGAGGCCGTGACCTCGTCCTGACGGGCGGCGGCTGAACTGGAGTGGGTGAAGATGGACAGCAAGCAGCAGGCAAAACACGACCTCGACCGCGCCAAGCTCGTCTCGGCCGTCGAGGACATGCTGAGCGTCGTCCGCGGCGTTCCGAACGAGCTGGTGCCCTTCGACTGGGTGCGGCACCTCGCGCCGCACGGCGAGCATCACCTCGGGCTGCAATCCATCCCGGTGGACAGCGTGATCGGCAGCGTGGACCGCTACCGCGAATTCACCCGCCACTTCCTCCCCCGCGAGGAGTACCTCGACGAACGCTGGATCGCCATCCGCGAGGCGCAGCTCAAGGGACGCGAGCTGCCCCCCATCCAGGTGTACAAGGTCGGCGAGCTCTACTTCGTCAAGGACGGCAACCACCGCGTGAGCGTCGCGCGGCGCAACGGCCAGAAGTACATCGACGCGCACATCATCGAGCTCGACGTGCGCGTCGCGCCCGAGCCGGGCGACACCCTGCGCGACCTCATCGTCAAGGGCGAGTACGCGCACTTCCTGGAGGTCACGAACCTCGACGAGGTCGTGCCCGGCCACCGCCCCATCCGCTTCACCACCCCGGGCCGCTACGACGTCCTGCTCGACCACATCCGCACGAGGCAGTACTTCCTGGGCCTCAAGCACGGCCGCGAGGTCACCTGGGAGGAGGCGGTCGAGAGCTGGCACCGCCGCCTGTACGCGCGCGTCACCGAGCACATCGAGACGCACCGGCTGCTGCGCCTCTTCCCCGGCCGCACCGAGGCGGACCTGTACCTCTGGATCATGGATCACCGCTACTTCCTCACGCAGCGCTACGGCTTCGACGTGGGCAGCGAGGTCGCCACGCTGGACTTCACCCGGCATCACGCGCCGCCCGCGTGGCGCCGCCTCGGCAAGCGCATCCGCCTGCTGCTGCACGGCCACAGACTCACGCCCACCACCTGAGGCCCCAACGCCGCCTCAAGACCCCGGAGCCGCGCGCGCGGCACAATACGGCCATGAACCAGCAGAGCAACGCGGGCGAGCGTCAGAAGGGCGTGCGGGGCTTCGAGCTCGACGCGCACCTCACCTTCGCTCATCCCCTCTCGCGCGAGGACGCCACGCGGACGCTCTCCGCGTGGGGTCTGCGCACCACCCTCTACGGCGACACGGAAATCCGCGCGGCGCGCCTCACCGGCGTCCTCGACGCGCAGGAGGTGCGCCGCCTGCTGGAGGTCGGCCTGCACGGCGGCGTCCTGCGCGGCGCGGAACTCGGCCTGCGCGGCTTCCTGCGCTCCCCGTCGGG
>NZ_KI912617.1:145926-148796 GCF_000519345.1 Deinococcus pimensis DSM 21231
CCAGCAGGGACGGGGCGCGCGGACGGCGCGGTGGGGCGGCGCGGACGGTCACGCGGCCCCGCTTTCCCGGCGGCGCTGCTCCTCCTCCTCCTCGACGAGGCGGAAGAAGATGCGCTCCAGGCTCTCGCCCTCCACGCCGCCGTGACCGGTGCGGGTGAGTTCGCGCAGCTCGTCGAGGGTGCCGAGGCCCAGCACGCGCCCCCGGTCGAGGACGGCGATGCGGTCCGCGACGGCCTCCGCGAGCGGCAGGGAGTGCGTGGTGAGCAGCACCGTCCGGCCGCGCGCGGCGTAGTCCTGGAAGAGCTCCCGGACCTGCTTCGCGGCGCGCGGGTCGAGGCCGACCATCGGCTCGTCCACGATCAGCACGCCCGGTTCGGGCAGGAGCGCCGCGATGATGGTGAGCTTCTGGCGCATGCCGTGGCTGTACGTCTCGACGAGTTCGTTGCCGAAGTGCTCCAGCGAGAAGAACTCCAGCCAGCGTTCGATGTCGCGCTCCACGTCGCGGCCCGTGGTGTGCGCGGCGAGGCTCGCGACGAAGCGCAGCAGCTCGCGGCCCGTGAGCTTCCCGTAGAGGTACGGGCGGTCGGGGATGTAGCCGAACGCGGCCTTCGCGAGGAGCGGTTCGCGCCACACGTCGTGCCCGGCGACTCGGACGCTGCCGCCGCTGGGCCGGGTGAGGCCCACGACGGCGCGGATGGTGGTGGTCTTGCCCGCGCCGTTCGGGCCGAGCAGCCCGAACAGCTCGCCCGGGCGGACGGTGAGGCTGAGGTCGTGGACGGCGACGTGCCGTCCGTACCGCTTGTGGTACCCCTGGATCTCGATCACGTGCCCTGAGTGTAGAGACCGTGGTCTTACACTCCCGCATCAACACCACGCGGCCAGCGCGGCGCCCGCTACAGTCGGACGGTCAGGCGAGGACCGCCTCGCGCCACTCCAGCGCCACGCCCTTCTCGGCGAGCCAGCGGTCCACGCGGTAGTGATGCTGCGCGAGCTCGTTGAGGACGGCGTGCGCGCGCTCCACGGCGTACAGGGCCTCCTCCTCGCCGACGAGGCTGGCGCGGCGCGCTGCGCACAGTTCGTCCGTGTCGAGGATCTCGGCGCGCGCGCCCTCCCAGACGGTGAGGTCGAGGTAGAGGTCGCGCACGAACCACAGGTCCCCGCGCCGCTCGATGCGGGCGACGTCCATGTAGTAGTCGAACTCGCGGCGCCCGCCGTGCAACTCGTAACGGCACAGCTGCACGCCGAGGTCCGGCAGGAGGTGCGCTTCCCAGTACGCGACGCGCGGGTGGCCGTAGAAGGGCCGCGCGACGTACAGTCCGTGGTCGTGCTCGCGGTACTGCTCCACCGCGCGTACGCCCGTGTTGGTGTGGTGCTCCCGCCGTGCCGTGTCGTGCCGTTCGACCTTGACCGCGTGCATGGTCAAGTATATCCGGACGTCCGGTCCCGCTCTCGTGAGCTTTGCGTAAATCACCGCCGAATCGAACCCTCGGGCGGCATGAGAAGAGGCCGGGCACGCAGATGCCCGGCCCCTCCCCATGGACTCAGACGAGTTCGAGCTGGGGCAGGTCGAGGAAGTCGCGCGGCACGAAGAGGCTGCCCTCCGTGACGCCCTGCGCGCTGATCTCGTCGAGGGCGCGTTCGAGCTCGCGGGCGCCGAGGTCGCCCGCGAGGGCCGCGCGGAAGGCGCCCGTGACACGCCGCACGTCCTCGGCGCTCTCGTGGACGAACTCCAGGCGGAAGTCGCGCAGGCCCGCCGCGAGCCAGTCCGTCAGGTGTCGCGCGGCGGTCTGCGCCTGCGCGCCGAAGACGGTGTTGCGGCAGCCGACGTCGGCCATGACGGGATGCGCGAGGCCCCTGTCGTCGCGCAGCGCGACGCGGTGCGACTCGCAGGGGTGCCCGCAGTTCGTGTAGTCCGTGCCGTCCGAGAGGAAACGGCAGAAGACGCAGTGCTCCGTGTGGAAGACGGGCAGGTGCTGGTACGCGACGACCTCCAGCTTCGCGGGCCCGACGAGGCGCGCGAGGTCCGTGACCTGCGCCGCGTTGAGGTCGTGGGTGGGCGTGACGCGGGTGAGGCCCAGCGCGAGGAGCTCGCGCGCCGTGAGGACGTTCGCGACGTTGAGGCTGAAGTCCCCGACGAGGTCGGGCCTCTCCGCGACGTCCGTGAGCCCTTCGAGCAGCCCGCCGGAACGCACGAGCAGGCCGTACGCGCCCTCGGGCTGGCCGCGCCCGAGCCCCAGGAGGAACTTCTCGATGTTCTGCTCGGTGGGCTTGAGGACGCGCGGGCTCGCGACGCGCACCGGGATGCCCTCGGAGACGACACGCTCCACGGCGGGCTTGAGGCCGTAGAGTTCGAGGTAGTCGAGCGTGATGGAGTCGGGCCGCGCCTCGACCGCCGCATCCAGCTGTTCGGGCGTGCGGACGAGGAGGTGCAGCCTCGGCGCGTCGGCGGGGGCGGCGGCGGGCGCGGGCGTGGCGGCCAGCGCGCCCCGCAGGCGGGGCGTGACCGTACGGTCGGGCGCCGCGCCGCGCAGTTCCACGAGCTGAGCGGCGGCCTCGCGGCGCAGCGCGTTGAGCTCGCTGACGGGCATGAAGACGTCCCCGCCGAGCTCCACGTGCAGTTCCGCGAGGTGGAAGGGCGTCC
Organism: Deinococcus pimensis DSM 21231; assembly: GCF_000519345.1. Lineage (GTDB taxonomy): Bacteria > Deinococcota > Deinococci > Deinococcales > Deinococcaceae > Deinococcus_A > Deinococcus_A pimensis. Next base: position 148,568 of record NZ_KI912617.1, read on the forward strand.
CGCCGAGCTTCCCGAGCTGCTCGCGCAGCGTGTCCTCGCTCAGGGCGCGGTTGCGGGCGGGCGCGAGGGGCGTCTCGCCGACCACGCTGACCTCGCGGCCCGCCTCGTCCGCGAGGGTGAGGACGGGGTGCGCGCCGGGCGCCCCGAGGAAGCGCGCCGTGAGGGAGCGCGTGTACACGGGGTCCGTGGCGTCCGTGAGGGGCCGCACGCGCGCCGCGAGGGTCGGGTC
>NZ_KI912617.1:148896-150131 GCF_000519345.1 Deinococcus pimensis DSM 21231
GAGCACGCCGCGCTCCGAGACGGCCTCCACCCGGCCCACGCGCACGCCGCGGTGGCGGGGCGCGCGGCCCCGCACGACCGTCTGGTGGTTCGTGCCGGAGATGAAGTGAGCGCCGAGCCCGCGCGAGTACACCTGCTCCAGGTCGCGCTCCTCCTCCCTCGTGACGCTCAGAGGGAGGCCCGCCCAGGCCTCGTCGATGGCCTTCCTGTACGCGCCCGTGGTGAGCGCGACGTACTCGGCGTCCTTGTAGCGGCCCTCGATCTTGAGGCAGTTCACGCCGATCCGCACGAGGTCCGGCACCTGATGCAGGGCGTACAGGTCGCCGGGCGAGAGCAGGTAGCGGGCGTCGTCGAGGTCGCGGCGTTCTCCGTCCACGAGCAGGTCGTACGGGAGTCGGCAGGCCTGCGCGCACTGACCGCGGTTGGCGCTGCGTCCGCCCCAGGCCTCGCTGCTGAAGCACTGGCCGCTGTAGCTGACGCACAGCGCGCCGTGCACGAAGGTCTCGAGCTCCACGTCCGTGGCGGCCGCGATGCGTTCGATGTCGCGCAGGGAGAGTTCGCGGCCCAGCACGACGCGGCTGGCGCCGAAACGGCGGGCGAGTTCGGCGCCCTCGGCGGACGTGATGCTCATCTGGGTGCTGCCGTGGACGGGGAGGTCCGGGCAGATCTCGTGCGCGAGCTTCGCGACGCCGTGGTCCTGCACGATGATGGCGTCGGCGCCGCTCCGCGCGATGTGCATGAGCTGGCGCTCCGCGTCGGGAAGTTCGCGGTCGAAGACGAGGACGTTGAAGGTGACGAAGCCGAGGACGCCGCGCTCGTGCAGGAAGCGCATGACGTCCGGGAGCTCCTCGCTCGCGAAGCCCACCTTGGCGCGGGCGTGGAAGCTGTCGAGGCCGAAGTACACGGCGTCGGCGCCGGCCTCCACGGCGGCGCGCAGTTGCGGCCAGCCTCCGGCGGGGCTCATCAGTTCGGGTTTGACTCGGGGGCGCGGCATCAGCACTCGAGTGTAGGTCCTGTGAAGGTTCCCGAAAGGGTGGCGCGCACCCTTGCGTCGCCCCGCGCGGGGCCTACAGTGGAACTGGAAGCCCGCGCCCGCCGACCGCTCGTCCCGCTCGTGGAGGTCGCCCTTGAACGTCGCCCGGTTCCTGTCCGACCTCCCGGTGGGGTTCGCGTGGCCGTGGGCCCTCGCGGCGCTCGCGCTGCTGCCGCTCCTCGCGTGGGTCTACGCGCGTCTCG
>NZ_KI912617.1:150231-150787 GCF_000519345.1 Deinococcus pimensis DSM 21231
GCGGACGCGGCCGAGCGGCGCGACCCGCATGAGCAGCACCGCGATGCCCGCGCCGAGCCCGACGGGCAGGGCGTACGTGAGGGCGCAGGCGAGCAGCGCGAGCGGAAAGTACCACCAGGCCGCGCCGAAGAACGCGCCGACCGCCATGAGGATCGGCAGGGTCAGCACGGTCGGCACGAGCGCCGCCGACAGGTACGTCTCCAGCACCTTCAGCGCGAACACGCGCCGCGCCGGGAGGGGCTGCGTGAGGAGGAAGTTGAGGTCGTCGCTGAGGTAGAGGGTGCTGATCGCGGTGGTGACGGCGCTGAAGGTCACGCCCGCCGACAGGACGATCAGGCCGATCTCCAGCACGCGCCGGAAGACGGCCGTGCCGATCGAGCCGAACCCGTTGAGGAAGCGCAGGGCGCGCAGGGTGCCCTCCACCTCGCCCCAGACGAGCAGCGCGGCCAGCAGGGCGAGGAACGCGAAGCCCGCCTTCGGCCCACGCGCGAGCGCGTTGACGAGCGCGCGGCCCTTGAGGCCCAGCAGGGACGGGGCGCGCGGACGGCGCGGTGGG
>NZ_KI912617.1:150887-150952 GCF_000519345.1 Deinococcus pimensis DSM 21231
GGCGCGGTCGCTGGGCTGGACGCGCCGCCCGCGTGAGGTCACGGGCGCGCTCGCGGCGCTCGCCG
>NZ_KI912617.1:151052-161165 GCF_000519345.1 Deinococcus pimensis DSM 21231
CGAGGCGCCGCCCTTCGCGACCGCCGCCGCCGACTTCATCGCGTCCCTCGAAACGCTCGTGAGCTACGAGGACCTCGTCGAGCGCGGCCTGCCGCTCGCGCGGGACCTCGTGCGCTTCGACGCGGCCTTCGTCCTCGAGAAGCACCCCGCGGGCTTCCGCGAACGCGCCTGGAGCGACACCGCCCCCGACCGTCAGGGCCGGGCGCTGCCCGCGCAGCTCCTGCGGCTCGCGGAGCAGGCCGAGCGGCACGACGCGACCACCTGGAGCAACGACCTTCCCGCAGACGACCCCGGTGCAGGCTCGTGGGTCAAGAGCGCCGTCGTCACGCCCGTCCACGGGCCCGGCGGCACCGTCGCCGTGGTGGGCGTCGCGCATCACCGCACGTGGCGCGCCGTGACGCCCCGCACGCGCCGCATCGTGGAGGCGCTCGCGCTGCACGCCGCGAACGTCCTGGAGCACGGACGCGTCCAGGGCGAGATGCGCCGCACCCTGGAGGGCGGCATGCGCGCCCTGTCCGTCGCGCTCGACCTGCGCGACCGCGAGACGGCCGGGCACACCGAGCGCGTCGTGCGGCTCGCCGTCGCGCTCGGCGAACGGCTCGGGCTCGACGAACCCGGCCTCGAAGCGCTGCGGCAGGGCGCGTACCTGCACGACCTCGGCAAGCTCACCGTCCCGGACGCGGTCCTGCTCAAACCCGCCGCGCTCAGCGTCAGCGAGCTCGACCAGATGGCGCAGCACACCACGCGCGGCCACGCCATCGCCTCGCAGATTCCCGGGCTGCACCCCGGCGCGCTCGACGTGATCCGCTGCCATCACGAACGCTGGGACGGCCACGGCTACCCCGAGGGCCTCGCGGGCGAGGACATTCCGCTGCTCGCGCGGATCTTCAGCGTCGTGGACGTCTACGACGCCCTCACGTCCGAGCGGCCCTACAAGCGCGCCTGGACGAGGGAGGAGGCGCTTGACGAGCTCCGCGCGGGAAGGGGGCGCGACTTCGACCCCGTCATCCTCGACGCGTTCGTGGACGTCATGACCACCCCCGACCTCGAACCGGAACTCGACGTGGAGACGTCGAGCGTCTGACCGCCCGGCCGGGCACGGCGGCACAATCGCCCCGCCCGGCGCGGGTATGCTGGAAGGCATGGAAGAAGTCACCCCCCGCGAAGGCCAGGAGCGCGTCCGTCAGGGCGCCCTGCTGCTCGACGTGCGCGAACCCGACGAGTACCGCGAGGTGCACGCCGAGGGCGCGCGCCTCATGCCCCTCTCCACCTTCGAGGAGCAGTACGCGCAGCTCGGGCAGGAGCAGCCCATCGTCGTGATCTGCCGCTCCGGCGCCCGCAGCGCGCGCGCCGCGCAGTACCTCCTCGACCGCGGCTACGACGCCGTGAACCTCCAGGGCGGCACGCTCGCCTGGGAAGCGGACGGCCTGCCCGTCGAACGGGGGGACGCGTGACGCACGACGAGCACCTCACGCCCGACGCGGCCGCCACCGAGGCCGCCGCCGGACTGCCCACCGAGGAGCAGGTCCGCGAGGCCCTCAAGATCGTCAAGGACCCCGAGATTCCCGTCAACGTCGTCGACCTCGGCCTGATCTACGGCGTGGACGTCAAGGACGGCGGCGAGGTGGACATCACCATGACCCTCACCGCCGTCGGCTGCCCCGTGCAGGACATGATCCGCGCCGACGCGGAACTCGCCGTGATGCGCCTCGACGGGGTCAACAGCGTCAACGTGGAGTTCGTCTGGTCGCCCCCGTGGGGCCCCGACAAGATGACCGAGGACGGCAAGCGGCAGATGCGGATGTTCGGCTTCTCCGTCTGACCCGGAGAAGCGAACACGCGCCGACGTGCAATCGTCGGCGCGTTTCTCGTGCTGGAGAAGTGACCCTCGGGCCTGCGGCTACCCACCGACCGAAGCGGTCCCTCGCTCTTGCCTGGGGCGGTGACGCGTCTCTCCACTCATGGCTGCGTACGCTCTGCCTGCGTACGCACCGAAGCGGTTCGGTGCTCATGCCTCGTGCGTGGACGCGTCTCTACACTCATGGCGGGAGCGGTCCCTCGCTCATGCCTGGGGCGGTGACGCGTCTCTGCACTTCTGGGTCAGTCGTCCGCGCCGAGCATCTCCATCCCCGGCTTCAGCGCGAGCGCCGCGACGGAGAGGAGCACGATGAGCACCGCGCCGCTGAACACGTACGGGCCCGCCGGGGAGACGTGCTGGTAGAGGCCCGTGCCGATGACGGGGCCGAGCATGCGGCCCAGCGCGAGGGCGCTGCTGTTGAGGCCCGCGACGCGGCCCTGCTCGTCCTCCCCGGCGCGCAGGCTCAGGGCCGCCGACAGGCTCGGACCGAGCAGCGCGCTGCCCACGCCGACCACGGCGAGCGCGAGGGTGATGGTCCAGAAGGCGTGCCCCCAGGGGATGAGCAGCATGCCCGCGCCCATCACGACGAGGCCCATCGGGATGAGCCGCGCGGGCCCGACGCGGTTCAGGCTGCGGCGCAGCCCGCCCTGCACGAAGGCCGCGACGAGCCCGAAGACGGTGAGCATCCCGCCGATGGCGCGGATGGCGTCCTCGCCGCCGACGTGCAGGCGGTCCTGCACGAAGAAGCCGATGGTCTGCTCCATCCCGACGCTCGCGAGGGTGTAGAGCATGCTGACGGTCAGCAGGAGCGCCACGCCGGGCCGCGCGAGCAGGTCCATCGCGGTGAGTCGCGACCGGTCCGCCTCGGGGGTGGGGCGGCGCGTCTCGCGCAGGGTCAGGGCCGCGAAGAGCGCCGTCACGAGGCCGAGCGCGGCGGAGAAGTACACGGGCACCAGCAGCCCGAAGTTCGAGAGGAGCGCGCCGAGCGCGGGGCCGAACACGATGCCGAGCCCGAAGGCGGCGCCGATGAGGCCCATCGCGGCGGTGCGGTCCCTGCGTTCGCTGAGGTCCGCCATGAAGGCCTGCGCGGTCGGAAGCGTCGCGGAGGACAGCGCGCCGCCCACCGCGCGGGCCGCGACGAGCCCCAGGAAGAGCGGCCAGCCCGCCAGCACCGCGTTCGCGCCGAGCGTGGCGACCACGCCGAACAGCGCGAAGGACAGCGAGAAGCCGACGAGGCCCGTCACGAGGACGGGCTTGCGACCGACCCGTTCGGAGCGCGCGCCCCACAGGGGCGCCGTGAGGAACTGCGCGAGGCTGTAGACGGTGCTGAACCAGCCCGCCTGGGATTCCGTGAGGTGCAGTTCGCGCGAGAGCGGCGCGAGGACCGGGAACAGGACGGACAGTCCCAGCATGGCGACGAAGATGGTCAGGAACAGGATCAGGCGGGTGGAACGCATGGGTCGACCTCTCTGGCGGCGTGACGATCGGTCGCGGGAAGCGCGATCGGAGGGCAACCTAGCACGCACCTCGAGGGCGGCGAAAGGAACAACGTCCCGCCCGACCGGGCTTCCCGGTGGCGTGCAGCACGCGGGAAGCGGAGTGTACGAAATCGTAACTTGCACCTTGCTCAAACGAGGAGAAGTTGCCTATACTGCGGGGCGAGCACTAAGCCAGATCGCGTGCTGCTCAGATGCCAAGGCCATCCGGGCTCGACCGACGTGCACTCAGCGGGTCGGAGTCGGATGCTGTCGCGTGGAGGCGCTCCGCGCCCCAAGGAGTTGCAATGAAGAAAGCGTTCAGCCTTTCCCTGCTGTCCCTCGCGCTCATCGGGAGCGCTTCCGCCGCCAAGATCCAGGTCTGGACGACCTTCGAGGGTCCGGAGCTCGCGTGGCTCAAGGGCCAGGCGGCCGACTTCAAGAAGAAGACCGGCAACGACGTCGACATCGTCAGCGTCACCTTCGGCACGGTGCAGGACAAGTTCATCCAGGGCGCGCCGCGCGGCCAGGCGGCCGACCTGCTCGCCACGCAGCCCCACGACCGCCTCGGCACCTTCGCGGCGGCGGGCGTGCTGGAGCCCATGGACAAGTACGTCACGAACCGCACCGACATCAACAAGGTCGGCCTCGACGCGATGACGTACCGCGGCAAGCTCTTCGGTCTCCCGATGTTCGCCGAGAGCGTCGCGCTGATCTACAACAAGGACCTCGTCAAGACGGCCCCCACCACCTGGGACCAGCTGATCAAGACGGCGCAGGCCAACACCGGCAACGGCAAGTTCGGCTTCCTGACCGAGCTCGACAACGCCTACATCAACTACGGCATCATCAACGCCTACGGCGGGTACGTCTTCAAGAACAACGGCGGCACCCTCAACACGAAGGACGTGGGCGTCGGCAACGCGGGCTCCGCGAAGGCGATGCAGCTGCTCAACGACCTGCGCTACAAGTACAACCTCGTGCCCGAGGGCGTCACGGGTGACGCGATCAACGGCGCGTTCCTCGACGGCAAGCTCGCCATGCGCATCGGTGGCCCGTGGAACATGGGCGACATCAAGAAGGCCGGCATCAACTACGGCATCGCGCCCCTGCCCACCCCTCCCGGCGCGACCGGCAAGTGGAGCCCCTTCGTGGGCGTGCAGGGCGTCATGATGAACGCCTACAGCAAGCAGAAGGCCGTCGCGGCGGCGTTCGCGAAGTCCCTCGTGCAGGCCGACGCCCAGGTGGCGTTCAACAAGGCCGGCGGCCGCATCCCGATCAGCAAGGCCGCCGTCGTGAAGCTCAAGAGCGACCCCGTCGTCGCGGGCTTCAACAAGACCATCTCCATGGGCACCGCCATGCCCAACATCCCCGAGATGGGCGCCGTGTGGGGGCCCTGGACGGCCGCCGTGCAGCAGAGCACCGCGAAGCCCAACCCCGACATCCAGAAGATCCTCGACTCCACGGTCAAGGAAATCAACTCCAACATCAAGTAACGTGATCAGGGTGCCGGACGAGCGAACGCTCGTCCGGCATTTTGTGCGTTCCGACTCGCATTACGCAACGCATGATTGTCAAGCGGGAAGCGGAAGCGCACAATGAGGGCCTCAAGCCCCTCGTGTGCCCGCCCGACTCCAGCCTGGAGGACATGACCGTATGACCATTCCCCTTCGTTCCGCCAAGCCGCCCCAGGGTGGAAGCGGTTTCGCCATCGCCGTGGTGGTGCTGCTCGTCCTCGTCGGCGTGAGCGGCCTGCTCGCCTGGGGCGTCAGCAGCCTGCTCGCCGCCCAGTTCCCCACCCTGCCCGCGTGGACGCTGCTGCTGCTCGTCATCGTGGCGCTCGTTCCCGGCATGTTCGTCGTGGCGCGCGCCTTCCCGTGGATCACGAACTGGTACTACCTGCTGCCCGCCATCGTGGTGCTCGCGGCGTTCACGGTCTTCCCCATCGTGTACACGGTGAACTTCGCGTTCACGAACTACAGCGGCATCAACTCCGGCTTCCCCGACACGTCCTACAAGACGACGGTGGCGCTCTCCCAGGACCGCCGCACCGTCACGTTCAGCGAGGTGCCGGGCGACGTGAGCTCCATCGAGCAGCTGCTCGGCTGCGCGCAGGGCGGGGGCTCCTGCCGGGGCCGTCCCATCGCGCTGTACGACGAGGAAGGCATCAACCCCGTCACGTACACCGTGCAGAGCGTCCAGGGCCGCGCCGTGACCCTCACCGCGCCCGTCGCGGCGGCCTTCGTGGCGACGGACGCGACGCGCGTGAACACCTACGGCTACGTGGCGCTGGCGCAGTTCCAGCGCATCTTCGCCCGCGCGAGCGCGGCGCTGTGGCCCGTGTTCGGCTGGACCGTCATCTTCGCGGCGAGCACCATCGTCATCAACGCGGTCGCGGGCCTCGTGCTGGGCATCCTGCTCAACAACAAGCGCCTGAAGTTCCGCAACTTCTACCGTACGCTGCTGTTCCTGCCCTGGGCGATCCCGACGGTCATCAGCATCCCCATGTGGGGCGCGCTGCTCAACCAGCAGTTCGGCATCGTGAACAAGACGCTCGGCCTGCTCGGCGCCGTCCCCATCCCGTGGCTCAACGACGCGCTGTGGATCAAGATGGCGATCCTGCTCGTCAACCTCTGGCTGGGCTTCCCGTACATGATGACCGCCACCATCGCGGCGCTCTCCACCATTCCGGACGAGCTCTACGAGGCCGCCGACATCGACGGCGCCAGCCGCCTCCAGCAGATCCGCTCCATCACGCTGCCCCTGCTGCGCGGCGCGTTCACGCCGATCCTGCTGTCGGGCTTCGCGTTCAACTTCAACAACTTCGGCATCGTGTACCTGCTGACGCCCACGCCGCCCACCATCGAGGGTCGTGAGAGCACCGCGTCCGCCGCGGACATCCTGCTGTCGTGGGGCTACCGCGTCGCGTTCAGCGCGAACGGCGGTCAGGACTTCGGCCTCGCGTCCGCCATCGCGGTGATCATCGGCATCCTCACGATCGGCATTAGCGTCATCAACTTCCGCGCGGCCGGGGTGTTCAAGGAGGCCCGCCGATGACCGTCGAGCGAAGCGCGCACGACACCAGCGTCGTGTACCGCCCCCAGGAGCCCAGCCTGCTGCAGCGTCTGCTGCCGTGGGTGCTGGGCGTGGCCGCCCTCGTCGGGCTGTACTTCCTCGTGCAGGCGCTGCGCGCGCCCCTCGCGGACGTGCGCCCGAGCTCCAGCATCCTGCGCGTCGAGAACGGCTGGGTGACGTTCCTGCTGTTCCTGCTCGGCGTGGTCGGACTGCTGCTGCTCACCAGCCTGATCGGCACCGCGTGGGGCCGCCGCGTGACGGGCCGCAAGATCCGCTACTCGGCGGTGCTGGGCGATCAGCTCACGCACCTGTTCATCTGGCTGGTGATCGTCGCGGCGATCTATCCGCTGCTGTTCGTGCTGCTCGCGTCCTTCGACCCGCGCAACTCGCTCTACCAGTTCTTCCTGCCGACCGAGGGCAACGTGTTCGTCCGCTCGGGCGTCATCCCGAACTTCGCGAACTCCAGCCTGGAGAACTACCAGAAGCTCATCGACGGCGTCACGATCCCCGCGTGGCAGCTCGTCGTGCTGGGCGTCGGCGCGGTCGCGCTGATCGCGATTCTCGTGCTGGCCCTGCTGACGCGCACCGTCGGGGGCGGCGACGAGAAGGCCTACGAGCGTCCGCGCACGTGGGCGACGCGGATCATGCTGGCCGCGCTCGCGCTCGTCGTGATCTTCCTGCGGCCCGAGCAGTTCACGGGGCAGGGCAACGAGTCGAAGTTCATCCTGTCGATCCGCAACACGATGCTGGTGTCGGGCCTGACGGGCCTGATGGGCATCCTGCTGTCCACCACCGCCGGGTACGCGATGGCGCGCCTGCGCTTCCCGGGACGCTTCCAGACGCTGCTGTTCTTCATCTTCGTGCAGATGTTCCCGGTGTTCCTCGCGCTCGTCGCGATCAAGTACCTGCTGTTCGCGCTGGGCCTCGACAACACCTTCACGGGCCTGATCCTGGCGTACTCGGGCGGCGCGATCGCGTTCAACACGTGGATCTACAAGGGCTACGTGGAGAGCCTGCCGGAAAGCCTGGAGGAGGCGGCGCTCGTGGACGGCGCGACGCGCTGGCAGTCGTTCTGGCGCGTGGTGCTGCCCCTTTCGGGCTCCATCCTGGTGTTCATGTTCCTGAACCAGTTCATCGGGACGTACGCGGAGTTCATCGTGTCGTCGCGCGTGCTGACGGGCGTGGAGAACTGGACGGTCGGCGTGATGCTGCAGAGCTTCACGGAAGGTCAGTTCAGCACGAAGTGGGGCGTGTTCGCCGCCGCCGCCGTGGTGGGCGCGCTGCCCATCGTGGCGCTGTTCTACGGCTTCCAGCGCTACTTCGTGTCGGGCGCCGTGGCCGGAGGCGTGAAGGAGTAACGCCTTCCGGAGCGGGAGAGGGGCGGCCGACCGGCCGCCCCTCCTCTTTCATGAAGGTGAGGACCTTCTTAGAGTAGCCTGAGACCCTGTCCTGCCAAGGAGGTGGGCGTGACCCCGGGCCATCGACTCTCTCTGACCGCCGACCAACTCCTGCGCGCGCAGCACCAGGTGACGCGGACGCTCGTCCGCGGCGCGGCCTCCGCCGAGGTGCTGCGCCTCGTGCTGGAGTCCGCCGTGCACGCGCTCGGCGCGAACTGCGCGAGCCTCGGCGTCGTCGATTCCCCGGAAAGCAGGCTGCTCCGTCACGTCCTGAGCGTACCCGGCGAGGATCACGCGACCTGCGACCTGCCGCTGGAGCCCGGTACGCCCTCCACCGACGCGGTCCTGACCGGCGCGCCCGTCTACCTCGACGGACGCGACCGGGAACGGCAGTACCCGCACCTCGCCGCGCACCTGCCTCCACACGCCGGGAGCGCCGCCGCCCTTCCGCTCGTCACCGGGGAGCGCGTGCTGGGCGTGATCGGCCTGACCTGGGATCACGACCACGCGCCGAGCGACGCGGAGCGCGCGTTCATGGAGCACTTCGCCGCGCAGTGCGCGCAGACGCTCGAACGCGTCGAGCTGCACGAGGCGCGGCAGCGGCACGAGGCGCGCCTGCACAAGCTGCTGGAATTCAGCACGGACGTCCTGCTCGTCCTGGACGCGTCGGGCCGCGCGACGTACCTGAGCCCCAGCGTCACCCTGACGCTCGGCTACGGCGACGACCTCGCCGGCATGAGCCTCGCGGACGTGGTCCACCCGGACGACCTCGCCGACCTCACCGACCGCTTCCGGGCGTCCATCGCCGCGCCCACGCTGCCCCTGCGCGCCACCTTCCGCGTCCGGCACCGCGAGGGGCGCTGGGTGGTGCTGGAGATGATCGGACGCAACCTCCTCCACGACGAGGACGTACGCGGTTTCGTCTGCAACGCCCGCGACGTCACCGCGTCCGTGCAGGCCGTGGAGGAGGTGCGGCGCCGCGAGCGCGAGGAGCGCGCGCTCACACGGCGCTACCGCGAACTCCTCGACCTCGTCACCGCCCTCGACTCCGAGACGGACCCCGACGAGCTCCTCGTGGCCGTGCTGGAGCGCACGCTCGCCGTGACCGACTACGCGCGCGGCTTCTACCACGACGTGCGCGGCGGCGTCAGCACCCTGCGCTTCGCGCGCGGCGAGCGCATAGAGGAGGCCCTCTCCGTCCTGCCCGCCGTCATCGATCTGCGCGCCCTGGGCCGGAGCGGCGAGGCGATGCTGCGGCACGAGACGTTCTTCGCGCGCGCCGACGAGCCCCTCCTCGACCCGCCCGAACCTCTCCCGAGACGGTTCTGGCGGGCCTTCTGCGCCTTCCCCGTCGTGGTGGCGGGCGAACTCGTCGGGACCTTCGTGTTCCTCGCGGGCGACGAGGACGAGGTCGGGGAGGAGCACCGTCAGCTCATGCGCGCCCTCGCGGACCACGTGAACGTGCTGCTCGAACGCCGCTGGCACCTGCGGCAGCTCGACGCCTCCCGCGAGGAGACGCTGCACGCCATCGGCCTCGCGCTGGAGTACCGCGACGGGGAGACGAGCGGCCACACGGCGCGCGTGGTGCGCCTCACGGAGCGTCTCGCGACCGCGCTGCGCCTGCCCGACGCGGATCAGGACGCGCTGCGCTGGGGCGCGTACCTGCACGACACCGGCAAGATCGCCACGCCCGACGCCATCCTGCGCAAGCCCGGCCCGCTCGACGCGCACGAATGGGAGGTCATGCGGCGGCACCCGCTCGTCGGGCACGAGATGCTCTCGCGTGTCCCGTCGCTGCCGCCCGCGACGCTCGCGGTGGTGCTGCACCATCACGAACGCTGGGACGGCGGCGGCTACCCGCACGGCCTCGCGGGCGAGGACATTCCGCTGCCCGCGAGGCTCTTCGCGGTGGTGGACGTCTATGACGCCCTCACGTCCGAGCGGCCCTACAAACGCGCGTGGACGCACGCGGAGGCGGCGGCGCAGCTGCGGCGCGAGGCGGGCCGTCTGCTCGACCCGGCCGTGGTGGACGTGTTCCTGCGGGTCCTGGAGGACGGGGACGCCGGACCGGGCGCGTCGTGACGGCCTGGCACGCCCCCGCAAGACTTTTGTGAGAAATGTCATGCCAGACTGAGGCACGATGCCCCACGCGTCCCGCCTCCGCTGGGCCCCTCCCCTGCTCGCCTGGGTGGTCTTCGTCGTCGCGTTCCCCTGGCTGAGCGCCACCTTCGGCGTTCCCGCCGCGGCGCTCGCGTTCCTGATCGTCGCGTGGGCCGCGTGGCGCGGCGGCGCCGTCGCGGGCGCCCTG
>NZ_KI912617.1:161265-161658 GCF_000519345.1 Deinococcus pimensis DSM 21231
GCGGCAACGTGGACCGCGCGCCCGGCGTGCGGGACCTGCCGCCGAGCGTGATGCACGAGGTGGGCGGCCTGTGGCTGTACATGCTGCACGACCTCGGCGAGCTGGACCTGAATCCCGTCTCGGCGGGCGTGCGGGTCGTGGTGAGCGGGCACTCGCACGTGCCCGCCGCGCGCGAGGAGGCGGGCGTGCTGTACCTCAACCCGGGTTCGTGCGGGCCGCGCCGCTTCCGGCTGCCCGTCTCCCTCGCGTTCCTGACGGTGTCGGACGGGGACGTGCGCGCGGAGCTCGTGACGCTGGGCGTCTGACGGGGAGGGAATCGTGTACGCTCGGGGCACATGAGTCGAGGTGTCCGGGAGGCGCGGGTCGGCAGGTCCTGAGACGCCAAGGCACACA
>NZ_KI912617.1:161758-164409 GCF_000519345.1 Deinococcus pimensis DSM 21231
GCGCGCGCGACGCGGGCGGCACCGTCGCGCTCGCCTTCGTGGACCTCGACGGGTTCAAGCCCATCAACGACCGCTTCGGGCACGACGTCGGCGACGAGGTGCTGCGCCTCCTCGCGCGGCGCATGGAGCGCGAGCTCGCGGCGCTCGGCACCTGGGGGCGGCTCGGCGGGGACGAGTTCGTGCTGCTCCTCGCGGATCCCGCGCGCGCCTCCACCGTCCGCGAGGAGATCCAGAACGCCCTGCGCGCCCCCTTCGAGGTGGACGGGCACGCCATCACGGTCGGCGCGAGCGTCGGCGTGAGCGAGGAGACGGGCGGGCAGCACGACGCGGCCTTCCTCATCCGCGCCGCCGACCACGCCATGTACGTCGTGAAACGCGGACGAGGACGCCGCGTCACCGACCACGCGTGAAGTTCACGCCATGCTCACCTTATATGGATACGCTTCCAATGTCCGGGCACGGACGCGAAGCATGACAAGCGGGGACAGCGAGCCCGTATCTCACCCTGAAAGGAACCGCCCCGAAGGAGCGGGAACTCCTCGGGGCGAATGACGACTCCTGTATGCCTGACAATCCTAACACGCCACGCAAGCGCGAGCAACGCCGAAAGGCCAGGCTGCGCAAGCTGAAGGAGGCCCTCGTGGTCATCACTTCGATTCTCGGCGCTGTGAAGTTGTTGGTGGAGATCGTGAAGGCCCTGCTGACGTAGGGCCGCTTCCGGTGAACCACCCCTCGTGTGCGTCCCCGCCGCACCATGTGTTCCTGCCGTGACCGGACACCGCCCCCGCAACTGCGGGGGTCGTTCTTTGAGTACACGTGCTCCGCCCCCGTTGACAACCGCCATCCAAAGGGCTTGAATCTTGGTTGAGGGCGCACGCCCAAAAAACGAGAAGGCAACGCTTGTCCATCCAGGGCACGACCTCCACCCCCACGGAGGCGTGCCCTTTTTTCACGGAGGAACCCATGAACGTCATCTTTTCCGACCTGCCCGCCTGGCACGACCACACGCCCGCGTTCACGGAGCGACTCGGCCTGAACGTCGGCGAGACGGTGCGCCTGCGCCTCAAGACGACCCTGAACGTCACGGAGGTGCTGCTCAAGCTGCTGGAGCACGGCGAGATCAGCCGCTACCCGGCGCGAGAGATCGAGCCGCTCGACGGGGAGGGCCGCTGGTTCGAGTACGACCTGCCCATCCTGGGCCGCAAGGTGCACTACAGCTGGCAGCTGATGCTGGACGGCGACAACCTGCACCTCACGATGGCGGGCCTGCACCACACGCGCCGCCCCTACCGCGACTGGTTCCACTACGTCGCGGGCTACCGCGCGCCGGAGTGGGCGTGGAAGAGCGTCTTCTACCAGATCTTCCCGGACCGCTTCCGCAACGGCGACCCCACCAACGACGTCCGCACGGGCGAGTACCAGTACTCCGGCGGGCCGGTCGTGCACGTCGACTGGGACGTGCCGCCCGCGCGGGAGCTGGACATCCACGCGCACTACGGCGGGGACCTGCAGGGCGTCGCGCAGGCGATGCCGTACGTCGCGGAGCTCGGCGCGAACGCGCTGTGGCTCACGCCGATCTTCGTGAGTCCCTCCGCGCACCGTTACGACATCACCGACTACCGCGCGGTGGACCCGCACCTCGGCGGGGAGGAGGGCTTCGAGCAGATGATGCGCGCCGCGGAGGCGAACGGCATCCGGGTGGTGCTCGACGGCGTGTTCAACCACACGGGCAGCGAGAACGCCCTCTTCCAGAAGGCCCTGCGCGACCCCGCGGCGCCCGAGCGGGAGATGTTCACCTTCCGCGAGGTCACGGACGGACGCCCGCCGTACGCGGCGTTCTTCGACGTGCCGACCCTCCCGAAGATCGACTACACGTCCGAGGCGGCCGTGAACGAGTTCCTCGCGGGTGAGGACTCCGTCGTGCGGTACTGGCTGCGGCGCGGCGTGGCGGGCTGGCGCCTCGACGTGGCGCAGCAGATCGGCGTGGGCGGCACGGACGAGGGCAACCTGGAGCTCCACCGCCGCCTCAAGGAGGCCGCGCGCGCCGAGCGGGAGGACGCGTACGTGTTCGGGGAGCGCTTCTTCGACTCGGAGGCCGCGCTGACCGGCGAGGGCGAGGACGGCGTCATGAACTACCACGGGTTCGGGCTGCCCCTGATGGAGTGGTTCACGGGCGAGCACTACCTCGGCTTCAAATCGGCGATGACCCTGGACGAGATGGTGGACCTCATGTGGGACGCGTACCACGTGCTGACGCCGCAGGTGGCGCTCAACCAGTTCAACCTGCTCGACTCGCACGACGTCCCGCGCGCCCTGTCGCGCCTCGGGGACGACAAGGTGAAGCTGCGCAGCGTCCTCACGCTGCTGATGGGCTACGTGGGCGTGCCCTGCATCTACTACGGCACGGAGGTGGGCCTCACGCAGGTCGAGCCGGGCGCGATGCCCTTCAACCGCGGCACGATGCCGTGGGACGAGTCGAGGTGGGACCTCACGCTGCGCGGGGACGTGCGCGCGCTCATCCGCGTGCGGCGCGAGACGCTCGCGCTGCAGCAGGGGTCGCTGCGCTTCCTGCGCACGGACGACGACTCGCTGGGCTTCGTCCGCTCGTACCGTCACGCGGACGGCCGCGCGGAGCACGCGGCGGTGCTGGG
>NZ_KI912617.1:164509-164637 GCF_000519345.1 Deinococcus pimensis DSM 21231
GCGCGTCCCCCGCGCGGACGTGGTGGCGGGTGACGCTCCCCACGCTGCTGCCGGGCGCGCTCGTCGCGGCGCTCCTCGCGTTCCTCGTGTCGTGGGGCGAGTACCTGCTGACCCTCATCGTGGGCGGC
>NZ_KI912617.1:164737-166580 GCF_000519345.1 Deinococcus pimensis DSM 21231
GACTTCCAGCGCGGGCCGTTCGCGCTGGCCCGCGCGCTCGGCGCTCCGCTGCTGCCGGTCGTGCTGACCGGCACGCACCGCGTCTGGGAGCATCCCTTCTCCCCCACGCTGCGCTACGGCGAGCCCGTGGGCCTGCACGTGCTGCCGCCCGTGCCCGCGTCCGAGGTGGCGGAGGCCGCGCCGGACGTGCTGCGTGTGCGTCTGCGCCGCCTCATGAAGGCCCGCGCGCTCGCGGGGGACCTGCCCGCGCCGCGCCGCTACCTGCCCGACCGGGACGGCTTCTGGGACGGCTACCGCTTCGACATCGACCCGGACTTCCCCCTGCTCCGTGAGCGCGTGGAGTCGCGCCGCGCGCTCGTCCTGAAAGGAACCGCATGACGCACCCCCGCCGACTGGCCGCCCTGACCCTCGCCTCCGCGCTCTCCGGCTCGCTCGCCGCGAGGGTGGACACGGACTTCCCGAAGATGACGTGGAACCAGGTCCTCTCGGAGGCGCGCGGGCAGACGGTGAACTTCTACATGTGGGGCGGCTCGGAGAACATCAACACGTACGTGGACACGGTCGTCGCGCCGCGCCTGAAGACCCTCGGGGTGACGCTGAAGCGCGTGCCCGTCACGGACACCGTGCAGGCCGTGAACAAGGTCCTCGGGGAGAAGACGGCGGGCCGGAACGCGAACGGCAGCGTGGACCTCATCTGGATCAACGGGGAGAACTTCCGCACCGCCAAGCAGGGCAAGCTGCTCTTCACGAACTGGGCGGAGAAGCTCCCCAACGCGAGGTTCGTGAACTGGCAGAGCCCGGCGGTGCGCAACGACTTCGGCGAGCGCGTCGCGGGCGCGGAGTCCCCCTGGGGCAGCACGCAGTGGCAGTACGTGTACGACAGCGCCCGCGTGAAGGACAAGGACCTGCCGCGCAGCTTCGGGGAGCTCGCGGCGTGGGCGAAGGCGCATCCGGGCCGCTTCACCTTCGTGGCGCCCCCCGCGTTCTACGGCAACCGCTTCCTGCGGCAGGCGCTCTTCGAGCTCGCGGGCGGCCCGAAGGTCTTCCAGGGCGGCTTCAGTGAGGCCGTGTGGAAGCGCGAGTCGCCGAAGCTGTGGTCGTACCTCGCGGACCTGCGCCCGAACCTGTGGCGCGGCGGGAAGACCTTCCCGGCGGACATCGCGCAGCAGTACCAGCTCCTCGCGAACGGCGAGGTGGACTTCGCGTTCGTGCAGAACGTCTCCGGCATCGCGCCCGAGGTGAACAGGGGTCTGCTGCCGAGGACGGCGCGGGTGTACCTCTTCGACGCGGGCACCGTCGCGGACTACCACTACGTCGCGATTCCCTACAACTCGGGCCGCAAGGCGGGCGCGCTGGTCCTCGCGAACCTGCTGCTCGACCCCGCGATGCAGCTGCGCAAGCTCGACCCGAAGGGCTGGGGCGACGGGCTCGCCGTGGACCCCTCCAGGGTGAACGCGGCCTTCGCGGCGAAGGTGAAGGCCACCCTCAAGGCGGGGCCGTACACGCTCGACCCGGCGGTGCTGGCGAAGAACGCCTTCGGCGACGTGAACGCCGAGTACGACAGGCGCGTGCAGGACGGCTTCCGGGACTTCCTGGCCCGATGAGGCGCGCCGCCCTGCCCCTGCTGCCCGCGCTGCTCGTGACGGTGGGACTGTTCGGGGGCGGGCTGGTGCTGGCCCTGCTGCAGAGCGTGGGGCTCCTCACGGGCGCGGAAGACGCGGGCGGCCCCACGTGGCGCGCGTACCGGGAGGCGCTGGGCTCGCCGCAGTTCCTGCCCTCGCTGCTGCTGGGCGCGTGGATCGCGCTTGTCTCCACGGCGCTCGCCCTCGTGCTGGGCACGCTG
>NZ_KI912617.1:166680-170135 GCF_000519345.1 Deinococcus pimensis DSM 21231
GGCGGGGTGACGGCGGGCGCGGTGGTCGTGACGGGCGCCGTGCTCGTGCCCGCCATGTCCGTCATGCCCGCGTGGTCGTGCCCGGCGGGCGACGTGAGGTCGGGCGTCCCGTCGGCCTTCAGGGCGGGACTGCCCGTCACGAGGAGGTGCATCCCGCCGGGGTAGACGCCGCGGTTGGTGTTCTCGCTGGTGTTGTGGTCGTGGAAGGGGAAGGCGCCGTCGCGGCCCGTGACGAGCAGGTCGTAGCGCTCGCCCGGCAGGATCGGGAGGGTGTCGGCGCGGTACGGCAGGGGCAGGTCGTGGCCGTCCTTGGCGATCACGAGGAAGTCGTTGCCGTGCAGGTGCATGCTGTGCGGCTCCGAGCCGAGGTTGATCAGGCGCAGCAGGTGCGTCTCGCCCTTCGGGACGTTCACGTCGGGAATGAGCGGGAAGGTCCGTCCGTTCACGAGGAAGAGGTCCGGGTGGACGTCGTGCGTCGCGGCGTTCGGGTCCTGCCGGCTGTCCCACTCGTCGAGGATGAGGGTGTGCTCCTTCGTCCAGGGCTCGCGCGTGCCCTCGGGCGGGTCCACGACGAGGGCGCCGTACATGCCCATGTCGAGGTGGACGTTCGTCTGGAAGTGGCAGTGGTAGGCGTGCGTGCCGGGCTCCGTCGCGACGAACTCGTACGTGAAGCTCTGCCCCGGCAGGACCTCGTGGCTGGTGTGGGGCACGCCGTCCATCTCCTGCGCGAGGCTGGTGATGCCGTGCAGGTGAATGGCGTGAGGCTGGGTGTGCGTGTTGCGGAAGGTGATGCGGACGTGCTCGCCGACGCGGACGTGCAGTTCCGGGCCGGGCACGCTGGGCTTCTGTCCGGGCAGCGCGAAGGCCCACTGGGTGACCTTCACGCCGGGCGAGATCTCGGTGGTGATCTCGTGGATCTCCAGGGTGATGTCGTGGACGCCGCGCGTGGCCTGCGAGAGCGGCACGGTGCCGTGGTTGGCGGTGACGTAGTCGCGGATGAGGGCGTCGCGGGCGGAGAGGGACCCGTCGGCATGCGCGGCGCCGAGGGAGAGCAGGGCTCCGAGGGTGAACGTCAGGGCCCGGCGCGTCAGGCGGGCGGCTCTTTGGTCGGCGTGGTCGGTCATGCTGAAGCTCCCGTGGGCGGCGGTGTGATGCGGGCCACCCTGATGAGGTCAGCGTAGGAAAGCAGGCGTGATCCGGGGATGACGCGCGGGGAACGGCACAGGCCCCGCTCCCGGTGGAGCGGGGCCTGTGCCCTCAGGCCGGGTTCAGAAACGCTCGGCGACCGTCTTGAGCTGGAGGAAATACTCCAGGTAGTTCGGGCCGCCCGCCTTGCTGTCGGTGCCGCTCATGTTGAAGCCGCCGAAGGGCTGGACGCCCACGAGCGCGCCGGTGATCTTGCGGTTCACGTAGAGGTTGCCGACCTGGAAGTCGCGGCGGGCGCGTTCGATGCGTTCGCGCTTCTTCGTGAACACGCCGCCCGTGAGGCCGTACTCGGTGTTGTTCGCGATGCGCAGCGCGTCGTCGAAGTCCTGCGCGCGGATGACCGCCACGACGGGCCCGAAGATCTCGTCCTGCGCGACGCGCGCGCCGGGCTGCACGTCGTCGAAGATGGTGGGCTGCGCGAAGTGCCCGACCGAGCCGTCCGTGCTGCCGCCCGTGAGGAGCTTGCCCTCCTGCCTGCCGTACTCCATGTAGCGCGTGACCTTCTCGAAGCTCTCGTCGTTCACGAGGGGCGTGACGTTGCAGTCCTGCTCGCCGGAGCCGACGGTGAGCTTCTCGGTCTTCTCCACGACGAGCCGCACGAGTTCGTCGTGGACGCTGTCGACGACGATGAGGCGGCTCATGGCGGAGCACTTCTGCCCGGCGAAGCCGAAGGCGCTCGCGACGGCGGCCGCGGCGGCCTCGTCGAGGTCGGCGGTCTCGTCGACGATGAGGGCGTCCTTGCCGCCCATCTCCAGCACGACGCGCTTGATCCAGCGCTGGCCGGGCTGGACCTTCGCGGCGTTCTCGTTGATCATCAGGCCGACCTGACGGGAGCCCGTGAAGGTCACGAAGCGGGTGCGGGCGTGCTTCACGAGGTAGTCGCCGACCTCCTCGCCGAGGCCAGGCAGGTACGTCAGGACGCCCTCGGGGAGGCCCGCCTCGTGCATGAGGTCCACGACCATCGCGGCGATGATGCCGGTGTCCTCGGCGGGTTTGGCGATGACGCAGTTGCCGACCACGATGGGCGCGGCGAGCATGCCCGTGAAGATCGCGAGGGGGAAGTTCCAGGGGCTGATGGAGACGCCCACCCCGAGCGGGATGTGGTGCAGGCGGTTCTCCTCGCCGGGGAAGTCGTACGTCTCGCCCGCCCCGGCGTACTTGAGGCTCTGGCGGGCGTAGTACTCCAGGAAGTCGATGGCCTCGGCGGTGTCGGCGTCGGCCTCGGCGAAGTTCTTCCCGGCCTCCAGGGTCATCATGGCGCTGAACTCGTGCTTGCGGCGGCGCATGAGGGCGGCGGCCTTCACGAGGATGCGGGCGCGGGCGTCCATGTCCCAGGTGCGCCAGTCCTCCCAGGCCTTCCAGCCGACCTCCAGCGCGAGCTCGGCGTGCTCGCGGTTGGCCTTCGCGGTGTACCCGATGACCTCGTCCTTGCGGGCGGGGTTGACGCTCGCGATGGTGTCGTCCGTCTCGATGCGGCGCCCGCCGATCACGAGGGGGTAGGTGCGGCCGACCGTGGCGCGCATCTTCTGGAGGGCGTCCTGGTAGGCCTGGCGGTTCGCGGGGACGCTGAAGTCGGTGAGGGGTTCGTTGCGGTAGGGGCTGAGCTTGAGGGTCATGGTGTGCTCCTTCTTGGAATCAGGGTCGGAATTCTCGGAGGTGGACGACGCGGCCCTCGCGCCTCGCGCGTTCGGCGGCGAAGGCGAGGACGTGGCTCTCGACCTCCTCGTGCAGGGGCAGCGGGAGGCCGGCACGGACCGCGTCCACGAAGGCGAGGGTGAGGCCGTCGTCGCCGCCGCCGTGGCCGCGTCCGGCCATGCCGGGCACCTCGCGCAGCGACACGCGTTCCTCGTAGCCGCCGTGGCGGAAGCCGGACACGTCGTGGTCCTCGACGGTGATCTCCTGCCGTTCGGCGGTGAAGGTGGCGCGCAGCGTGGCACGCGTCCCGTCGACGCGCACGGTGCGGCCCTCGCGGGCGGAGTGGCCGTGCACGGTGAGGGTGCCGCCCGCGCCGCCCTCGAAGTCGAGCGCGAGCACCTGATGGTCGACGACGTCGTTCCCGGCGTGGTAGACGCAGCGCCCGTAGGGACCTTCCCGCAGGGCCTCCTCGCGTGCCTCCAGCGAGCGGTCGGCGGAGATGACGCTCGCGGGCCACGTGGCCTCCGTGGTGAGGTAGACGCGCGGCGCGTAGTACTCGCAGGCGTCCGCGACCCCGCACCCGTCGAGGCAGCGGCGCGCCGCGCCGCGCGGGG
>NZ_KI912617.1:170235-170381 GCF_000519345.1 Deinococcus pimensis DSM 21231
ACCAGAACCAGAAGAAGGGCGGCAACAACCGCCGCTGAGCGGGGTTGAAGTCGGGGGGAGCGCGTGGACCGCGCTCCCCCTTCCTATGGCCGCCAGCCGAGCCGCTCGGAGAGACCGTCGGCGGCGTCGAGCAGCACCCGCGCGAG
>NZ_KI912617.1:170481-172334 GCF_000519345.1 Deinococcus pimensis DSM 21231
CGCGCCGCGCCCCTCGGGGCGGCCCTTCGTGTTCGCGCACCCCGACGCGACCTTCGTGGTGCGCGGCGCCCTGGAAGGCCCGCACGACGGACGCACGCGCCGCCCGGGCTACGTGTGCGTGGCCCGTCAGGAGGACGCCACCCTGACCGTCCACGTCCGCGAGGTCCGTACGCCGTGAACTTTCTCGCGTCCTGAACACGCTTCGTGCCGGGGCGCCCACGATCAAGCCACCCTGAAGACCCGGATAAAGCCCTCGCGGGCGGAGCGTTTATTCGGCGTACACGACGCGGGTTCGCGCCCACCCTACCCTGGAGGCATGGAAACCGCCGCGCTGATGCTCCTCCTCCTGATCGTGCTCATCGTCGCCGGCACCTGGGCCCTGCTGCGCGAGGCCGAGGACGAGCGGGCCACGGCGCCGCTCATTCCCGACTGGCGCGCCGAGGACTGGCGCGCGGGCCTCGACTGAGCGGCCTTCCCTCCCCACCTCACGCGCGGCGTCGCGTCCCACGACGCGGAAGACGGACGAGCCCGGAAAGATCGAACTTTCCAGGCTCGTCCTCGTTCGTGCTTCAGCGGGTTCGACCCGCCGCGCCGCCCAGCCCGCCCTGCGGACGCGCCGTCATGGAGGACAGACCCGAGAGGTCCCGCGTCACGCCCAGCGGCTCCTCGTAGGTGCACCAGCGGCAGGCGGCCACCTCGTAGCGGTCACCGAGCGGGGAGCGGCGCGAGACGACGTCGACGTGGGCGGAACCGCACTTGGGGCAGCGAGCAGGGGTCGAGGGCATGCCGTCATAGTGCCCAGAGGGCATGAGCATCCCACCAGAACGAGGTGGAGGAATCCTCAAGGATGAACGCGCGTGAAACGTGTTCACAACGGCGTCCCGCGAGGTTCTTCACGTGGTCTGAAGCGAAGGGTGGAATCTGAAGGTTCTTCGCTTCCCTCACAGGGACCTGTGTGAAGCGCAACCCACAATAACCGCGAGCGGTCCTGCCGCCCGGTCCCGCGTGGACCGCGGCGGGACCCCGGAAAGGACCCCGACGTGCCGCGACTCCTGCTGCTATCCGACGTCTCGCTCGATCCCGCCGAGACGACCTACGACCCCACGGGCAGCCCGGCCTTCGCCGCCGACGGCCAGCGCGTGGGCGCCGTACGTGACGCCCTCGTCGACGAGACGAGCCTGCGCGTGCGCTACCTCGTCGTCGACGTGGGCGGCTTCCTCTCGAACAAGCTCGTCCTCGTGCCGGTCGGGCTCGCCCGCATCGGCGACCACGAGGTGTACTTCGACACCCTCTCACGCGACGACGTCTCCGAGATGCGCCCCTACCACCGCGGCGAGGAGGTCACCGAGGAGAACCGCGCCGCCGACGACGCCGCGCTGCGCCGCGGTGACTTCGCCGCGCCCGTGGACACCGGGAGCGCGGGGACGCCCGACCCGCTCTTCGCGACGCCCCAGCGCCTCCAGCTGCTCGAGGAACGCCTCGTGGTGAACAAGCGCCGCGCGGTGGCGGGCAGCGTGGAGATCGGCAAGCACGTCGAGACCCGCGAGCAGAACGTGAACGTGGACCTCTCGCACGACGAGGCCGTCATCGAGCGCCGTCCCGTGGAGGGCGGCCGTCCCGTGGAGGGCAATGTGACCCTCGGCGCGGGCAGCGAGACGCTGCGCATCGACCTGGAGGCCGAGCGCGCGAACGTGCGCAAGCAGGCGTACGTCGCGGAGGAGGTCGAGATCGGCAAGCGCGCCGTCTCGGAGACGCGGACCTTCTCGGACACGGTGGGCCGCGAGACGCTGGAGGTCCGCGACCTGGGCGGCGCGCAGGCCGACCGCGCGAACCCCGGGGCGCCGACCGCCCCA
>NZ_KI912617.1:172434-172647 GCF_000519345.1 Deinococcus pimensis DSM 21231
TGGGGGAGCTCGCGGACCTCGCGTTGCCGCGCCTGCGCGCGCTCGCCGCGAGCGGCGCGACGACCGTGGAGGTCAAGAGCGGCTACGGCCTCGACTTCGCCTCCGAACGCCGCATGCTGGAGGCCGTGCGGCTCCTGCGGGACCGCGTTCCCCTCACCCTCGTGCCGACCCTGCTGCTGCACGTGCCGCCCACCGAGGGCCGCGGGGCCTACG
>NZ_KI912617.1:172747-173366 GCF_000519345.1 Deinococcus pimensis DSM 21231
GGCGCAGGTGCGCTCGTTCCTGGCGGACAGCCAGATCGCGCCGTCTCACGCGGACTGCGGGCGGGTGCAGGACGCGTACAGCCTGCGCGCCGCGCCGCAGGTGCACGGCGCGACCGCCGACGTGCTCGCGCACGTGGAGGGCGTCCTCGCGGTGGAGTTCGCGAGCGTCACGGACAACCCCCTGATCTTCCCCGACACGGGCGAGGTCATCTCCGGCGGGAACTTCCACGGTCAGCCCCTCGCGCTCGCGGCGGACGCGCTGACCGTGGCGGTCGCTGAGCTCGCCTCGATCAGCGAGCGGCGCTGCGAGCAGCTGCTCAACCCGGCCCTCTCGGGCCTCCCGGCGTTCCTGACGTCCCACGGCGGGCTCAACTCGGGCCTGATGATCGCGCAGTACACCGCCGCCGCGCTCGTCAGCGAGAACAAGGTCCTCTCGCACCCCGCGAGCGTGGACAGCATCCCGACGAGCGCGAACCAGGAGGATCACGTCAGCATGGGCGCGCACGCGGCGCGCAAGCTGCGCGACGTCGTGGAGAACACGGCGGGCGTCCTCGCCGTGGAGGTGCTGTGCGCGGCGCAGGCGCTGGAGTTCCAGCCGCTCGCGCCCGGCGCGGGCGTC
>NZ_KI912618.1:0-3738 GCF_000519345.1 Deinococcus pimensis DSM 21231
CCGTGGCGAGCCTGCGCGACGAGTCGGGCCGCGTCACCATCGACGGCTTCCACGACGACGTGCGCGCGCCGTCGCAGGCGGACCTCGACGCGGTCGCGGGCATCCCCGACGAGTCGGACGCGCTGCGCGAGGCCTACGGCATCCGCTCCTTCCTGGGGGGCGCGTCGGGCGCGGAGTTCTACCGGCGGCTCGCGCTGGAGCCCGTCGTGAACGTCAACGGCTTCCACGGCGGCTACGAGGGCGCGGGCAGCAAGACCGTGCTGCCCGCCGACGGCTTCGTGAAGCTCGACTTCCGTCTCGTTCCGGACCAGGACCCCGCGCGGGTCGTGGCGCTCCTGCGCGCTCACCTCGACCGGCACGGTCTCGGGGACGTGGAGGTCGTGGAGCTCGAATCGCACGAGCACCCGGCGCGCAGCGACCTCGCGAGTCCCTTCGTGCGGCTCGCGGTGGACGCGGCGCGCGAGGTATACGGCATGGAGCCCGTCCTGCATCCCTCGTCGGGCGGGAGCGGCCCCATGCACCCCTTCAACGAGCACGTCGGCGTGCCCGTCGTGGCGGTCGGCATCGGCAACGTGGGCGGGCGCGTGCACGCCCCGAACGAGAACGTCCTCGTGCGGGACTTCGAGAACGGCATTCGCTTCGGGGTGGAGTTCATGACGAGGCTCGCGCGGGAGGAGTAGTCCCCACGGAGGTCAGGAGAGCGCCCCGGAGCACACGGCTCGCGGGGCGCTGCATCGACTTGTCTATGGCGAGTCCAGCAGCGAGAAGCTGCCGAACAGAGCCTGATGGTCCATCGGCCACGGGAGGGGGATGGGATCACCCGCGATCCCGACGACCGAACCGTTCACGGCCATCCAGTCGATGGTCCACCCGTAGATAGTGGTGGACTTGTGCGGCTGGGACACGACGGTCCAGTCACTCGGGAGAATGCCGGGCAGATGCCCGTTCATGTCGCCCACCAGCAGGGCGGGTACCGTTCCGAACTCCCGTCGCCAGGCCTCCAGGAGCGCGTGCGCGTCCTGAAGCTGACGCTCCCGGATGTTCTTGCGGGAACCGTTCGTGCGGCTCGTCGCGCTCGCGAGGTGAGCGTTCACGACGCTCACCTGTCTTCCCGATGGCGTCCTGAACAGCGCCATGACTCCGCCGGTGTCCACGGCGTTCGCCGTGAATGTGGTGGAGCGCAAGACCTGCCAGTTCTTCGGGTACGCCAGGCACTCGTACCCCGCGTAGGAGTCCGACAGGTAATCGTAGCCGAGTTCGCGGGCCAGCCTCTTCGTCCCCGCGCAGCCCGCGCCGTCCTCCTGAAGGGCGATCACGTGCGGGTTGCGCGCTTCAATGGCTTTGCGCAGGCTCCGGTACCCTCGCCCGTCGAACTTGTATTTGTTCTGACGGGAGGACGCGCGCCAGAACTCGACGTTGCCCACGTTGGCGCTGAACACCCTGACTTCCTCGCTCTTCCAGCGGGCGCCCCCGACGAGGGAGGGATTCGGTGCGGGAAGAGCGTTCGTGGCGTCCATTGCCGCGTTGGTGGCAAGTGCGAGCGAGGCAGAAAATACGGATTTCATATCAGATACTCAAAGACAACGCCTGATTCTCTCCTGAATTCCGCTCGTCGCGGGTGCGTGAGACGCAATATTCCTGGTCCGAACGTCCACGATGGCCCCTCGGTCTGGCCGTGCTCGTGTCCGACGCCGGAAGCGCCTCGGCACGAGGATGACACGACGCGGAATTTGCCCGGAGCATGGGCGCGCTCGTACGCCCTCACGTCATGACCTCGCGCCCTTCTGTGGAGGTGCTGCCTGAACTACCCTGATCGCATGGCCCCCGCGTCTGTTCGTGTCGCCCGACACTCGATCCGGGCGCAGTTCCCGCAACTCGCCGCCCTGCCGGTCGCGCCGCTCGGGGAGGGGCTGGACAGTGCGGCGTTCGCCGTCGGGGACGATCTGGTGTTCCGCTTCCCCGGCGACGAGGAGGCGGCGCGGGGTCTGCAACGGGAAGCCCGCCTGCTGGCGTGGCTCGCGGCGCGCCTTCCGCTCGACGTGCCCACGCCCCGGTACGTGGGGCGTCCCTCCGGAGTGTTCGCGCGCCCGTTCCTCGGCTCGACGAGGCTTTCGGGCGTGCCCGCGCTGAGGTGGGACGCGCCGCTCGACGTGTCGGCGGTAGGTGAGACGCTCGGCGCGTTCCTGCGGGTCCTGCACGGTCAGGACCAGGCGCGGGCCCACGCGCTCGGGCTGGAGGTGGAGGACGGCGACCTGTCCGAATGGACCGAAGAAGCGCTCTCGGACCTCGCCCTCGCCGTGGAGCGCGGGGACGTGCCGCGGGGTGACGCGACCTTCTGGCGAGGCGTCCTCGACGCGTCGCCCGCGCCGTTCGTCGGGCCGCCCGCCCTGCTGCATGGCGACCTCGCCGCCGAGCACGTCATGCTGGACGTGGCCGGGCGGATCACGGGCGTCATCGACTGGGCGGACACCGCCGTCGGGGACCCCGCGCGGGACCTCGCCGGGCTCGTCCACTGGGGCGGCGCGGCGCTGCTGGACGCGGCCCTCGGAGCGTACGGCGGGGTGGACGTCCGGACACGCGCACGCACGGCGTACCTCGCGCTCTGCCGCGCCCTCGCGGACCTCACCTTCGGGCACGAGCGGGACGGGGAGGCCTACGTCCGCGCGGGCCTCGCCGCGCTCGGGCACGTGCGCGAACTCGTCAGGGAAGGACCATGACCTGCGCGAGCACCGCCCACCAGCGCCCGCCCCGGCGCGTGAACACCCGCAGGTAGCGTTGCCGCCGCTCCCCCTCGTCCCCGGAGATGGTCAGCAGGCCGTGCACCGTCGCCGTGTCCCCGAAGACGCGCGTCACCTCGTCCGTGAAGGTCAGCGTGGCGGGCGGGTTCGTCACGGCCCGTTCGAGCATCTCCGCGCGCGGCACGACCGTCATGTCGGGCAGCACCCCCACCCAGTCGGGCGCGAACACGTCCTCCAGCGCGCCTGCGTCCCGCTCCCGGTACGCGCGGTTCCAGCGGGCGTTCACGTCCTCCACCGCCTTGAGCTCGTCCATGAGGGCAGTGTAGGCCCGGTGGGCTCCACGCGTCCCTCGACCCGTTCACGAGCAGGAAGCCAGCCCACGTCTCGTGGGCTGGCTTCCCGGTGCACCTCGGCTCACTCCGTGCTGACGCCGGGGTCCACCTGCTGCGCGACGGGCAGCACCATCCGGAAGTGCGAGGCGGGATCCACGAGGAGTTCCGCGATGCGCCGCGCCGCCGAGGGCTGCTCGCTCTTCACGAGCGCCTGATGGTAGTCCCCGAGAAGCTCGCGGACGTCCGTGACGCCCTGCGCGCTCAGCGGCAGCACCACCACGTTCGCGCCCTTGGCGAGGCGCCGCCTGAGGGCCGCGTCGTCGAGGCCGAGTTCGGGCGCGTGACGCAGGTACACCACGCCGCCCGACATGCCCGAGCAGATCCACGGGCCCGCGTCGCCCACGACGATGGCGCGCCCGCCCGTCATGTACTCGAAGGCGTAGCCCTTGGCGTTGGCGCGCGTGGCGAGCATGCCGAGGTCGTCCTCGACGCGTCCGCGCAGCTCCCCGCCGAGCACGACGTCCGCGCCGGAGAGCCGGACGCAGAAGCGGCTGTCGGCGTTGCCCTGCACGAGGAAGCGCCCGCCGATCGCGCCGTACGCGAAGCTCTTGCCGACGCTGCCGTCCACGCGTTCGCCCTGATGGTTGCGGCCCTTGAGGACCGTGATG
>NZ_KI912618.1:3838-4476 GCF_000519345.1 Deinococcus pimensis DSM 21231
GGCCGTTGCCGGGGATGCTGCCCGCGTCGAAGTGCAGCTTCACCCGCTGCGGCCCGCCCGTCTTGCCGCGCTGCAGCGTCCCGACGGTGTGCGTGCCGAGCGCGCGGTCGGCGGACAGGACGGGACCGTCGCGGTAGATGACCTCGTCCTCGTCGAGCGCCTCGCCGATCCACTCGCTCAGCATGCGGGTGGTGGAGTTCAGCGGGCGGTGGATGACGCGCCGCCCCAGCCGCTCCCAGCCCTCCGGGGTGGGGGCGGGCGAGAGGAGCTCCGCGAGGTCGAGCGAGGAGGAGGTGGCCGTGAGGAGGTCCGTGCGGCCGCGCAGCTCGCGCAGGCTGCCCAGCCCGAGGTTCGCGAGCGTGACGCGCAGTTCCTGCGCGAGGCCCGTGAAGAAGCGCGTGAGGCGCTCCACCTCCACGGGCAGGTCGCGCGGCACGAAGCGCTTGAAGCCGTGCGCCTTCGCCTCGGCCTCCGTCTCGACCTGCGTGGTGATGCCGACGTGGCAGGTGTCGAGCTGACAGCCGCGGCAGATGGTGCAGCCGATCGCGACCATGCTCAGCGTCCCGAAGCCCACGCGGTCCGCGCCGAGCGCGACCATGCGGGCCACGTCGAGGGCGCTCTTGAGGCCGCCGTCCGCC
>NZ_KI912618.1:4576-15013 GCF_000519345.1 Deinococcus pimensis DSM 21231
GAACCGCCCCCGCAGTTCCGCGAGCGTGAGGGTGCGGTGCCCGCGCGCGACGCTCGCGCTCGTCGCGAGGACGGGCGTGAGGAGCTCCACGCTGTGCCCGTCGCTGGAGCCGGGCAGGGGGCGCCGCCCGACGAGGACGCGGGTGCTGAAGTGCTCGATCTCGCGTTCCCGGTCGATGGCGGGGTTCGTGACGACCGCGACCGTCTCCTTGAAGAACTCCGCGAGGTTGGGCTTCTCCGCGCGCAGGGCGGGCAGCTGACCGTCGAAGCCGAGGCTGGCGATGGGCTCGGCGCCCTTCTCGGCGAGGTTCTTGACGTACTCCTCGTCCCAGCGGTCCCAGCCGAACGCGACGCGCACGTTCTGGGGCAGCTCGGGCAGGTCGGCCTCCGCGACGTCGCCGCCGGGCCCTTCGAGCCGCACGCGCGCCCCGTCGAGGCCCGCGCTCTTGCCGTGCACGCGCTCCAGCACGAGACGCTGGACGTTCTCGTTGGCGTGGAGACGCACGACGTTGTCGCCGAGGCAGGCGACCATCTTCTCGCCGGGCGAGAAGGGCGCGGGGTCGCGGACCATGCTGCCGAGCGGGATGACGCCGCGCTCGGACGACCAGAAGTACTCCTTCTCCGTCTCGCCGAACCACAGGGGGCGCAGGCCGAGCGCGTCGACGCTGAAGACGCACTCGGTGCCCGCGCGGGCGATGATCGCGGCGGGGCCCTGCGCGAGGGGACCGCCGGCGGCGCGCAGGCCGAGGTAGGCGTCCTGCAGGCTGCTGCTGAAGGCGCGCACCTCGCTCAGGACGGGCGGGAACACGCTCTCGACCGCCTCGAGGAGGCTCAGGCCGTGGTCGTAGAGGTAGCCGGACAGGACGCGGTTGAGGTCCTGCGAGTCGCTGCCGCCCGTGAGGGGCACGCCGAGCTGCAGGCCTTCCTTGCGCAGGCGTTCGATGGTGTTGATCTCGCCGTTGTGCGCGAGGAGCGTGAAGGGCTGGACCTGCTCGAAGGTGCTGAGCGTGTTGGTGGAGTAGCGGTTGTGCCCGATGGAGCAGACGCTGAGGTAGTCGGGGTGGCTGAGGTCCGGGTAGTAGCGCCCCAGGATCTCGGCGCTGCCGCGGACCTTGTAGACGACGCTCGCGCTCGACAGGCTGACCACGTGGACGCGGTGGGCGCGTTCGAGTTCGAGGGCGAGCTCGAAGAGGGTGCCCTCGCGCCCCCGCATGGTGTCGCCGCCGACGAGCGCGGCGACCTGCACGAAGACGGGTTCGCTGAGGCGCGCGACGGGCCCGAGCGCGCGGGAGTAGACGGCGCCGTGACGCTCGTGCAGGACCTGCAGGCCGTAGCGTCCGGAGGCGGCGCGGATCGCGTCGAGGAGCTCGCGGGGATTGTGTCCCTGCGGGACGAAGAAGTGGCCGACGCAGAAGTTCGGGGAGTAGGCGGCCTGCCCGTCGAGGGACGCCTCGTCGAGGAGGCGGCGCCAGAGCCTGCGGGGGATGTCCGTCTGGATGCCGCAGCCGTCGCCCTCGCCGCGCACCTCGCCGCTGCGGTGGGCCATGCGTGAGAGCGCTTCCAGCGTGCGTCCGACGTTGCCGTGAGTGGCCTCGCCCGTCTTGCGGATGTTGGCGATGATGCCGCAGGCGTCGTGGCCGAGCTCGTCGAACATGCCGGGGAAGGAGGGTTCGAGCCGTTCGCGCTCGGCTTGTCGGTAGAGGCTCTCTCGTGGGGCCAGGTCGGGTCGTCGGGTCATGCTCCACCTCTCCTTTGCGTATCGTCTACACGATTGCAAGAGTATACATGAAGACCCCGGAAATATCGCTGAGAGGCTGTATATACTACCAAACGCTTGTTCTTTCTCGATTTAGAATCGTGAATCTGACTCGCGTATGAGAATCCAGATTGACTTCATGAAGAGGCGCGTCCTACACTGGAGCGTCAAGCGGTGTCTTCGTCTCGGAGGTAAATGTGGAAACGTTGCGCGTGTCCGGCAAATCCCGCCCAAACGCCGTCGCCGGGGCGATCGCCGCTTTGCTTCGCACTCAAGGTGAAGTTGAAGTCCAAGCCATCGGTCCCGCCGCCGTCAACCAGGCCGTCAAGGCCATCGCCATCGCCCGGGGCTACATCGTCCCCGACCAGCTCGACCTCAACACCCAGCCGGCCTTCGTGAAGCTCGACCTCGAGGAGGAGGAACGCACCGCCGTGCGCTTCACCATCGCCTGCTTCAGGACCGAGGACATCCCCGTCCTGCACGACCCCGGCCACATCTGACCCCCAGTCACCCTTCGGGCGTCCCCAGCGGGACGCCCGATTGTCGTCGAGACCCCCGGGCGTCTCACCCCCGGACGCTACCCTGAGGGCGGAGGACCCACATGGATTTCTTCTCGTTCATGGGCCCTTACGGCCCGCTGATCCTGCTCCTGCTCCTCGCGTCCATGCTCGTGCAGGGCTACCTGTCGAGCACCTACGGCAAGTTCTCCCGCATCCGCAACGCCCGCAACCTCACCGGCGCCCAGGTCGCCCGCATGATCCTCGACGAGAACGGCCTCTCCCACGTTCCCGTCGAGATGGTGCCCGGCAGCCTCACCGATCACTACGACCCCATCCGCAAGGTCGTCCGGCTCAGCGAGACGAACTACGGCGTGCCCAGCCTCGCCGCCGCCGCCGTCGCCGCGCACGAGGTCGGCCACGCCATCCAGGACAAGGTCCGCATGCCCGCCCTCGTCCTGCGCGCCCAGCTCGCCACGCCCCTCATGATCGGCGCGAACTTCGGCCCGATCCTCGTGCTCGCCGGACTCCTGCTGCAGTTCTCCGGCCTGCTGTGGCTCGGCGTGATCCTCTTCGCGGGCGCCGTGCTCTTCCACCTCATCACCCTCCCCGTCGAGTTCGACGCCTCACGCCGCGCCCTCCAGAACCTCGCCGGGCGAGGCTACCTCTCGCGCGGCGAGGTGGACGGCGCCCGCAGCGTCCTCACCGCCGCCGCCCTCACGTACATCGCCGCGTTCGCCATCGCGCTCGCGCAGCTGCTCAACCTGCTCGCGCTCGCGAACGGACGGCGCAGTGACTGAGGCCCGGAGAGACGCGCCACCGCCCCAGGCATGAGGACAGGGCCGCCCCGGTCCGTACGCGGCCACCCATGCGTGCAGAGACGCGTCACCGCTCCAGGCATGAGGACCGGGCCGCCCCGGTCCGTACGCGGCCCGGAGGCCGAAGTCCACTCCTACGAGTGAGGAAGCCCCGACCCTGGATGGGTCGGGGCTTCCTCGTGGGTGGCCGTCCAGCCTTCGGTCCTCGCCTGCCGGGCCGTCCCGGCTGTTCGGGCCTGGAAGGTCGACGCGTCCCTCCACTCATTGACCCGGCGTCACACCCGCCATCATCAGTCCGAGCTTCTCCTCGGTCGCGTCGCGCGCGGCGACCTCCCCGACGACCTTGCCCTCGAACATCACGAGGATGCGGTCCGCGAGGTTCATCACCTCACCGAGGTCGGCGGAGACCAGCAGCACCGCGAGGCCCTGATCGCGCGCGTCCACGATCTGACGGTGGATGAACTCGATCGCGCCGATGTCCACGCCGCGCGTCGGCTGGCTCGCCACGAGGATCTTGGGGCCCTTGCGCATCTCGCGGGCCACGATGAGCTTCTGCGCGTTCCCGCCCGAGTACTGCCCGGCGGGCAGGCTGGTGCTGCGCGGACGCACGTCGTACCGTTCGGAGAGCTCTCGCGCGTTCTGCTGGATGCGCTCCAGGTCCAGCAGTCCCAGCGGGCCCGCGAAGGGCTTGTCGTCGTGCTCGCCGAGGATGAGGTTCTCGGCGGTGCTCATGTCCAGCACGAGACCGCGCTCGTTGCGGTCCTCCGGCACGTGCGACACGCCCGCCGCGCTCACCGCGCGCGCCGTGTGGTTCGTCAGGGTCTGCCCGGCGTAGCGGATCGTGCCGCCCGATGGACGCAGCAGGCCCGTGACGACCTCCACGAGCTCGCTCTGGCCGTTGCCCTCCACGCCCGCGATCCCGACGATCTCACCGGCGCGCACGTCGAAGCTCACGTGATCCACCGCGTGCTTCCCGGCCGCGCCGGGCACGCTCACGTCCCGCACCTCCAGCGCGACCTCGCCGGGCCGCGCGGGGGCCTTCTCGACGGACAGCACCACGTCGCGGCCCACCATCATCCGCGCGAGGATGGGCGGCGTGGCGCCCGCCGTGGGGATGGAGCCGATCATCTTCCCGTCGCGGATGACGCTGATCTCGTCGCTGATCTCCAGCACCTCGTGCAGCTTGTGGCTGATGAAGATCACGGAGTTGCCCGCCGCCGCGTACTGCCCCTTGAGGAACGCGAAGAGCTCCTCGGTCTCCTGCGGCGTGAGGACCGCCGTGGGCTCGTCGAGGATCAGGATGCGCGCGCCGCGGTAGAGCGTCTTGAGGATCTCCACCTTCTGCTGCAGGCCCACCGGGAGGTCCTCGATGCGGGCGTCCGGGTCGATGTCGAAGTTGAACTGTTTGATGAGTTCCGCGACGCGTTTTCTCGCGCCGCGGTAGTCGATCGCGCCGCCCGCCGTGGGTTCCGAGCCGAGGATGACGTTCTCCGTGACGGTGAGGGGGTCGACGAGCATGAAGTGCTGGTGCACCATGCCGATCCCGAGGCGGATGGCGTCCTTGGGGTCGTGCAGGTTCACCGGCTGGCCGTCCACGACGATCTCGCCGCTGGTGGGGGGCTGCATGCCGTAGATGATCTTCATCAGGGTGCTCTTGCCCGCGCCGTTCTCCCCGACGAGGGCGTGCACGCTGCCCCAGCGGACCTTCAGGCTGATGTTGTCGTTCGCGAGCACCAGCGGGAACTGCTTCGTGATGCCGCGCAGCTCGATCGCGTACTCGCTGCGGTGAGTCGCGTTTCCAGCGGTCGTCTGTGCCGTCATGAGGTCAGTGTAGCGCCCGGCGCGCGGCCCGCCGGAGTCGGCATGTGCCGCTCCTCCCGCCCTCACTTTTGTCACAATGGCCGCATGGATCTCGTGCAATCCCTGCAGGCCGCCCTCGGCGGTCCCCAGAGCTTCTGGCTCTCCGTCACGCAGCTCGGGAGCGACTACGCCTTCATCATCCTGATGGGGCTCTACATCTTCCTGATCAACCCGCGTGGCGCGCGTGACTTCGGCGTGTGGTTCGCGCTGTCGCTGCTCACGAACGGGGTGCTCAAGACGGTCTTCAACGAGCCGCGTCCCTTCGTGGTGAACCCGGACGTCGCGTCGGAGGCCGCTCGGGCCACGGCGGGCGGGCCGGGCCTGCCGAGCGGGCACGCGCAGATCAGCACGACCATCTGGGGCATCACGGCGGTCGCGCTGCGCTCGCGCGTGTTCTGGGCGGTGGCGGCCCTGGTGGTGCTGCTCGTGAGCCTCTCGCGGGTGGTGCTGGGCGTGCACTACGTCTCGGACGTGCTGCTCGGGCTCGCGCTGGGCGCGGTGTTCGTGGCGCTCGCGGCGACCGTGCGCGTGCCGAGGGCCGAGGGCGTGTGGCGGTACGTGGTCCCGGCGGTCGCGCTCGTCGCGGCGCAGCTCTTCGACGGCGTGGCGTACGTGTCGATGAGCATGGGCCTCCTGGCGGGCTTCTGGCTGACGCGCACCACCTTCGAGGGGCACCGGGCGTGGGGTCCGCGCCTGCTGGGCACCGTGGTGGGGCTCGCGCTGGTGTTCGCGGTGTACTTCGCCTTCCGGGTGATCCCGCGCGAGATCCGCGAGACGGGCGTGGTGGAGGCGCTGCGTTACCTGGTGCTGGTGCTCGTCGCGACGGAGGCCGTGCCGCGCCTGCTGCGCCTGCCGCGCGCCACGCCCGTCCCGGCGACCGTGACGAGCGCGTAGTTGCGAAGAGGAGGTGAAGGCCCGCGCGAGACCCGCTGAAGGTCCGCGCGGGCCTCTCTCAAGCCGCCCAAACGTCCCCGCGGGAGCATGGGCACATGAAAGCGTCGGGGCGGGCATTGACGTGGATGATCGTACGGATTTCCGTGCTGGTCGCGGTGGCGATCTGGCTGGTGTCGATGTTCTGGCATCCCGAGCACGCCTCCACCGAGGCGCCCATGCTGGCCCTCGTGTCGGTCGCGCTGGCCGCCTGAAGAACCTCCGGAACGAAGAACCCCCCGCCACGGCGGGGGGTTCTTCGTTCGCGGCGATTCAGCGGTCCGTGGGGACCTTGATCTTGCCGGCGATGATGTCCGCGCGGACCTTCGCGACGGTCGCCTGCTGCGCCTTGCTGATGAGGGCCGTGTTGTACTGGTCGAGGGCGTAGGCGATGCCGTTGTCCTTCAGGCCGAACTCCTGCGTGCCGCCCTTGAAGGCGCCCGCGTTGACGGCCTTGATGGTCTCGTAGACCGCCACGTCGACGCGCTTGAGCATGCTGGTCAGGCCGTGGTTCATGGTCTTGGGGTTCTTGTCGAAGTCCCCGAGGTAGTTCTGGTTGCTGTCCACGCCGATGAAGAACATCGGGCGGCTGTTGCCCGCGCAGGCCTTGGTGTAGCTGGCGCT
Organism: Deinococcus pimensis DSM 21231; assembly: GCF_000519345.1. Classification (GTDB taxonomy): domain Bacteria; phylum Deinococcota; class Deinococci; order Deinococcales; family Deinococcaceae; genus Deinococcus_A; species Deinococcus_A pimensis. The sequence continues at coordinate 11,061 of NZ_KI912618.1, forward strand.
CTTGGCGACGTTCTTGAAGTTGTCGCTCTTGAACGTGACGCCCTTGGGCAGCTGCGCGGCCTTGAGGCACTGCGTCTGCTTGATGTAGTCGATCAGGCCGTTGCCGGACGCGCCCGCGGCGGCGTAGATGATGTCGGCGCCCTGCGACTTCATGCTGGACGCGATCTCCTTGCCCTTGGCGGGGTTGTTCCACGCGTCGGGGGTGGTGCCCACGTACTGCGCGATGATCTTGACGTTCTTGTTCGCGGCCTTGGCGCCCGCCTTGTAGCCCGCCTCGAACTTGTGGATGAGGGGGATGTCCATGCCGCCGATGAAGCCCACGACGCCCGTGCTGCTGTTCAGCGCGGCGAGGTAGCCCACGAGGTAGCTGCCCTCCTGCTCGCGGAAGGTGAGGTTGCGGACGTTCGGCGCCTCGGAGACGCTGTCGATCAGGGCGAAGTTCAGGTCGGGGTTGGCCTTCGCGACCGTGGTGATGGGCGCGTTGTTGTTGAAGCCCACGCCGATCGTGAGGTCGAAGCCGGCCTGCGCGAAGGACTGGATGCCCTGCACGACCTGGCTGGGGTCGGTCGGCTCGAAGTCCTTGGTCTGGACCTTGAAGTCCTTGACGGCGCGCTGCGAGCCCTCGTAGGCGCTCTGGTTGAAGGAGCGGTCGAACTTGCCGCCCGCGTCGTAGGCCATGCCGACGCGCACGGGCGTCTGGGCGCTGGCGACGCCGAGCGCGAGAAGACCGAAGGCGATCACCTTGTTCAGCTTGGTCATGAAGACTTCCTCCTGGGAGGGCGGCCAGCACGGTCGCAGGGCGCGTTTGCGCCTTGATGTTCCTGTCGCTGTTGAAAATGCCCAAAGATCAGTATACAGCGTTCCTTAAGAGGGTTGACAAGCGTGGCTGACCGACGGCTCACCGGACGCGAGGAGCACGGAGACGGCCTTCACGGTCCCCCGCCGGGCGCGGCGGCCCCTGGTATGGTGGCGCCATGACGCGTGAGCGCTACGCAGAACTCATCTCCCTCATCGAGTACCACAACCGCCGTTACCACGAGCTCGACGACCCCGAGATCAGCGACGCGGAGTACGACGCGCTCGTCCGCGAGGCGCGCGCCATCGAGGCCGAGCACCCGGAGCTCGCGCTGCCCTCCTCGCCCGCGCAGCAGGTGGGCGGGAGCCCCAACGCGAGCTTCGCGCCGATCCGCCACCCCACCCCGATGACGTCGCTCGACAACGTCTTCGACGACGACGAGCTCGCGGGCTGGCAGGAGCGCCTGTCGCGCGCGCTGGGCGGCGGCACGGACTTCACGTACACCTGCGAGCTCAAGATCGACGGCCTGTCGGTCAACCTCTACTACGTGGACGGCGAACTCCGGTGGGCCGCCACGCGCGGCAACGGCACCGTCGGCGAGGACGTCACCCCGAACGTGCTGACCGTCGCGGGCATCCCCCGCACGCTGGAAGGTCACCGGGGCGAGCTGGAGGTGCGCGGCGAGGTGTACCTGTCGCGCGCGGAATTCGTGCGCCTGAACGAGGAGGCGGAGGAGGCGGGCCAGCCGCCCCTCAAGAACCCCCGCAACGCCGCCGCCGGGGCGCTGCGGCAGAAGGACAGCCGCGTGACCGCCTCACGCCGACTGGAGGCCGCGTTCTACGCGGTCGGAAAGCGTGACGGCGTCACGGCCCGCACGCAGTGGGAGCTGCTGGAGTGGCTCAAGTCCGCCGGATTCCCGGTGAGCGCGTACTCGCGCCGGGTGCGCGGTCCGGAGGAGGCCGCCGCGTACCATCACGAGATGACCTCGGGACGCGCCACGCTGCCCTTCGACGCGGACGGCACCGTCATCAAGCTCGACGACTTCGCCGCGCAGACCGAGGCGGGCTTCACGTCCCGCGCGCCGAGGTGGGCCATCGCGTACAAGTTTCCCGCCGAGGAGGCCCTCACCACGCTGGAGGCCATCACGATCAGCGTGGGCCGCACGGGCCGCCTCAACCCGCTCGCGCACCTCGCCCCGCGCCTCATCGAGGGCAGCACCGTGAGCCGCGCCACGCTGCACAACGAGGACTTCATCCGCCGCATGGACCTGCGCGTCGGCGACACGGTCGTGGTGCACAAGTCCGGGGGCGTCATCCCGGAGATCCTGCGCGTCGTGCCCGAACTGCGCCCAGCGAGCGCCGAACCCTACCGCTACCCCACGCACTGCCCGGAGTGCGGCCACGAGGCGGTGCGCGCCGAGGGCGACGCCGCCACGGTCTGCCCGAACCCCAAGTGCCCCGCGCAGGCGTACGAGCGTCTGCGCTTCTACGTGTCGCGCGGCGCGATGGACATCCGCGGCCTCGGGGAGCGCATCACGGAGATCCTCTACGCGGAGGGCCTCGTGCGGGACGCCGCCGACCTCTACCGTCTCGACGCGGGCACGCTCGCGGGCGTGGAGCGCCTCGGGGAGAAGAGCGCCGCGAAGATCCTCGCGCAGATCGAGGAGAGCAGGACCCGGCCGCTCGCGCGGCTCATCACGGCGCTCGGCATCAGCTTCGTGGGCGAGCGCAACGCGCAGGCGCTGGAGAAGAACTTCCCGGACCTGCGCGCGGTCATGGCCGCCACCGAGGAGGAGCTCGCCGCCATTCCCGGTCTGGGCGAGACCATCGCGCGGAGCGTCGTGAGCGCCCTGCGCGACCCCAGCATGATCGACCTGATCGACCGGCTCGAGGCGGCGGGCGTGAACACGCGCAGCGCCGCCGTGAAGGCCGGGACGCAGCTCGCGGGCCTCAACTTCGTCCTGACGGGCACCCTGTCGCGTCCGCGCGAGGAGATCCGCGACCTGCTCGAACGCGCGGGCGCGCGCGTCACGGGCAGCGTCACGAAGAAGACGAGCTTCGTCGTGGCGGGCGAGGAGGCGGGCAGCAAGCTCGCCCGCGCGGAGGAGCTCGGCGTGAGCGTCCTGAACGAGGAGGCGCTCCACGCGCTCCTGCGCGAGCGGGGCGTCACGGACACCTCTTCGTGAGCGGCTACAATGGTCCGCATGCCGGGCCGGGCCGCTGACGCGCGCACGCCCCACGATTCACCGCCTCATCCCCTGACCACAGGAGGGTCCATGGAAGTCGACATCTCCAAGAACGTCCTCTACGACATCGCCTGCACCACCCTCGACCGCATCGAGGGCCTCGAAGTCGCGACCGCGCCCATCAAGGTGGGCGAGGTGCTGCGCGGCAGCGGCGCCCGCACCGCGCGCCGCCCCAAGTCCCTCAAGGTCACCCGCGAGGAGGGCGCCGTCACCTTCGACGTGGGCGTCAACGTGGAGTACGGCCGCAACCTCGTGAACCTCAGCGCGGACGTCCAGCGCGCCATCACCGAGAACGTCGAGCTCATGACGGGCCTGAAGGTCCGCGCCGTGAACGTCGTCGTGCAGGGCCTCACGCTTCCCCGGGGGGCGTAGTGACGCGCCGCAGAGACGCGCAGGGCCCCCTCAACACCCGCCGCGCCGCGCGCGAGTTCGCGTTCCGCGTGCTGTTCGAGTCCGCGCAGGGCGGGCAGCCCATCCCGGAGACGCTGGAGCGCGCGCTGCGCGAGGCCCGTGACGGTGACGAGGCGTACGCCGCGCTCGGCGAGGACGCCCTCATCTTCGGGCGGTCCCTCGTGGAGGGCTACGCCGCGCACGCGGAGAACGTCGACGACGTGCTGCGCCGCACCATCCAGGGCTGGAGCTTCGGTCAGCTCGCGCAGACGGACCTCAACGTGATGAGGCTCGCCACGTTCGAACTGCTGCACACCGACCAGCCGCACGGCGTCGTGATCGAGTCCGCCGTGCGGCTCGCGCGCCGCTTCGGTGGCGACGACTCGGGCCGCTTCGTGAACGGCGTGCTCGGCGGGCTCGCCCGCACCCTGCCCCCGCGTGAGGAGAGAAGCGCGGACGGGGAGGCGGACGCGGGGGAAGGCGGGGAGGACGCTTGACCGCGCGTGAGCTGCGCGGCGCGCC
>NZ_KI912618.1:15113-27962 GCF_000519345.1 Deinococcus pimensis DSM 21231
GATCCTCGCGGACGCGCGCGCGCGCATGGATGGCCTCGCGCGCACGCCGCACCTGCACGTCGTGCGCCTCGGCGAGGATCCCGGCTCGGTGAGCTACGTCCGCCTCAAGGACAGGAAGGCGCGCGAGATCGGCATGAACTCCACCGTGCACGCCCTTCCCGAGGAGACCACCGAGGCCGAACTGCTCGACCTCGTGGAGCGCCTCAACGCCGACGAGGACGCCAGCGGCATCCTCGTGCAGCTCCCGCTTCCCGCGCACGTCGACCCGAACCGCGTCATCGAGGCGATCTCGCCCGACAAGGACGTGGACGGCTTCCACCCGACGGGCGTGGGCCGCCTCTGGACGGGCGCGGAGGCGCTGCCGCCCTGCACCCCGCAGGGCATCATGCGCATGCTCGCGTTCTACGACATTCCCGTCGCGGGACGCCGCGCGGTCGTGGTGGGCCGCTCGAACATCGTCGGCAAGCCTCTCGCGGCCCTGCTCCTCGCCGCCGACGCGACCGTCACGATCGCGCACTCCCGCACGCCCGACCTCGGCGCGGTGACCCGCACGGCGGACCTGCTGTTCGTCGCGGTGGGCCGCCCGGAGATCGTCACGCCCGACATGGTGCGCGAGGGCGCCGTCGTCGTGGACGTGGGCGTCAACCGCGTCGGCACCACGCCGGAGGGCAAGGCCCGTCTCGTGGGGGACGTGCGGGCGGACGTCCGCGAGGTCGCGTCGGCCCTCACGCCCGTGCCGGGCGGCGTGGGACCGCTCACGGTCGCGCAGCTCCTCGCGAACACCGTCACGGCCGCCGAGCGTCAGCAGGCCCGCCGCGCGGGCGCGTGACGCGCGGGTCTCACGCTACACTGGGACTCCCGCATGGCTGAACTCTTCGAAAACCGCTGGCTTTGGACCGCCGTGCTCGCCAGCCTGGGCGCCCAGGTGCTCAAGGTCCTCCTGATCCTCGCGCTCACCCGCCGCTGGGAGCCCGACAAGTTCGTCGAGACGGGCGGCATGCCGTCGAGCCACACCGCGATGGTCGCGGCGCTCAGCACGGGCGTCGGCCTCACGCAGGGGCTCGGCAGCCCGCTGTTCGCGGTGGCGGTGGTGTTCTCCCTCATCGTGATGTACGACGCGACGGGCGTGCGTCACGCGAGCGGCCTGCAGGCGCGCCTCCTCAACGAGCTCGTCGCGGAGCTGCGCGAGGTCGTCCGCGAGGGCTTCGCGCCCGTGCCCCTGAGGGTGCTGCTGGGGCACACGTACCTGGAGGTCGCCGTGGGCGCGATCCTCGGGGTGCTCGCGGCCCTCGCGGCCTTCGTCTGGATCCCCTAGCGCTTCAAGGGGAAGGGGCCGCGCCCGGCGCGGCCCCTTCCCCTTGTTCTGCTCGTCAGATGGTGGGCGCGAGGCCCCGGAGCGCGCCGTCCACGATCGCGTCGAGGCGCTCCTTCGTGAAGGGCCGCTTTCCTTCCAGCAGGCCCGCGTCGCCGCCGTGCAGGTGCCAGTGCTTGCTGCCGCCCATGAGGCGCAGCTGCACGCTCTTCATCGCGACGTGCCGGGGCGACACCGCCGCGATGAGCAGGGGCTGCCCACCCTGGGCGAGCGCCGCGCTCGCGACGGTGGTGGGCAGGTCGAAGGGCCGCTCCATCCGGTAGATGTAGTCCGGGAAGTCGGAGACCTTCTCGTAGCTGAGGCCGCGCTCCCGGGCGATGTCCTGCATCCACCCGAGAAGCGCCGTCCAGTGCCTGTACAGCGCGGCGTCGTCTTGGCTCATGTGAGGGTAGTGTAACAAATCACGAGCGCGGGGGCGCACGAAGAACTCCCGGCGCCGCGCGGCGCCGGGAGCGGGGGGCTCAGTTCGTCGTGCAGTTCGCGTAGACCTTGACCTGCTGCTCGTGCGGGACGAACTCCGTCGGGCCGCTGCCCGTGGTGGAGGTGGGGCGCAGGTACAGCCGGAAGGCGCCCACCGCGTCCCCCTCGGGCGTGACGCGCCGCGCGCCCGGCAGGGACTCGCGGACGGTGATGGATTCCGCGCGCAGGCCGCTGCCCTTGCTGGCCCCGGCGGGCTTCGCGGACGCGTCGGCGGAGAAGGTCAGGGCGTACTGGCCCTTGCCGACGATGAGGTCGGAGGCGTCCACGTGCTCACGGTACACCGGGCCCTCGGTGCCGCTGCGGGTGCCGCGCAGTTCCACGTCCACGTGGTCGATGGTGCCGTTGAACCCGAAGGTGGCGGTCACGAAGTTGGAGGCGGGTTTTCCGTCCACCCGGTCGCACATCAGGTACTGCGGGGCGGCGCCTCGCGTGGTGTAGACCTGGTTGGTGGTGACGGTGGGCGGGGAGACGAGCCCGGCGTCCGGGGCGCCCTGCGAGCAGGCGCTCAGCAGGACCGCGAGGGCGGCGGGCGTCGCGAACTTCTTCACGCTTCTTATTCTGAAGCAACATCCTGACACGATTGTGACGCGCCCCGCGCGCTCCCGGCCGCGTGAGGGACGCGGCAGCGGACGATGAACGCCGCTCTCACGGGCCGCTCTCCCGCCCGTCACGTCCGGCGTGTCCGCGCGGTACAATGACCCGCCATATGGACGTCAAGGCCCAGCTCAAACTCGCCGTGGAGGACGCCGCCCGCTCGCTCGGCGCGGACCTCGACGCGGCCATCCAGGAAACCCCGCAGGACAAGCCCGGCGACTACGGCACGCCCGCGCCCTTCGTGCTCGCCAAGCAGCTGCGGCAGAACCCAGCCGCCATCGCGAGGTCCCTCGCCGAGAGCGTCCGCCTGCCCGAGGGCGTCGCCCGCGCGGAGGCCGTGGGGCCGTACCTCAACTTCTTCCTCGACGCGCCGTCCTTCGTGCGCGCCGTCGTCACCACGCCGGGCGCGCTCCCGGAGCGGCCCGGCAAGGTCATCGTGGAGCACACCAGCGTCAACCCGAACAAGGAGCTGCACGTCGGGCACCTGCGCAACGTCGTCCTCGGCGACAGCATGGCGCGTGTGTTCCGCGCGGCGGGCTACCGCGTGGAGGTGCAGAACTACATCGACGACACGGGCCGTCAGGCCGCCGAGTCGCTCTTCGCCCGCGACCACTACCACCCCGGCGACTGGCGGGCCGCCTTCGAGGCCTGGCAGAAGGAGCGCGCGGAGGCGGGCCGCAACACCCGCCTCGACCACTGGCTCGGCGAGCTCTACGTGCGCCTCAATCAGGACCCCGCCAAGGCCGAGCTGGAGCCCGGCATCCGCGAGGTGATGCACCGTCTGGAGGCCGGTGAGCTCCGCGAGGAGATCGAGCGGATGGTGCGCGCGCAGCTGGAAACGAGCTACGCGCTCGGCGCGGAGTACGACCTGCTCACCTGGGAGTCCGACATCGTCGGCAGCGGCTTCCTGCGCCGCGCGATGGACATCCTGGAGGCCAGCCCCTACACCTCGCATCCCACCGAGGGCAAGTACGCGGGCGCCTTCGTGATGGACATCAGCGAGTTCATCCCCGGGCTGGAGGACCCGATCCTCGTGCTGCTGCGCAGCGACGGCACCGCCACGTACACCGCGAAGGACATCGGGCAGCAGTTCTGGAAGTTCGGCCTGTTCGAGGGGCTCGGCTACCGCGAGTTCGAGGTGCAGCCCAGCGGCAAGGCGCTGTTCACGTCGCACCCGCAGGGCGAGCCGGACCGCCGCTTCGCGCACGGCACGGAGGTCATCAACGTCATCGACGACCGTCAGACGCACCCGCAGACGGTCGTGAAGGCGTCGCTGGCGGTCGCGGAGGCGCAGGAGCAGTACGAGCGCAGCTTCCACCTGTCCTACGGGACGGTGCTGCTCGAAGGCCAGACGATGTCGGGCCGCAAGGGCATCGTGCTGAGCGTCGACGACGTCCTCGAAGAGGCGCGCGCCCGCGCCCGCGCGGTCCTCGGCGACCGCGAGCTCACGGACCCGGAGGAGGTCGCGCGGATCGTCGGCATCGGGGCGCTGCGCTTCGCGATGCTGCGCAGCGAGCCGCAGCGGCAGATCGACTTCCGCTGGGATCAGGCGCTCGCGCTGCAGGGCGACACGGCGCCCGTGGTGCAGTACGCGGCGGTGCGCGCCGCGAAGATCGTCGCGAAAGCGCGGGAGGCGGGCTTCGATCCCGTGAACGCGGACTGGTCGCAGGTGACGCCGCTGGAGCTGGAGCTCGCCAAGCTCGTGGCGCGCGCTCCGGAGGTGCTGGACACGGCGGTGCGGGTGCATTCGCCGCACGTGGTGGCGCAGTACGCGCTGGACCTGTCGGGTGCGTTCAACGCCTGGTACAACCACAAGGACGAGGCGGGAGAGAGGGACACGAACGTGATGAAGTCCCCGGCGGGCCTGCGCGAGGCGCGCCTCGCGCTCGTGGAGCGCCTGCGCGTGGCGCTCGTGGACGTGCTGTCGTGGCTCGGCATCGAGGTGCCCGCCGAGATGTGAGGCGGGGGAGAGGGGGCGCGGTCCACGCGCCCCCTCTCCGTCATCGAGGATAATTTTATACAACAGTGGTAGGGAGTGAGGGGCGGCAGCACCCGACCACTCCCCGGTGCCCTCACCCCACCTTCCGCCCCACGAACAGCGTCCGCTTGAACGCGTAGAACACCGGCCTCCCGGGCCATCTGCGCCAGAGCTTCTCCCGGTACGCCTCGCGGAAGGCGTCCGCGTGCTCGCCGAGGCGCTCCAGGTACGGCACGAGGGCGGTGCCGCTCACCCAGGCGAGCAGGCCGTCGGCGTCGGCCATCACGGCGGGATAGACCTTCTCGTAGGCGGTGATGTCCGCCGCGCCGAGGCCGAAGAGGAGCTCGGCGTACTCGTCGATGCCGAGCACGGGCGACTGGCGTCCCACGGGAGCAGTGCCGCTTCGCGTCCAGCCGCCGAGGACGTCCGCGAAGGGCGCCTCACTCGCCGTCTCGGCGAGGAGGCGGTGGGTGGGGTGGTCGAAGTTGCTGGGCACCTGCACGGCGAGCGCGCCGCCGGGTGCGACCCGCGTCCAGAGGCGGGGGAGGAGGGCGTGGTGGTTCGGCACCCACTGCAGGGCGGCGTTGCTCAGGACGAGGTCGTACTCGCCGTCCACGTCCTCGATCCGGTCCTCGCGGAAGGTGAGGCGTTCCCCGGCGTGCTCCCGGGCGCGGGCGAGCATCTCGGGACTGCTGTCGAGCCCGGTGACCTCGGCGTGCTCGAAGACGCGGGCGAGGTGCGCGGTGAGCTCGCCGCTGCCGCAGCCGAGGTCGATCACGCGCCGGGGCGTGAGGTCACGGACGTGAGCGAGGAGGTCATGGAAGGGCGCGGCGCGTTCCTCGCGGAAGCGGGCGTAGGTGTCCGGGTTCCAGGGCATGTTCCGAGGGTACGGGACGCCGCGCGGCGTTCCGTGTCACTTCGTGGGGGACGACACGTCGCGGCTCAGGCGGCCGCCGAGCGCGCGGGGGCGCAGCACGTCCCGCGCGCGCCACGCGCCGAGCTCCTCGAAGGTCCGGACGAACCGCCACACCTGCGTGCGCAGGAGGGCCGCGACGAGGAACACGAGGTGGTAGCCCGTGAGGTGGACGGGACCGAGGTTCACGCCCTGCGTGCCGACGTGGGCGATGATCTGCCCGCCGATCGTCGCGGCGAGGAAGCCCACGACGCCCGTCGCGACGCCCATGACGGCCATGTAGGCGCTGCGGCGCTCTCTGGGCGCGTTCGCGAGGGCGAGGTTGGCGAGCGCGGCGCCGCCCGCCCCGGCGGCGGTCGCGTCGAACAGCGCGGACACCCACACGATCCAGGGCTGTCCGGGCGCGGCGAGCGTCCACACGAGCGGGAGCGCGCTGCCCGCGCCGACGGCGGCGATGGTGAAGACGGGTTTGTGCCCGACGCGGTCGGCGACGCGGCCCCACTGCGGCATCAGGACCATCCCGAGCGTCGCGACGAGCGCGCTGTAGATCGCGCCCTGGGTGAAGTGCAGGTGCAGTTCGCCGTAGAAGTAGGGGAGCATGAAGGGCGCGGCGAGGTTCCACGCGAGCGCCCAGTAGGCCTGCAGGACGATGAAGCGGCGGAAGTTGCGGTCGTGCAGGGGCGCGGTGAGGGTCTCGCGCAGCCCGAGCCGTTCGGTGGCGTGCGGGGGTTCCCAGTGGAGGCTCAGCAGGACCACCGCGAGGAGGCCGCAGACGACGGCGGCGGTGAGCATCACCTGGAACTTGAGGGGACTGGGCAGGTGGTCGAGCGCGAGGCCGCCGAGCAGGGCGCAGAGCATGCCGATCATGCCGTGGAGGCCGCCGCGGAAGCCGAAGTAGCGTCCGCGCTGCTTCTCGGGGACGACGTCGCCCATCCAGGAGAACCAGAGGGTGCCGTTGGCGGCGATGAAGACGTTGGAGAGCCCGATGAGCGCGAGGAGCGCCCACAGGCGCAGGTGTTCGGGGAGGAGCAGGATGAGCGGCGCGAGGATCCACAGGCCGCGTCCGACCCCGGCGGTGAGGAGCGCGAGGGGCTTGCGGCGTCCGGCGCGCCCGGCGAGGTAGGCGATCAGGGGCGTGAGGGCCTGCGCGACGAGCGGCATCCCGCCGAGCAGGCCGAGCTGGGCGGGCGTGGCGTGCAGGTACAGGGCGTAGCCGGTGAGGACGCTGCCGCCCGTCCAGACGATGAAGCCCATCGCGGGGACGCCCTCGAGGACGGAGAGGCGCATGGTGCGGCGGACGAGGTGTTCGGTGGTGTCGACGTTCGGGTGGGGCTCGGGGTGCTTCACGACGCCTGAGCTTAAGGCCAATTAAGGAGACCTTTATGAAAAACTCACGAGAGATGGAGAGCTGGGATGAGATCGGACAAGAGGACCTGGGTCGCTCGTCGTCATAAGCAAGTCTTTTATACACTAAAATGCCTTTGACGACACGCCATGAACCGGCCGGACACGGCCAGTCCACGAACGAAGAGCGCGCCACCCGGAGGCGGCGCGCTTCTCGTTCGGGCCCGTTCAGCCGACGCGGTGGAGGTAGACGCGTCCGCCCTCGACGTCGCTCTCGGCCTCGTAGCCGTCGGCGGGACCGTAGCTGAGGTCGTGCGCGAGCGTCTCGGAGGTGATGAGGTCCTGCCAGGCGCGGGCCGCCTCGAGCGTGTCGCCGTGGAGGTCGAGGGCGAGCCTGACGCGGTCGCTGACGTCGAAGCCGGCCTTCTTGCGGGTGTCCTGGACGGCGCGCACGAGGTCGCGGGCGAGGCCTTCGAGGACGAGGTCGCGGGTGAGGGTGGTGTCGAAGGCGACGAGGTCGCCGCCCTCCTCGGCGGCGGCGAGGCCCTGGGGGCTCCTGGCGTCGACGAGGACGCTCTCGGGGGTGAGGTGGAAGTCGTGCCCCTCGGCGCTGACGGTGAAGTTCTGGCCGTCCCGGACGGCGCGGGCGACGGCGGCGGTGTCGGCCTCGGCGAGGGCCTGTTTCAGGAGGGGCACCTGCTTGCCGTAGGTGCGGCCGACGACGGGGAGGTTGGGCCGCAGGGTGTAGCTGACGACGCTGGCGTAGGGGTCGAGGAGTTCGACGTCCTTGACGTTGAGTTCCTCGGCGATCTGGTCGCGCAGGCGGCCGAGGGCGGCGGTGTCGTCCGCCGTGCGGGCGCGGACGAGGACCTTCGGGAGGGGCTGGCGGGCGCGGAGGTTGTGCTGACCGCGCACGGCGCGTCCGAGGTCGACGACGCGCAGCACGGCGTCCATCTCGCGGACGAGGCGTTCGTCGTGGCGGGCGGGGTCGAATTCGGGCCAGGCGCACAGGTGCACGGATTCTGGCGCCTGCGGGTCGGTGACGCGGGCGAGGTCGCGGTAGACGACGTCGGCGAGGAAGGGCGTGAAGGGCGCGGCGAGCTTCGCGACGGTGACGAGGGCTTCGTGGAGGGTGGCGTAGGCGGCGGCGCTGTCGGCGCGGCCCGCGCTCTCGGCCCCCGAGGCGCCGCCGCGCCAGAAGCGGCGGCGGTTGCGGCGCACGTACCAGTTGCTGAGGTCGTCCGTGAAGCGCTCCAGGGCGCGGGCGGCGCGGCGGGCGTCGTAGCGTTCCAGGCCGTCGGTGACGTCGCGTTTGGTCTCCTCGAGACGGGAGAGGAGCCAGCGGTCGATCTCGGGGCGTTCGCTCACGGCGGGGGCGTTCGTGAGGTCGGGGCGGTCGATGTTGGCGTAGAGGTTGAAGAAGCCGTAGACGTTGTAGAAGGTGTTGACGAAGCCGCGCTGCGCCTCGCCGACGAGGCGTTCGCTGAAGCGTTTCTGGTCGCCGGGCTCGGAGGCGGTGAACATGTACCAGCGCACGCTGTCGGCGCCGTAGCGGTCGAACATCGGGAGGGGCTGGACGACGTTGCCCTTGCTCTTGGACATCTTCTTGCCGTGCTCGTCGACGATGTGGCCGAGACAGATGACGTTGCGGTAGGCGGGCTGGTCCATCAGGAGGGTGCTGATGGCGTGCAGGCTGTAGAACCAGCCGCGCGTCTGGTCGATGGCCTCGCAGATGAAGTCGGCGGGGAAGTGCTTCTGGAACTGCTCGCCACCGCTGACGACCTCGCCGTCGGGGTCCTGCATGAGGTGCCACTGGGCGTAGGGCATGCTGCCGGAGTCGAACCACACGTCGAGGACCTCGGGGACGCGGCGGTAGACCTTGCCGCCGCGCTCGAAGGTGACGTCGTCGACGTAGGGGCGGTGCAGGTCGAGGCCCTCGAGGTCACGCCCGGCGAGTTCGGAGAGTTCGCGGACGCTGCCGACGCAGACGACGTCGCTGCCGTCCTCGGCCATCCAGAACGGGAGGGGCGTGCCCCAGTAGCGTTCGCGGGAGATGGCCCAGTCGACGTTGCCTTCGAGCCACTTGCCGAAGCGGCCGTGCTTGATGTTGGCGGGCACCCAGTTGATCTTCTCGTTCTCCTCGACGAGCCGCCCCGACATGCGGGCGGTGCGGACGTACCAGGAGGGCTTGGCGAAGTACAGGATGGGGTCGCCGGTGCGGTCGTGGAAGGGGTAGCGGTGGTGGATCGTGCCGGCGTGGTACATGAGGCCGCGGTCCTTCATGTCGCGGATGAGGCCCTTGTCGGCGTCCTTGAAGAACTGGCCCTTCTCGTGCGTGACGGTCATGCGGCCGTGGTCGTCGGTGCCGAACACGAGGGGCGTGCCGTACCTGCGGGACAGTTCGAGGTCCTCGGCGCCGTAGACGGGCGCCTCGTGCGCGACGCCGGAGCCGTCGTCCGCGGTGACGAAGTCGGCGAGGGCGACGAAGTGCATGCGGGGCGCACTTCCGGCGTCTTCGCCGTCGGAATGAGCCGTTGAGCGGCCTTCCACGCCGAGGTCCTTCACGACGTCCGGGTAGGGCTGCTGGTAGCCCCAGAATTCCAGGTCGCGGCCGCGCAGGCGCGCGAGGACCTCCAGGGGGGCTTCCTTGGGCCGCAGCGCGCTGAGGCGTTCCACGGCGTCCTCGGCGACGATGACGGGCCCCATGGGAGAGCGCGCGACGACGTACGTGAGCTCCGGGTTGACGGCGGCCATGGTGTTGGACGGCAGGGTCCAGGGGGTGGTGGTCCACACGACGAGCGCGAGGCCGTCGAGGGACGCGAGGTCCACGCCCTGCCCGGTCAGGGCGGCGCGCACGGCGTCCGGCGTGGTTTCCGGCTTGACGGGGAAGCGGACGTAGACGCTGGGGTCGTCCACCCACTGGTAGCTGTCCTCCTCGCCGAGCTCGGCCTTGCTGAGGGTGGTGCTGATGCGCGGGCTGAGCGGCACGACCTTGTAGTCGCGCTCCACGAGCCCGCGGTCCCAGAGGCGGCGCAGGAGGTTCCAGACGCTCTCGATGTAGTCGTTGGTGTACGTGACGTAGGGATCGCCGAGGTCCACCCAGTACCCGAGGCGCTCGGTGAAGTAGTTCCAGTCCTGGATGGTCGTCCAGACGCTCTCGCGGCACAGGCGGTTGAATTCCTCGAGTTCCTCGCGGCTGGCGCCGTGGTTGCGGCCGAGCAGGCCGAGCTTCTTCTCGACGCTGATCTCGACGGGGAGGCCGTGGGTGTCCCAGCCGCCCTTGCGGGTGACGTGGTAGCCGCGCATGGTCTTGTAGCGCGGGAAGAGGTCCTTGAACGACCGCGCGAGGACGTGGTGCAGGGCGGGCTGCCCGTTAGCGGTGGGGGGGCCCTCGTAGAAGACGAACTCGGGGCCGTCGCGCTCCTGGGTGCGTTCGAAGACCCGTTCGCGCTTCCAGAAGTCGAGGATCTCCGCTTCGAGCGCGCGGTAGTCGGGCTGGGTGGGGACCTCGCGGAAGAGGGGGGCGGTGGCGGTGGCCTGGTCGTCTCGCATGTCGCTCCTTTCGGTCGGGTCGGGGAGCAGAAAAAGGCGCGCCCCGGCTCGTGCTGGGGCGCGTCCCCGTGGAGTCGCGCGGTACCACCCAACTTCACCCTGGCCCCCTGGGGGGCGCGTAGGGCCTCGTGTGCCCGCTGTCGGGGGGCGTCCGGTCCGGTCTACTGCGCCCGTGGGGCGGTTCTTCGGACGGCGCGGGAGGTGATCTTCTTCGCGGGCCGGTCCACCGGGCTTCCACCGTCCCCGGTTCGCTGCTGGCGGCCCCGCGCGTACTCGTCCTCTCGTTCGCCTGCGGGTTGTGGTCCTCCTCCGATTGGGTGTTCGTCACGGAGGTGGACGTACCGGACATGCTACGATTCCGCATCCCTGTCGTCAACGCGCTCTTTCACCTACGGGGCCTTCGCCGCAAGGCGGGGTGCTGTTCGTGTGGAGCGCCTAGAATGAGGGGCAGGAGCGCCGCCGCCGTCGCGGCGCGGGGAGGACGACATGAAGTTCTTTATCGATACCGCCATCATCGAGGAAATCCGTGAGATCAACGCGTGGGGCGTCCTGGCGGGCGTGACCACCAACCCGACGCTGATCGTCGCGTCGGGCCGCAACTTCCACGAGGTCGTCCGTGAGATCGCGGATCTCGTGCAGGGCCCGGTGTCGGCCGAGGTGACGAGCCTCGACGCGGACGAGATGGTCGAGCAGGGCCGCGAGCTCGCCGCCCTGAGCCCGCACGTCGTGGTGAAGCTCCCGCTGACCCCGGCGGGCCTGACGGCCTGCCACGCGTTGACGGAGGCGGGCATCCGCACGAACGTGACCTTGTGCTTCAGCGTGCCGCAGGCGCTCCTCGCGGCCCGTGCGGGCGCGACGTACATCTCGCCCTTCGCGGGCCGCGTGGACGACATCGCCGGGGACGGCATCGAGCTGGTCCGGCAGATCCGCGAGGCGTACGATCAGGCGGGCATCACGACGGAGGTCCTCGCGGCGTCCATCCGGCACAACCAGCACGTGGTGCAGGCGGCCCTGGCGGGCGCGGACGTCGCCACGATCCCCTACAAGGTCTTCAAGCAGATGGTGAAGCACCCCCTCACGGACGCCGGGCTGGAGGGCTTCATGAAGGACTGGGCGCGTGGCCGTGAGATCGCGGAGGGCGGCGGGAAGTCGCCCGAACCCGTGACGGAGGGAACGCCCCGTCCATGATGGAGCCGACCATGCGGCCGGACGAGACCGGACTGAAGTTCCAGGACCTGCAGAGCAAGATCCTGCCGGAACTGCACCTCATCGCGGCGGGGCTGGGCATCGACAACTACCGCAAGCTGAAGAAGGACGCGCTGGCCCTCGCGATCCTGGAGAAGCAGGCGGCGGGCGCGGGACAGCAGCTCGCGCGCGGTTATCTGGAGATCAGTCCGGACGGGTACGGCTTCCTGCAGGAGAACCTGCTGGACGCGGACTCGCGCAGCGTGCTGGTGTCGGCGGGGCTGATCAAGCAGTACCAGCTGCGCACCGGGGACAGCGTGATCGGGCGGGCTCGGCCCCCGCGTGAGAACGAGCGGTACGGCACGCTGATGCGGGTGGAGGCCGTGAACGGTCTCGATCCGCAGGCGGCGGCGGCGCGTCCGCGCTTCGACGACCTCACCCCCACCTTCCCGGATCAGCAGCTGGTCCTGGAGGACCCCACGATGGACGAGGGCAACGCCCTGCGCGTCGTGGATCTGCTCTGCCCGATCGGGCGGGGGCAGCGCGGGCTGATCGTCGCGCCGCCCAAGGCGGGCAAGACGACGCTGCTGAAGAAGATCGCGAACAGCATCGTGAAGAACTACCCGGACGTCACGGTGATGGTGCTGCTCGTCGACGAGCGTCCCGAGGAGGTGACGGACTTCCGTGAGAGCGTGCAGGGCGCGCAGGTGATCGCGTCCACCTTCGACGAGCCGCCGCAGAATCACGTGCGGGTCGCGGAGTTCGTGCACGAGCGGGCGCGGCGCATCGTGGAGGAGGGCGGGCACGTGGTGATCCTGCTGGACTCCATCACGCGCCTGGCGCGCGCGAACAATCTCGTGACGCCCCCGACGGGCCGGACGCTCTCGGGGGGCCTCGACAGCAACGCGCTGCACTGGCCGAAGCGCTTTCTGGGCGCGGCGCGCAACATCCGCGGTGGGGGCAGCCTGACGATCCTCGCGACGGCGCTCGTGGAGACGGGCTCGCGCATGGACGACGTGATCTTCGAGGAGTTCAAGGGCACGGGCAACATGGAGCTGGTGCTGTCGCGCCGCCTGGAGGAGCGCCGCATCTTCCCGGCGATGGACATCCTGAAGTCCGGCACGCGCCGCGAGGAGCTGCTGCTGCGTCCGGAGGTGCTGCACAAGATGTGGCTGCTGCGCAAGGTCATCAGCGACATGGATCCCGCCGAGGCGATGGACATGCTGCTGGGCCGGATGGGGAAGACCGCGAACAACGCGGAGTTCCTCGCGACGCTCGCGGCGCGCTGAGCTCCGGCGTGGGGGCGGCGGCTCGTGAGGGCCGCCGCCCCCGCTCTCGTTTGACTCTCATGAACTTTTATTTATGATGACCGGGTGTTCTCATCCCGCTCCTCCCGGCGTGTCCTGAGCCTGCTGCTGGCGTGTGGCACGC
>NZ_KI912618.1:28062-28254 GCF_000519345.1 Deinococcus pimensis DSM 21231
ACCTCGACCCGCGCTTCACCTGGGACATCGAGGCGATCTTCGCCACCCCCGCCGACTGGGACGTCGAGTATGCCGCCGTGGAGGCGGCGCTGCCGTCCGTGGGTGCCCACCGGGGAACCCTGACCCACCCGGCGTCCACGCTCGCGTTCCTCGGTGCCCGGGACGCGCTGGCCGCGCGCCTGGCGCGACTGA
>NZ_KI912618.1:28354-29676 GCF_000519345.1 Deinococcus pimensis DSM 21231
TGGATCTCGCGGCGCCCTACGGCACGCCCATTCTCGCGGCCACGGCGGGCGTCGTCCGCGAGGCGGGCCCGGGCGAGTACGGGCTGAACGTGTGGGTGTCGAGCGGGAACGCCACGATCATCTACGGCCACATGAGCCGCGTGGCGGTCACGCCGGGCTCGGCGGTGCGCGCGGGCGACCTGCTGGGGTACGTGGGCTGCTCGGGCGTGTGCACGGGCCCGCACCTGCACTTCGAGACCCGCGTGGACGGCGAAGCGGTGGATCCGCTGGCGCTGCTGCCATGACGCGCGTGCTGGTCGTGGACGACGAGCTGCACCTGCTGGACCTGGTGCGGATGGTCCTCGAGCTGCGCGGTTACGACGTCGTGACCGTCCCGAGCGGTCCGGAGGCGCTGGAGCGCGCGCGCACCGGGGCCTTCGACATCGCGCTGCTCGACGTCGTGATGAACCCGTGGACGGGCCTGGAGACGGCGGAGCGGCTGCGGACCCTGCCCGGCGCGCCGCGCATCGTGTTCCTGACGGGCCTGTCGGATCAGGACGTGATGCGCCGCGGACTGGAGCTCGGCGAGGCGTACCTCGTCAAGCCGTTCCGGGCGCCGGAGTTGTACGACGTGATCGAGCAGGTCCTCGCGCCCACCCCCTGACTGGTTCCCCACCTCCTCCTGAACTGGACCTGTGAAGGGGTCCAGTCGGGGGGTAGCCTGAGGGCATGACCACCGGAACCACCCGCGTCAAGACCGGCTTCGCCGAGATGTTCAAGGGCGGCGTCATCATGGACGTCGTCACGCCCGATCACGCCCGCATCGCCGAGGCCGCCGGCGCCACCGCCGTCATGGCCCTCGAGCGCGTCCCCGCCGACATCCGCGTCGACGGCGGCGTGGCCCGCATGAGCGACCCCAAGATGATCAAGGGCATCATCGAGGCCGTCAGCATCCCCGTCATGGCGAAGGTCCGCATCGGGCACTTCGTGGAGGCGCAGATCCTGCAGGCCCTCGGAGTGGACTTCATCGACGAGTCCGAGGTCCTCACGCCCGCCGACGAGAGCTACCACATCGACAAGCACGCCTTCACCGTGCCCTTCGTGTGCGGCGCGAAGAACCTCGGCGAGGCCCTCCGTCGCGTCGGCGAGGGCGCCGCGATGATCCGCACGAAGGGCGAGGCGGGCACCGGCAACGTCGTCGAGGCCGTCCGGCACGCCCGCACCATCCTCGGTGAGGTCCGCCGCATCCAGAGCGCGCCCGTCGAGGAGCTCATGACGATCGCGCGTGACCTGCAGGCCCCCTACGAGCTCGTGCGCCTCGTCCGCGAGAGCGGGAAGCTTCC
>NZ_KI912618.1:29776-30105 GCF_000519345.1 Deinococcus pimensis DSM 21231
GCGCCTTCCACGCGCGGGGCGGCGCGATCTGGGGCACCTGCGCGGGCGCGATCCTGCTCGCCCGCGAGATCGAGGGTGTCCCGCCGCAGTTCGGCACGCAGCCCAGCCTGGACCTCATGGACGTGCGGGTGCGCCGCAACGCCTTCGGACGGCAGCGCGACTCCTTCGAGGAGCCCCTCGCCGTGACGGGCCTGGGCGCGCCCTTCCCGGCGGTGTTCATCCGCGCGCCCGTCATCGAGCGCGTCGGGGAGGGCGTCACGGTCCTCGCGCGGCGCGGCGACGAGGTCGTCCTCGTCCGCGAGGGCCGCCTGCTGGCCTCCTCGTTCCAT
>NZ_KI912619.1:0-1788 GCF_000519345.1 Deinococcus pimensis DSM 21231
CGGCGCTCCAGGCCGACGCGGGCGAGCATCTCGCGGGCCCGCTGGCGCCGCTCGCGCGTGGGCACGCCCGCGAGCGCGAGGGGAAACTCGACGTTCTCGACGGCGCTGAGGATCGCGACGAGGTTGTAGTGCTGGAACACGAACCCGAAGTGCTTCAGGCGCAGCGCGGACCGTTCCGCCTCGGGGAGGCGGGCGAGGTCGCGGCCGTCCACGAGGACGCTGCCGGAGGTGGGCGTGTCGAAGCCCGCCATGAGGTTGAGCAGGGTGCTCTTGCCGCTCCCACTGGGACCGACGATGGCGGTCACGCCCGGCCCGAAGACGTGGTTGAGGTGATCGAGCGCGGTGATGGTGTCCTCGCCGCTGCGGTAGGTCTTGGTGAGTTCACGGATTTCGAGCATGAAAGGACCTTCCTTCAGACGCGCCCGAGCGCCTCGGTGATGCGCAGGCGTTCGGCGGAGCGGGCGGGGAGGAGGCCCGCGAGCAGGCCCAGCATGAGACTGATGGCGAGCGCGAGCAGCGTGAGGCGCGGCGTGAGGGCCGCCGCGTCGATCCCGGCGAGGTCCTGCGTGTAGGCGTTCACCCCGAGGATGCCGAGGAAGCCCAGCACGAGGCCGCCCACGCCGCCCGCGAGCGACAGCAGCAGGCTCTCGGTGAGCACGAGCGACCGCACGAAGCCGGGCCGCGCGCCGATCGCGCGGAGCGTGCCGAACTCCCTGGTGCGTTCGAAGACGCCCATCATGACGGTGTTCGCCACGGCGAGCCCCCCGACGATCAGCGCGATGAGGGAGATGCCGAAGCGCACGGCGTCGCTGATGCGCAGCGCGCGCTCCACGAAGCGCAGGAAGTCCGCCTGGGTCTGCACCTCCAGGTCGAGGCGCTGGGCGAGGCGCCTTGCGGTGTCCTGCGCGCCGCGCTGATCCCTGAGCTTCACGGCGATCAGCGAGAGGCGGCCCTGCGCGTTGATGCCGTTCTGCAGGGTGGAGAGCGGCAGCAGCACGAAGGTGTCCGTGAGGCCGCCCTCCCCGAGGATGCCGACGACCTTCACGCCGGAGCGCCGATTGAGGCGCAGCGTGGACCCGAGCTTCAGGCCGCCGTTCTGCGCGGCCTTGGAGCCCACGACCGCGACCGGTTTGCCCTCGTCCTCGGGGGTGAGGAGGCGGCCCTGCGCGAGCGCCACGTTCGGGAAGACGGACTTCACGCCCTGCGCGGCGGGCAGGCCGTACAGGACGAAGCTCTGCGTGGGGTCGAGGCCGCCGCGCACGCTCACCACGACGGGAATCGCCTCGCGGATGCCGAACTCGTCCGCGACGGCCCGCACGCTCTTCAGGGCGCTCTCGGGAAGGTTCGGGTCGGGCGAGAAGCCCTGGTTGAGGCCGTTGAGGCTGATCTGCAGGTCGGGCCCGACGTTGCCGAGCTCCGCCGTGAAGACCTTGCGGATGCCTTCCCCGAGCGACAGGAAGATGACCATGCTCGCGACGGCGACGGTGATGCCGAGAGCGGTGAGGACGGTACGGACGGGGCGGCGCAGCAGGCCGCGCAGCGCGAGCTGCCACAGGTCGGAGGAGCGCATCGACTTCCAGCCTAGGGCGCGCGGGGCCCGCGTGGACGCTCATACGTCACGATTCGGTGTCCTCTCAGCTTCGCCCTCTAGACTTCCGCCATGAGACGCGCCCTGATCACCGTCCTGCTCGCCTGCTGCGCGGCGCACGCGCAGGTGGTGCTGCTGCCCCTCGACTCCCGGCCCGCCACGTCCGACCTGCCCGCGCGGGTCGCGGCGCTCTCGGGCGA
>NZ_KI912619.1:1888-4827 GCF_000519345.1 Deinococcus pimensis DSM 21231
ACGGGTTGCCCGCGCCGCCCATGCCCACCGTGACGCGCAATCTGCCGTTCACGTTCTCGGCGCGCAGTTCGCGCAGGTCCAGCGCCCGCTCCGCGCCGCCCACCAGCGCGCGCGGCAGGACGTACGAGCCGTCCCCGTTGACGTCCCCGGCGGGGTCTGGAACGGACAGCAGCGCGGCGGCGAGGGACGGGAGGAACGCGGCGAAGTTCACACGGGCGAGTATAGATCAGGGGAAAGGCGCGGCGATGGGACGGCCCGCCCGCCGCTCAGTTCCCGCGCGACAGGAGCTTCAGGAGGGCCGCCGCGAGGCGGTCCGGGTCGTGTTGGCCGGTGTTCTCGCGCAGCAGGGGCGCGAAGCGCACGCGGGTGCGGAAGCTGGGCGTGCTGCCGCGGCTCGACAGGATGTGCGCGCCCTCGCGGGCGTAGCGCTCCCTCACCGTCACCGTGACGGGCGCGCTGTTCACCAGCACCCAGTCGGGCGTGCGCCCGAGGTGCTCGCGCAACGTGAGCTCGTGCGCCTCCAGGTCGAGGTCGTCCGTCTCGCCGGGCTCGCTCATGACGTTCGCGACGTACACCACGCGCGCCGACGTGTTCCGCACGGCCCGCGCCACGTCCGGCACGAGCACCGCCGGGATGAGGGACGTGAACAGGCTGCCCGGCCCGATCACGACGAGGTCCGCCTCCATGATGGCGCTCACGACCTCCGGCAGGGCGCGCGCGTCGGGCGGGTCGAGCGTGACGCGCGACACGCGCCGCCCCGCGCGGTCCCGCCCGAAGGTGCTCTCGCCCCGCACGGTGGAGCCGTCCGCGAGGTGCGTGACGAGCGTCGTCGGGGTGGGCGTGGCGGGGTACACCTGTCCGCGGACGCGCAGCACCTCGTGGACGTCGGCCATGGCGTTCGCGAGCCCGCCCTGCTCCTCGGAGAGCGTGGCGAGCATCAGGTTGCCGAAGGTGTGACCCGACAGGCCCTCGCCACGCTGGAAGCGGTGCAGCAGCAGGCGCGCCAGCACGGGCGAGTCCGACAGGGCCGCGTAGCAGTCCGTGAGGTCGCCCGGCGCGATCATCCCGAGGTCCTTGCGCAGCCGTCCGCTGCTGCCGCCGTCGTCGCTGACCGCCACGACCGCCGTGATGTTGCTGCTGTAGTTCTTCAGGCCCGACAGCAGGTTCGACAGGCCCGTACCGCCGCCGAGCGCCACGACGCGCGGACCGCGCGACAGGGTGCGCCGCACGTAGATGTGATCCACCGCCTCGTCGGGCTTCGCGCCGATGGAGCGCAGCAGGCTGCGGTTGAGCAGCAGCACGCTCGCGATGGCGCCCGCGAACGCGAGGGCCATGACCGCGCCGCCCGCCGCCCACAGCGGCATCACCTGCGGGTCCGTGAGGGCGTTGAGCCACAGGATCCAGCGCGTCGCGACCCAGCGCAGCGGACCCGTCCACACGAGGTGCAGGAAGCCCACCGCGAGGATCAGCACGCACACGATCAGCGTCGCGAACCAGCGCTTCACGCCCATGCCGGGCGTCATCCACTTCACGGCCCGCTGACCCGCCACGCGCGCGCGCGTGGGATCGGCCTTCACGTCGACCTTCACGTCGGGCCCGAGGGTCTCCTTCACGCGTGCTCACCCCGCGTGACGTCCCGGTGGTCCGTGACGCGCGCCCCGAGGTCCGCGAGGTCGTGCGAGAGACGCTCCGTCACGGCGACGCTGCGGTGACGGCCGCCCGTGCAGCCCACCGCGACGTTGTAGCTCCGGCGGCCCGAGGCGCGCGCCCGTTCGGCGCTGTCGCGCACGAACCCCAGGACGCGCTCGTAGTAGTCGTCGCCCTCGCTGAAGACGTGCGCGGCCACGTCGGTCTCCAGGCCGGTGCGGTCGCGCAGTTCCGGCACGTAGTACGGATTGGGCAGGCTGCGGACGTCCAGCACGAGGTCCGCGTCGCGGGGCGGGGCGTGCTTGAACCCGAAGGACAGCAGACGCAGGTCGAAGCCCGCGTCCGTCCCGGCGATGTCGAGCACCCGCTCGGCGAGGTCGCGCGCGGACAGCAGCGTGGTGTCGATGACGTTGTCCGCGCGTTCGCGCAGCACGCCCAGCAGGTCACGCTCGTGCTGGAAGTCCAGCATGAGGCTCGGCTCGCCCAGGGGGTGCGCGCGCCGCGTGAGGTTGTAGCGCTGCAGCAGCACCTCGTCGGACGCCTCCAGGTACACCAGCCGGACGCCGCCCCGTCGGCGCAGGTCCTCCCAGCAGCCCTCCACGTCCGTGAGGTACGCGCGGGTGCGGGCGTCGGTGCACACCACCACGCACTCCTGCCCGCGCGTGCGCGCCAGGTCGTACGTGGCGCTCCACAGCTGCGGCGGGAGGTTGTCGAGCGTGAGGAAGCCCGCGTCCTCCAGGGCGCGCAGCGCGGTGTTCTTGCCCGCGCCGGACAGGCCGGAGAGCACGATGTACTTCACGTGCCGCGCTCCTCACGGCGGATGGGGGCGGGGCTGGAGGGGACCGTCATGAGGTCAGTCTAGCGTGACGCGCCCCGGCTTCCCTGACGCGCGCGGGCAGCTCGCCCTCTCATGAGTCCAGCAATTTTCGGAGGCGGCCCGTACAATGGCGCAGTGCGACTGCGCACCCTCACCACCCTCAACTACCGCAACCTCGTGCCGGGCACGCTGGACCTGCCGCCCGGACTCGTGAGCGTCTCCGGACCGAACGGGGAAGGCAAGACGAACCTGCTCGAAGCGGCGTACCTCGTGCTGACCGGCCTCACGGAGGCCGCGCGGCTCGATCAGCTCGTCACGCGCGGCGAGAAGGAAGCCTACGTCCGCGCGGACCTCGAGCGCGACGAGGGCGTCACCGTCCTGGAAGTCGGGCTGGGGCGCGGGCGGCGCGTCGCGAAGGTGGACGGCGTCCGCACCCGCGCGCTCGACCTGCCGCGCGGCAGCGCCGTCTGGATCC
>NZ_KI912619.1:4927-5233 GCF_000519345.1 Deinococcus pimensis DSM 21231
CGGCCACCACGAGCGATTCGGGGCCGCCCGTCACGTCCGGCGCGAGCGCCCCGTCCGGCGTGAGGGGCGAGTACACGCTGCTCGTCACCCAGTAGCTGTAGCGGCCCGCCGGGACGTCCGTGTCCAGCACGAGGTCCGTGCCCTGCACCGTGAGGCGCGCGTCCTCGGGGCCGGGCGTGACGGTCCCGTCGGGCGCGGCGCTCCACGCGCGCACCCCGAACCCGCTGATCTGGTAGTGCCGCTGCCAGCCCGTCCCGCCCGCCGTGCTGAACCCCGTGGCGCCCAGCTCACGCGAGCCGCCCAGCC
>NZ_KI912619.1:5333-6040 GCF_000519345.1 Deinococcus pimensis DSM 21231
CGCGCCGACGACGGCTCGGGCCGCGCCGCTCGGGAACTGCGGGTGGGGGAGTGGGCCCGCCTGACCCCGTGGCCCATGCCGAACCGCGGCGTGCGCCTCTGGTACGCCCGCGAGAGCGTGCCCGGCCAGAACTGGATCTTCCGCGCCGACTGGAACGACGCGCCCGGACGCCGCCGGGACCTGAACTGACCCCGCCAGTTCGCCGATGCCCCCGCGTGGGCGCCGCTGCTATACTGCGCTTGCCTTGATCGGGAGGAGTACCCGAGCACGCGCCCACGAGAGAGGTCCCGGCAGCTGGGAAGGGACCGGGAGAGCGAGCGGGGAAGGTCGCCCGGGAGCAGGTCGGCAGAACGAGCGCCGCGCGCTTCAGTAGAGCCGTCCGGGTGCGCCCGTCACAGCGCGCGAGAGCGCCCCTTTTCGGGGAACTGCGGTGGTACCGCGGGACGATCACGAACACCGTGCGCGTCTCGTCCGCAAGAGCACTGCGGACGGGACGCGCTGTTTTTCGTCCCCGACCGCCCGGAGGCCCCTCATGGAGAAGCGCTACACCCACCTCGAACCGGCCCGTGACGCCGCGCGCCTGCACGGCCTGCGCGAGCGCGTCGTCTGCTACGTCACGCGCGGCGGGCGGGACCTGCTGCTCTTCGACCACACGCCCGAGTACCCGGACGCGGGTGTGCAGGTGCCCGGCGGCGGCGTGGACGCGG
>NZ_KI912619.1:6140-6488 GCF_000519345.1 Deinococcus pimensis DSM 21231
TCAGCGCCCGCTACGCGCACACGCTGGGGCTGTACGAGCGGCACCTCGCGCAGCGCAACGCCGCCCTGCGCGCGGGCGAGAACTGGGCGATGGACGTCTGGGACCACAAGCTCGCGGAGCTCGGCTCGGAACTGCTCGGCCTGCGAAGGCGCATCGTCACGCGGCTGGACCCCCTGACCCGGGAGGCCCACGCGGCGCTCGGCGGGCACAAACCGCTCGCGCTGCGCCTCACCGAGAGCACCACCCCGGAGACCTTCCTGCACGACCTCACCCGGCGCCGCGACGAGGAGGTCGCGCGCGGCGCGACCCTCTCGGGCCCGCACCGCGACGACCTCACGCTGGAGCTCG
>NZ_KI912619.1:6588-16571 GCF_000519345.1 Deinococcus pimensis DSM 21231
GAGGGCGCCCCGGACGCGTGGCCGCACGTCGTCGCGTCCGGCGGCGCGGACGGCGGCCTGACCTTCCTGCACCGCTTCACCCCGCTCGAAACGGCGCGGCCCGACTGGGACACCGACGCCGAACTGCCCGCGCTGCGCGCGGCCCTCACGGAGGAACACGCATGAACGAACTTCCCAAGACCTTCGAGCCGCAGACCGTGGAGCCCCGCTGGGCCGAGCGGTGGGCGAACGAGCCCTTCCGCGCGGACGCCACGAGCGCGAAGCCGCCCTTCACCGTCGTGATCCCGCCGCCGAACGTGAACGGCAGCCTGCACCTCGGGCACGCCCTCGACAACACCCTCATCGACACGCTGACGCGCTACAAGCGCATGGCGGGCTTCGAGGCGCTCTACCTGCCCGGCACGGACCACGCGGGCATCACCACGCAGGTGGCGGTCGAGCGCGAACTGCGCAAGGAAGGGCAGTCCCGGCACGACCTGGGCCGCGAGGCGTTCCTGGAGCGTGTCTGGGCCTGGAAGGAGCAGGTGGGCGGCACCATCACGGGTCAGCTCAAGCGGCTCGGGATCAGCGCCGACTGGACGCGGGAGCGCTTCACGATGGACGACCTCCTCTCGCGCGCCGTGCGGCACCAGTTCGTGCGGCTCTACCACGAGGGCCTCGCCTACCGCGGGGAGCGCATCGTGAACTGGGACCCGGCCAGCCAGACGACCCTCTCCGACCTGGAGGTGGACCGCGAGGAACGCAAGGGCAAGATGTGGACGCTGAGCTACAAGCTCGAAGATCCGTCCCTGGCGGCCTCCAACGGCGAGGCGGGCGAGATCCTCATCGCGACGGTGCGGCCCGAGACGATCTTCGCGGACCAGGCGATCGCCGTGCACCCCGAGGACGAACGCTTCGCGCACCTGATCGGGAAGCGGGCGCGCATCCCGCTCACGGACCGCTTCGTGCCGATCATCGCGGACGAGGCGGTGGAGCGTGAGTTCGGCGTGGGGGCGCTGAAGATCACGCCCGCGCACGACCCGACCGACTTCGAGATCGGCGAGCGGCACGGCCTCGCGCGCCCCAGCGTCATCGACCTGAACGGGAACCTCACCTCGGACGACCTCGTGCCGGAGGCCTTCCGGGGGATGGAGCGCTTCGAGGCCCGCAAGGCGGTCGTGGCGGCCCTGCGCGGCACGGAGGACGCGCCGGGCGACCTCGTGGACGAGAAGGACCACGTGACCGCCATCGGCCTGTCGGAGCGCACGAAGGTGCCGGTGGAACCCATCGTGAGCACGCAGTGGTTCGTGCGGATGGGCGACATGGCGCGCGAGGTGCTCGGCGGGCTGGAGCGCGGCGAGATGCAGGTCATCCCGGAGCGCTACGCGAAGGTGAACCGCGACTGGCTGGAGAACATCCGCGACTGGAACGTGTCGCGTCAGCTGTGGTGGGGCCATCAGATTCCCGCGTGGTACGACGAGGACGGCAACATCTACGTGCCCGACGCGGACAACCCGGACCTCGACTGCGACCGGGATCCGCGCTACGCGCACCTGCGTCTGCGCCGCGACCCGGACGTGTTCGACACGTGGTTCAGCAGCAACCTGTGGCCGTTCTCCACACTGGGCTGGCCCGACACGGACGCGGAGGACTACCGCAAGTTCTACCCGACGTCGGTGCTCGTGACGGGCTACGACATCCTGTTCTTCTGGGTGGCGCGCATGCAGATGGCGGGGTACCACATGACCGGGAAGGCGCCCTTCCACACGGTGCTGCTGCACGGCCTGTACCTCGACGCGAAGGGCCAGAAGATGTCGAAGAGCAAGGGCAACGGCGTGGACCCGCTGGAACTCTTCGATCAGTACGGCGTGGACGCGTGCCGCTTCGCGTTCGCGTACCTGCTGACGGGCGGGCAGGACATCCGGCACGACCCGCGCCGCTACGAGCAGGGCCGCAACTTCGCGAACAAGCTGTGGAACGCCGCGCGCTTCGCGATGATGAACCTCTCCGCGGAGGCGGGGGAGGGCGAGGCGACCCTCGCGGACCGCTGGATCCGCAGCCGCTTCAACGACGTGGTGCGCGAGGTGACGGCGCTCCTGGACGCGTACGACGTGGGCGCCGCGATCCGCGTGGCGTACTCCTTCACCTGGGACGAGTTCTGCGACTGGTACATCGAGGCGGCCAAGCCCGCGCTGCGCGAGGGCAACCCCGCCACGCGCGAGACGTTGAAGTTCGTCCTCGAGGGCATCCTGAAGCTGCTGCACCCCGTGATGCCGTTCGTCACGAGCGAGATCTACGACGCGCTGGAGCACAAGCGGCAGATCGCGGTGCACTCGTGGCCGCGGTACGACGAGGCCGCCTTCGACGCGGAGGCCACGGCGGCCTTCGACGCGCTGCGCGCGGCGACGTCGGCGGCGCGCAGCCTCAAGAACGAGCTGGGGCTCTCGCCGCAGGATCGCCTGAACGTGACGGTGGAGGGAGACGCGGCGGACGTGGTGCGCGCCAACCGCGCGGTGGTGGAGGCCATCGCGCGCGTGACGCTCGTGGACGCCCTGGAGGGCCGGACGCTCAGCGCCGTGGAGTCCGGCGTGACGGTGCGCGCGCCGCTGGAGGGCACGGTGGACCTCGGCGAGTGGGTGGCGAGGCAGCGCAAGCGGCTCGCGGAACTCGACAAGCAGATCAACCAGGCGCGCGGGAAGCTCGCGAACGAGGGCTTCGTGGCGCGCGCGCCCGCCGAGGTGATCGAGGAGGAACGTCGCCGCGTCACGGACTTCGGCGCGCAGAAGGAACGCCTGGAGGACGTGCTGGCGCAGCTCGCCTGAGCGCGGCGAAACGAACCGAGGTACGGAAAGATCCGTACCTCGGTTGTTAGATGAGATCGAGTGCTCGCTGCATATCGGGTAAACCACCCCAACATGATTTGATGATCTTGGCAGTTTCCATGCATGCATGAGACTGCCTTTGCAGAGCAGGATATGCTCGGCGCACTACAGCCTCATCAGCTGCTGCAAGAAGACATAGAAGCTCTCGGAGTGCATACAGATCGTTCAAAAATTGATCCGGCATTTTATTTTTGAAAATTCTCAGATATCTCAAAGCTTCTTCAAGGGACTCGGAGGCCCTTTGAATCGCTTCTCTGTGAAAAACGCTTCTGCCGAAGCGCAAATCATAAATTATTTGGTCTATGTGCCAGTTGCAGGCTAATAGCTTTGATTGCATACAAATAGTTACCAAAGTGTTAAAGCCAATATGCAGGAGCACGCGAGCCGAGCGTGGCAGAACTTCACACATTACCTCGAGAGCCGTTGAGCGTGACGAGTAAGGCGGCAACCTCGGTGGAAGTTGCTCCCGAAAGTGGGGACGTTGGGAGGGCTCAAACGAGGTTCCCACGTGTTCCGGTTCAGCTGAGCTACCCGTACACGGATCTGGAGGTTGGCCAACTTCGAAGCTTAGTTTTCGCCCGCCAGCAATTCGGCGCTACATCCGCACGCGCAGCGCGATCGCCAGCGTCGCGGCGACGCCACCCCACCGGAAGGCCTCGTCGGCGAGCCCGGCGGGCGCGTGCGGCACGGCGGCGAGGACGAGTGCGGTCGCCAGCAGGGCGAGGCCGGTCCAGAGGAGCACGGTGAGGGCGTGCGCGAGGGCGTCGTGCATGATCGACCTTCAGCTTGGGTCCGGGTCGGAGGGGGCCACGTGCGCCCGCGCACACGCGCCGGTAGGCGGGGACACAGTGTTGACTTTGTCTCTGACCGGGGATAAGCTTCGATCACAAACGAAACTTGCGAAAGGAGGGAAGGAAAGTGCAGGCCCGGCTCCGTGTCATCCTGTCCGAGCTCGAGCAGCGAGAACGCGTCACCGTCGACCAGCTCGCGACGCTCCTCGGCGTCAGCAAGGTCACCATCCGCAGCGACCTCGAGACCCTCCACCGTCAGGGCCTCGTGCACCGCACGCGCGGCGGAGCCGTCAAACCGCTCGCCACCAACGGCGAGCTGCCGCTCGAACAGACCCGCAAGCAGCGCGCGCACGAGAAGCGCCGCATCGGTGAGGTCGCCGCCGCCCTCATCGAGGAGGGAGACACCGTCTTCCTCGACGTCGGCAGCACCACCACCGAGATCGCGCGGTCCCTCTCGCCCCTGCTGCGCGGCGTCACCGTCGTGACCAACGGCCTCAACATCGCCGTGGAGCTCGAGAAGCTCCCGAACGTCAACGTCGTCGTGACCGGGGGGACGCTGCGGCGTCTCCAGCATTCCCTCGTCAATCCCTTCGGGCTGCGCCTCATCGAGGCCATCCACGCGGACAAGCTCTTCCTCGGCTGCAACGGCGTCAGCGCCAGCGCGGGCATCACCAACCGCAACCTCGAGGAGGCCGAGATCAAGAGCAGCATGACCGCCAACGCCCGCGAGGTCATCGTCGTCGCGGACCACAGCAAGCTCGGTCACGTCGCGACCGCCGCCGTCGCGCCCCTCTCGCAGGTCACGCGGCTCATCACGGGCCGCGGCGCCGACCCCGGCAAGCTCGCCGAGCTCCGCACCGCCGGGCTCGACATCGTCACCGTCTGAAGCCGAAGGTTCTCGTCGCGCCCCCGGGCGCGGGAATGGAGTTTCCATGCGTAAAGGTCTGATCGTCAGCCTCGCCCTGTTCACGGCGCTCTCCACCGTGACCGCCCAGTCCTACCAGGAGCCCACGCTCCCCAAGATCAGCGGGAACACCACCCTGGAAGTCTGGTCGTGGGTCCCGAACCTCGACAAGACCGTCAAGGAATTCGAGAAGCTCTACCCGAACGTCAAGGTGAAGGTCACGAACCTCGGCGGCGGCCCGCAGACGTACACGAAGCTCAACACCGCCCTCAAGGCCGGCTCGGGCGCCCCGGACGTCGCGCAGGTCGAGTACGGCTTCCTGCCGTCCTTCATCGACACGGGCGGCCTCGTGGACCTCACGAAGTACGGCGCCAACGCCTCGAAGAACCTCTTCGTCCCGTGGACGTGGGGTCAGGTCAGTCCCGACGGCAAGGCCGTGTACGCCGTCCCGCAGGACACCGGTCCCTTCGCGATGGTCTACCGCAAGGACATCTTCGACAAGTACAAGCTCAAGGTGCCCACCACCTGGGACGAGTACGCCAAGACCGCCGAACAGCTCGACAAGGCCAGCGGTGGCAAGGTCAAGATGGGCAACTTCTACACCACCTTCGCGCCGTGGTTCATCGCGCTCGCCTGGGCGGACGGCGGTCAGTTCTTCAAGCGTCAGGGCGACTCGTGGGTGCAGACCCTCGACAACCCCAGCAGCAAGAAGGTCCTGAACTACTGGAACGGCCTCATCAAGAAGGGCTACGTCGGCACGCTCCCCGCCTTCAGCGCGGACTACTGGAACGCCGCCGCCGCCGGTCAGGTCGCCACGAACTTCGAGGCCGCCTGGGGTCCGGGCGGCTACGCCAGCAGCATGCAGGGCAAGAGCGGCGGCAACTGGCGCGTCGCGCCCCTGCCGCAGTGGAAGGCGGGCGGCAGCGCCAGCGGCAACTGGGGCGGCAGCAGCATGGTCGTCACGACGCAATCCAAGAACCCCGCCGCCGCCGCCGCGTTCGCCCTGTGGCTCAACGCCAGCAAGACGGCCGTCGAGACGAACTTCAAGGGCGCGGGCCTCTTCCCGGCGGCCCGCGCGGGCCTCAAGCTGCCCGCCCTCAACGACAAGACCAGCCCGCCCATCAAGTTCTTCGGCGGCCAGAACATCAACGCCGTGTACGCCAAGGCCTCCGAGGGCGTGAACGTCAACTTCCAGTGGGCGCCCTGGTATCCCGCCGTGGACGCGAACTTCAGCAAGCAGATCGACGCGATGGTCAAGGGCCGCCTCACGCCCGACCAGGCGCTCGCCGCGTGGCAGAAGGAGTCGCTCGACGCCGCTCGCAAGGACGGCTACACCGTCCGCTGAGCCCGCGCCGCCCACCCGGCGGGAGCGGAACCGCAGGTCGGGAGGTCCGGGAGGCGCGTCGCCACCCGGCCTCCCGGCCCTCGTTCCCCGCCCACCCCGGCGCCGCGCAAGGAGAGCCCTATGCGTCACAGAGTCACCCCGTGGCTGTTCCTCAGCCCCTTCCTGCTGCTCTTCACGGTCTTCTACCTCACGCCCGTGGGGTACGCCGTCTACCTGAGCCTGTTCATCAAGAAACGCGTCGGGTTCGGACCCGCCAAGGACGTCTTCGGCGGGCTCACCAACTACGTGCGCGCGCTGCAGGACACGGACTTCCTGCGGTCGCTCGCGAACATCGGCCTGTTCGCGGTCGTGCAGATCCCCATCATGCTGATCGTCGCGATCGCCGTGGCGATCGTCCTCGATTCCGTCAAGGGCCGCGCGCAGCGGTTCTTCCGCACCGTGTTCTACCTGCCCTACACCATCCCGACGGTCATCGCGGGCCTGCTGTGGGGGTACCTGTACTCGCGCAACCTCTCGCCGCTCAACCAGTTCCTCACGGCCACCGGACGTGACCCGCTGGACCTGCTCTCCAGCACCGTGGTGCTGTGGAGCGTCGCGAACATCGTCACGTGGACGTGGACGGGCTACAACATGATCACCCTGTACGCCGCCCTGCAGAACGTTCCGCACGACATCTACGAGGCGGCCAGGATCGACGGGGCGGACGGCTGGAACCTCGTGCGGCGCGTGAAGCTCCCGCTGCTGCGGCCCACCATCCTCCTCACGGTGATCTTCAGCATCATCGGGACGATGCAGGTCTTCAGCGAGCCCTTCGTGCTGCGACCCCTCGGGTACGTGCCGGACAACATCACCCCGAACACGTACATCTACCTCGCCGCGTCGCGTGACGTGCAGTACGCGTACGCCGCCGCGATGGCGATCCTGATCGCGCTCGTGACCTTCCTGTTCAGCGGGATCTTCCTGCGCTACGCCCGACTGGGGGACAACACGTGAGTGCCGTACAGCCCACCACCACCACGCGTGCCCGACGCGCCCGCACCATCCGCGAACGTCGCGGCTTCTCACCGCTGCAGGTGCTGCTGCTCGGCCTGTTCGCCGTGTACTCGCTGCTGCCCCTGTGGTGGATGATCGTCACGATCTTCAAGGACAACGGCCAGCTCTTCACCACGCCCGGCCTGTGGTTCGCGAGCCCCTCGCACCTGCTGGACAACGTGCGCAAGGTCTTCACGCACCAGGACGGCATCTTCGTCCGCTGGCTGCTCAACAGCGTCCTGTACTCCGCCGCCATCGCGGTCGGGTCGGCGCTCACCTGCGCCACCGCCGGGTACGCCTTCAGCAAGTACGAGTTCCGGGGCCGCAACCAGCTCTTCGGACTGATCCTCGGGACGATCATGGTGCCCGGCACGGCGCTCGTGCTGCCGCTCTTCCTGATCATGCAGAAGCTCGGACAGGCGGGCGTGCCGCTCATCAACACCCCCTGGGCGTTCATCCTTCCGAGCCTCGTGAATCCCTTCGGGCTGTACCTCATGCGGCTCTTCTGGGACTCGGCCTTCCCGACGGACCTCATCGAGGCCGCCCGCATCGACGGCGCCAGCGAGGCCACCATCTTCTGGCGGCTCGGGATGCCGCTCGTGCAGGGCGGCCTCGTGACCGTCGCGCTCTTCAGCTTCGTCGCGGGCTGGAACAACTTCTTCCTGCCCCTGATGATGCTCAACAGCACCTCCCTGTACCCCCTCACGCTGGGCCTGTCCGTGTGGAACAACACCACGACCGGCACGGAGCGCCTCTACACCATGATCGTCACGGGCGCGCTCATCAGCATCCTGCCGCTCATCGCGGCCTTCCTGACGCTCGGCCGCTACTGGCAGGGTGGGCTCGCCACGGGCGCCGTGAAGGGCTGAAGCAGCCTTCAGCGATCAGCCGTCAGCCGTCAGTGGGCGGCGGGCGGCGGTCGTGATCGACCCTCCGCTCCTCACTGACAGCTGAACCCTGACAGCTGACTGCTCATTCGAGGTACCTCTTTTGACCCTCACTGACAACACCCTCCGGCTGGCCGTGTGCGACTACCCCGAGCACGTCCCGAGAGACCGCTGGGCCGAGTACGCCCGCATGCAGAAGGACCTCGGCCTGACCTACGTGCGTGTCGCGGAGTTCGCGTGGAGCCGCCTCGAACCGGCGGAGGGGCACTACACCTTCGACTGGCTCGACGAGGCCGTCGAGACCCTGCACGCGGCGGGCCTCAAGGTCGTGATGTGCACCCCGACCGCCACGCCGCCCGCGTGGCTCACGCGCGCCCACCCGGAGATCCTCCCGTACGACCGTGAGGGCCGCGTCCGCGAGTTCGGCTCGCGCCGCCATTACGACTTCGCGTCGCCCGTGTACCGCGAGCGCTCGCGCCGCATCACCCGCGCGGTGGCCGTCCGCTACGGCGACCACCCGGCGGTGGTGGGCTGGCAGACCGACAACGAGTTCGCCTGCCACTCCACGGGCCGCTCGTACGGCGGCGCGAGCGCCGCCGCCTTCCCGGGCTGGCTGCGCCGCAGGTACGGCACGCTGGACGCCCTCAACGAGGCGTGGGGCAACGTGTTCTGGAGCATGGACTACACGGACTGGAATCAGATCCGCCCGCCGATCCTGACGGTCACGGAGACGAACCCGTCGCACGTGCTGGACTACTTCCGCTTCGCGTCCGACATGATCCGCGAGTTCCAGGAGGAGCAGGTCGCCATCCTGCGCGAGCACTCGCCGGGCCGCTGGGTGACGCACAACTTCATGATCTTCGAGTCGGAGTTCGACCACTACGACGTCTCCGAGACGCTCGACTTCGTCTCCTGGGACAACTACCCCACGGGGATGCTGGAGTACTTCGGGAAGTGGGTGGGGGAGGACGTGAAGCTCCGCTACGCCCGCACGGGCCACCCGGACCTCATCAGCTTCAACCACGACCTGTACCGCGGCCTCAAGCGCGTCCGGGCTCGGCACGACGTGGAGGCGGAGGACGCCCCGCCCGCCCCGCAGCCCCAGCGCGGCGGCTTCTGGGTGATGGAGCAGCAGTGCGGCCAGGTGAACTGGGCGCCGTACAACCCGCTGCCGGCGGACGGCGCGGTGAGCCTGTGGACCGCGCAGGCCTGGGCGCACGGCGCGGACTGCGTGAGCTACTTCCGCTGGCGCGCCGCCACCATGAGCCAGGAGGTCATGCACTCCGGGCTGCTGCGGCACGACGAGACGCCCGACCGCGGCTTCGAGGAGGTCCGCCGCATGGAACGCGAGGGCCTCACGCTCGGCGCGGTGCCCGCCCGCGTGGCCCTCGTGCACGACTACGAGAGCCTGTGGATCCTCGACGAGCAGAAGCAGGGCGGCCCCGCCTACTGGGCGCAGACCTTCACGTACTACACGGCGCTGCGCGCGCTCGGCATCGACGTGGACGTCGTGCACCCCGACGCGGACCTCGGGGGGTACGCGCTCGTCGTGGCGCCCGCCCTCACCATGATCCCGGAGGCGCGCGTCGCGAAGCTCCGCGCGGACGCCGGGGGCCGCCTGATGGTCTTCGGGCCGCGCGCCGCGTTCCGCACGCCTTCGGGCCGCGCGCACGAGAACGGACAGTTCGGTGACGACAAGGACTTCTTCGGCGGGCGCAGCCTGAACTTCGAGTCGCTGCGCCCCGGCCTCACCGTCCGCGCGGGCGGACACGCCGTCACGCAGTGGGCGGAGGGCTACGAGCCCGCGCCCGGCACGCGGACGCTGATCACCTACGAGGGCGGCCCCCTCGCGGGTCAGGCGGCGGTGATGCGGCGCGGGAACGTCGTGACGGTCGGCGCGCACTCGCCCGAACTGCTGCACGCGCTCCTCGCGGACCTCGCGCGGGAGGCGGGCGTGGACGTCACGCCCCTGCCGGAGGGCGTGCGCCTCTCGCGCCGCTCGGGGCACACGGTCGTCGCGAACTGGAACGCGGACCCCGTGGAGTTCGAGGGCCTCACCCTGCCGGGCGTGTCGTGGAGGCTCGTTTGAACCCCGCGCAGGGCGAGACGTTCCGCGCGAAGGAGCGCACCTGGACCCTGCCGCTGCGGGGCGCCCGCGTCCTC
>NZ_KI912619.1:16671-22333 GCF_000519345.1 Deinococcus pimensis DSM 21231
AGGACGGCGCGGTGCGCCTCACCTACACCTTCGAGGGTGACGGCGACGGCGAGGCCCGCCTCGCGTTCTCCGACGATCCCGTCACCCTCGTGGAGGAACTCGCCGCCGCGATGGGGGGGCGCATGAACGCCCGCACGCCCGCTCCGCTGCGGGTGTGGTGCTCGTGGTACTCGTACTACCGGAACGTCACGCTGCCCGACATGCTGGACAACGCCCGCCGCGCCCGCGAGCAGGACCTGCCCTTCGACGTGTTCCAGCTCGACGACGGCTTCCAGGCCGCGATCGGCGACTGGCTGGAGCCCAGCGCGCACTTCCGGGGGCACGCGCGCGACCTGCCCGCGCGCCTCACGGAGCTCGGCTTCACGGCGGGCCTTTGGCTCGCGCCGTTCATCGCGCGGCCCGAGAGCGAGCTCTACCGCGCCCACCCGGACTGGTTCATCCGGGACGAGGCGGGCGGGCCGGTGAACTGCGGCGACAACTGGGGCGGCCCCTACTTCGGGCTCGACGCGACCCGGGAGGACGTGCAGGACTGGCTGGAGCACCTCGCGCGGACCGTCACGGCCCAGTGGGGTTACCGCTACCTCAAGCTCGACTTCCTCTTCGCGGGCGCCATGCCGGGCCGCCGCGCGCGGGACGTGAGCCGCGCCGAGGCGTACCGGACGGGACTGGCGGCCCTGCGGCGCGGCGCGGGCGACGACACCTTCATCCTGGGCTGCGGCGCGCCTCTCGCGGCGAGCGTCGGCCTCGTGGACGCGATGCGCACGGGCCCCGACGTCGCGCCGCTCTGGGACGACTACGCCCGCCGCCTCTGGCTTCACGACTCGACGGGGCCGGCCGCGCGCAACGCCGTCGTCACGAGCCTCGCGCGCTGGTACCAGCACCGCTGGTACCAGCCCGACCCGGACGTCATGATCGCCCGGCGCGAGCTCAGCCTCCTGAACGACGACGAGCGCGGCGCCCTCCTCGGGCTCCTCGACGTCGTCGGCGGGCTGCGCGCCAGCAGCGACCCGCTGCACATGCTGGGAGAGAGGGACCTCGACCTGCTGCGCGCCTCGCTGCGCGTCACCACCCCCGACCGCCCCGTGGACCTGCGGGACCACGGCGGCGTCACCGTCACCCGCTTCACGCGCGGGCGCTTCAACATGAGCGATCTGCCAATGGACGGGGTGCCCGCTCACGCCTTCACTGGGGAGGGATGATGCACCGCCAAGACCACCTCAAACCCGACGGACGCCGCCTGTGGCTCTACGGGCGCCGTCCCGTGACCGTGGAGGGCGACATCCCGTCGCCCGGACTCGAACCGCCCGCCAACGCCTCCCACCTGCGCTGGCACCCGCTGCGCGGCGAGTGGGTCGTGTACGCCGCGCACCGCCAGAACCGCACCTTCCTCCCGCCGCCCGAGTACAACCCGCTCGCGCCCACCCGCGATCCCGAGAACCCCACCGAGCTCCCGCAGGGCGACTACGACGTCGCCGTCTTCGAGAACCGCTTCCCCAGCCTCGTGCCGCACCCGGCGCCCGCGCCGGAGGTGCCGGGGGTTCGCACGGCGCCCGGCCTCGGCGCCTGCGAGGTCGTGGTGTTCACGCAGGACCCCTCGGAGAGCCTTGGCGGCCTCGACGTGGACCACGTGGACCTGCTGCTGCAGGTCTGGGCGGACCGCACCCGCGAGCTCGGCGCGCGCGAGGGCGTCGAGTACGTCCTGCCCTTCGAGAACCGCGGCGTGGAGGTCGGCGTGACCCTGCACCACCCGCACGGGCAGATCTACGCCTACGACCACCTGCCGCCCATCCAGGCGCGCGCCCTCGACCTCGCGCGGCTCCACATGGAACGCACGGGGGAGAACCTCGGCGTGACCCTCGCGCGCGAGGAACTCCAGACCGGCACGCGGATCGTGTCGAGCGGCGAGCACACCGTCGCGTACGTGCCGCCCTTCGCGCGCTACGCGTACGAGACGTGGATCACGCCGCGCCGCGCGGTGGCGTTCCTCGCGGACCTCAACGACGACGAGCGGCTGGAGCTCGCGACGCGGCTGCGAGACACGCTGCGCCGCCTCGACGCGCTCTTCAAGGTCCGCATGCCGTACCTCATGACGATCCATCAGGCGCCCACCGACGGGCGCGACTACCCCGAGTGGCCGCTGCGCATCGAGCTGTACCCCGCGCTGCGCGCGCCCGGCAAGCTCAAGTTCCTCGCGGGCACCGAGCTCGGCGCGGGCGTCTTCGCGAACGACGCGCTGCCCGAGGTGAAGGCCCGCGAGCTCCGCGAGGTCGAGGTGCCCGCTTGAACCGCGTCACGGAGGTCGCCGCGAAGCTCGGGCGGCTCCTCGACCTGATCGAGACGTCCGGCGCGGACGGCGTGCGTCTGCGCGGCAGCGACTGGTTCGCGTGGGCCACGGCGGGCGGCTCGAACGTCGTGGTGCTCGCCAGCGAGACGGGCGTCGCGGAACTGCTCGTGACGCGGCAGGGCGCCTTCGTCCTCACCGACGAGATCGAGGCGCGCCGGATGCGTGACGAGGAGATCGTCGGGCCCATCACCGTCTGGTCGCACCCGTGGGCGCAGCCCGAGGAGCGCGAGCGCTACGTCCGCGAGCTCTGCCCGGGCCGCGTCGTCAGCGACCGCCCCGGTCCCGGTGAGGAACTCCTCCCGAACGGGGCGCTGTCGCTGCGCCTCACGCTCCTCGACGGGGAGTCCGACCGCTACCGCGACGTGGGCGCCCGCGCCGCGCGCGCCGTGAGCGAGGCGATGCGCGCCGCGCGGCCCGACATGACCGAGGCGGACCTCGCCGCCGAGGGAATGCGCGCCCTCGCCCGGCACGGCCTGGAGCCCGCCCTCGTGATGGCCTCCGGGGAGCGCCGCTCCGCCGAGTACCGCCACGCCGTCACAAAGGCCGAACCGCTCGGCAGGCGCGCGATGCTCGTCGTGTGCGCCCGCTCGTACGGGATGTACGCCAGCCTCACCCGCTTCGTCAGCTTCGGTGGGCTCGACGACGACCTGCGCGAGCGGCACCGCTGCGTCCGCGAGGTCGAGGCGGCCCTGTGGGACGCGAGCCGCGTCGGGGCGCGTCTCGACGACCTCTACCTCGTCGCGGAGCGCGCCTACGCCGCCGTGGGCGGACGCCGCCCGATCCTGGAGCACCACCAGGGCGGCGTGAGCGGCTACCGCGCGCGCGAACTGCTCGCCGCGCCCGGGGTCACGGACGTGCTGGAGCCCAACATGGTCCTCGCGTGGAACCCGAGCCTGCCGGGCGCGAAGATCGAGGACACCGCCCTGCTGCACATGGACGGCCGTCTGGAGAACCTCACCCTCGACCCCTCGTGGCCGACCGTCACGGCGCCGCACGGCGAGCGCCCGGACGTGCTGGAGTTATGATGCCCACCCCTTTCGAGACGAAGTACGGCCACGCGCCCGCGGTCACGGCGCGCGCCCCCGGCCGCGTCAACCTCATCGGCGAGCACACCGACTACAACGACGGGTTCGTGCTGCCCACCGCCATCCCGCAGCTCACCACCTTCGAGCTCTCCCGCCGCGAGGACCGCAGCGTGCGCGTCCACGCCGCCGACCTCGGCGAGGACGCCACCTACGAGCTCGGGGCGGAGCGCCGCACGGACGGCTGGATCGACTACGTCGCGGGCGTGACGCAGGAACTCGCGCGGGACGGGCACGAGATCGGCGGCTTCGACGCGCTCGTCACGTCGGACGTGCCGCGCGGCTCGGGCCTGTCGAGCTCGGCGGCGCTGCTCGTCGCGCTCATCCGCGGTCTGCGCGAACTGTACGGCTTCGACATGGACGACGTGCAGGTCGCCCGCCTCGCGCGCCGCGCGGAGAACGGCCTCGTCGGCGCGAACGTCGGCATCATGGACCAGATGGCCTGCTCCCTCGCGGGGGAGGGCGAGGCGCTCTTCCTCGACTGCCGCGACCTCAGCTTCGAGCGGGTGCCCCTGCCCACGAACGCGGACCTCGTGGTGCTGCACTCCGGCGTGGAGCACAGCCACGCGGGCGGCGACTACAACACGCGCCGAGCGGAGTGCGAGCGCGCCTGCGAGCTCCTCGGCGTGGGAAGCCTGCGCGACCTCGGCGAGGACGACCTGGACCGCGTGAACGCCATCGAGGAGCCCTACGCCCGCCGCGCGCGGCACGTGATCACGGAGAACGCGCGGGTGCTGCGCACCGTCGCCGCCCTGCGCGCCGGGGACCTGGAGGAGGTCGGAAGGCTCTTCCTCGCGTCGCACGCGAGCATGCGCGACGACTACGAGGTGTCCGTCCCGGAGGTGGATCTCATCGTGGAGCTCGCGTCCGCGCTGGAGGACGTGTACGGCGCGCGCCTCACGGGCGGCGGTTTCGGCGGCAGCGTGGTCATGCTCGCCCGCCTCGGGCGGGGCCGCGCCGCCGGGGAGAGCGTGGCGGCGGAGTACGCGCGCCGCACGGGCCGCGAACCGAAACTGCTGACCCCAGGCGAGTAGAGACGCGTCGACGGCCTCCGCTCAAGCGAGGGGCCGTCCCCGAGCGTAAGGCGCCAGGCGAGTAGAGACGCGTCACCGCGCCCTCCGGCGGTCCTCCCGCTCCCGGCTGGCTTACACTGTGGTTGATGCGTAAATCCAGCACGGCCGGCCCCGGGCGCGGGGCGGTCACAGAGCAGACGGCGGGCGCGGCCCGCAAGCCCACCATCCAGGACGTCGCGAGACGCGCCGGGGTGGGCGTGGGGACGGTCTCGCGCGTCCTGAACAACCACGACGCGGTGCGCGGCACCACCCGCGAGAACGTCCTGAAGGCCATCGCGGACCTGAACTACACCCCGAACCCGCACGCCCGCCGCATCGCCGGCGGGCGTTCGTACACCGTGAGCGTGATGCTGCCGCTCGTCTCGACGGAGTTCTACCTGCGGCTCCTCAACGGCCTGGAGAGCGCGTTCCAGGAGGCGCGCTACGACCTCGCGATCTTCCCGCTGTTCGACCGGGCGCGGCTGGAGCGCTACCTCAGCAGCCACACGCTGGCGTACCAGGCGGACGGCCTCGTGATGGCGAGCTACAACCTCGCGTCGCTCTTCCCGCAGGGTCGGCTGCCGACGCACCAGCCGGCGGTGCTGGTGGACGGGCACGACGAGTCGGTGGACTGCGCGTACGTGGACAACGAGCTCGGCGGGGCGCTCGCGGCGCGCCTCGCGGTGAAGCTCGGCGGGGAACTGCGGGGCCTGTGGCTGGAGACGGAGTTCGATCACGTCTTCGAGACGCTGGTCCTGTCCGATCGCCGCAAGGGCTTCACGTCCGCGCTCGCGGAGGCGGGCCGGACGCTGGCGGGGGAGTACACCTGCAGCCTGAACGCGCAGGCGGCGCGGGCGGTGGCGGCGCAGCTGCTCGACGAGGCGACGCTGCCGTGCACGGTGTTCGCGTCGGCGGACCTGCTGGCGGGCGCGGTGCTCGACGAGGCGGCGGCGCGCGGCCTGCGGGTGGGGGAGGAGCTCAAGGTCATCGGCTTCGACGATCAGCCCTGGGCGGCGGCGCGTGGCCTGACGACGCTGCATCAGCCGGTGGAGGCGATGGGGCGCGCGGCGGCGGACCTGCTGCTGACCCGCATGAGCGGCTACGACAGCGCGCCGCGCGCGCGGCGCTTCGAGCCGCACCTCGTGGAGCGCGCCTCGACCGGTCACCGCTGAAACGGGAAGCGC
>NZ_KI912619.1:22433-33757 GCF_000519345.1 Deinococcus pimensis DSM 21231
CGCGCCGCCCGACCCCGGGGAGACCGGTCGGGCGGCGCGCTGGGGGGGGACAGTCAGTTCAGGCGCAGCTGGATGCGCTCGCCGCGCAGGTCGCCGTGACTCAGCCATTCGAGCAGCGCGAGGGTGCGCTGGTCGCTGGGGACTTCCGCGAGGGCCCGTTCGAGGTCGTGGGGCGCGTCGGCTTCGTGCCGTCGCAGCCAGGCGTCGAGGTCGAATCGGTCGTGGGTCATCTGGGTCATGGCTCCTCCGGTGGCACTGCTGGACCCTCATCGTCGCCGAACGCGGGGCGCGGGGGCTTGAGGCCCGCCTCAAGGTGTCTTGAGGCAGGGTGCGGGGCCACGGTCCCTGCCCTGGGCCTACCCTGGGGCATGATCGACACGGACGTGTCAGGTGAGGTGCTCGCGAGGTTGCGGCGGGACGTGGAGCGCGGCCTCGCGGAGCTGACGGCGCGCGACGTGGTGCTCTCCGGACTGCTGGAGCGCCTGGGGCCGCCGCCCGCGTGGTGGCGTCCGCCGGGCTTCGAGACGCTCACGCACGTGGTGCTGGAGCAGCAGGTGTCGCTCTCGTCGGCGCGCGCGGCGCTGGAACGCCTGCGCGCGGCGGCGGGCGAGGTGACGCCGGAGGCGGTGCTGGCCCTCGGGGAGGACGGGGTGCGCGCGGCGGGCGTGACGCGGCAGAAGGCGTCGTACGTGCTGGGCGTGGCGCGGGCGGTGATGTCGGGCGAGCTGCCGCTGGACCGCCTGGGTGACCTGCCGGACGAGGAGGCGCGCGCGGCCCTCACGGGGCTGCGCGGGGTGGGCGCGTGGACGGCGGACGTGTACCTCCTGATCGCGCTGGGTCGTCCGGACGTGTTCCCGGTGGGGGACCTGGGGCTGGTGCTGGCGGTGCGTGACGCGTACGGCCTGCCGGGCAAGCCCTCGGCGGCGGAGCTGCTGGAGCGGGGCGAGGGGTGGCGGCCGTGGCGGGGCGTGGCGACGCGGCTGCTGTGGCATCTCTACCTGACCCAGCGGGGGCGGAGCATGCCGGTGTGAGGTGAGGGAGCTTTCCCAGCGTTCTCCCAAGGACCGCTGTGACCCGGCTCAACGTGCGCCCGGCCCTCGCACACCGGGCGTATTTCGTGTAGGGTGTACACTGCTTGCGAGAGGGGACGCCCGTCTCCGACTTCCGCGTGCGAGAACGCCGCGAAGTTACTCGTGAAGACTTTCACCAGAGGTAGCCATGAAGACCCTGATCCTTGGAGCCGGCTACGCGGGCCTCGCGGTCGCGACCAAACTCAAGCCCACCCCCGGACTCGACGTCACCCTCGTCGAGCAGAACCCGTACCACGTGTTCGAGACGCGCCTCCACGAGGCCGCCGCGCACAACACCCAGGTCACCCTGCCCCTGCAGCCCCTCCTGAAGGGCACCGGCGTCCAGATGGACCTCGCCCGCATCGACAGCGTCGACCTCGACGCCCGCCAGGTCGCCCTCAAGGACGGCCGCACCCTGAGCTACGACACCCTCGTCATCGGCCTCGGCAGCGTCACCAACTTCTACCGCATCCCCGGCCTCGCCGAGCACGCCACCGAGCTCAAGGAGCTCGCCGACGCCGACGAGATCTTCACCTTCATCAACCGCGTCTTCGAGACCTCCTACGTCGGCAACCGCAACATCGTCGTGGGCGGCGCGGGCCTCACCGGCGTGGAGCTCGTCACCGAGCTCGCGCAGCGCAACGAGATCCTCTCGCGCGAGCGCGGCCTGCCCAAGGTCGAGATCTACCTCGTCGAGGCCGGCCCCAAGATCCTCCCCGTCCTGGACGACAACCTGCGCGAGCGCGCCACCCGGACGCTGACGGAGTACGGCATCCACATCCTCGTGCAGCACCGCCTCATGCAGGCCAGCGAGGACAGCGTGACCGTGCAGACCGCCGACGGGCAGCAGAAGGTCATCGAGGCGGGCAAGATCATCTGGACGGGCGGCATCCAGGCCCAGGAGATCGTCAAGGCCGAGAAGCTGGAGAAGGGCCCCGCGAACCGCATCGTCGTGGACGAGTACCTGCGCATTCCCGCGTACCCGGAGGTCTTCGTGATCGGCGACATGGCCCTCGCGACCGACCCCAAGACGCAGAAGCCCGTGCCCACCACCGCGCAGCACGCGGGCCAGCAGGGCCGCCTCACCGGCAAGAACATCATGCGCCTCGCGCGCGGCGGCGAGCTCGAAACGTACGAGCCCAGCACCCTCGGCGAGTTCGTCTCGCTCGGCGGCCTCATGGCGGTCGGCTGGATGAAGCTCCCCTGGAACCAGAAGCTCGCGATGACCGGCGGCATGGCGCACGTCATGAAGCGCGCCTCCGAGTGGCGCTGGCGCGCCAGCATCGGCGACCCCATCTGAACCCCGCGCACCCGGAGGGCGGCCCGCGTGGCCGCCCTTTCGCGTTGCTCACGCCTCCGGAGCTCCGTGCTCCCCGATGAACAGCACCGGCCTGCACGCCTCCACGCCCGTCAGCACGATGTCCCCGCGGCGCCGCGCCTCCCAGTCGTCCCGGTGGAGCCTCCAGCGGTTCAGCCTCGCGGGCTCACCGCGCCGCGACGCCCAGCCGTGCCCGTCGGGACGGTAGCCGAGCGTCCCGGACACGCGGTTGGACGCCACGTTGTCGAAAAACGCCTCGCTCGTCGCCTCCGCCGCCCCGAACCCCTCGAAGGCGAGGTGCAGGACCGCCGCGCGCATCTCGCGGCCCAGCCCCCGCCCGCGGACTCCCGGAGCGAGCCAGGAGAACGTGCTCACCGTGCGGAACCGGTCGAAGTCCGTGCCGATCAGGTCCTGCATCCCCACGGCCCGCCCGCCGAGCGTCACCACGAAGTACAGCCGCCACGACTCCGGGCGGACGTTGCCGCGCCCGCGCCAGATCGCCTGCAGCCACTTCCTCTCCCGGAGCGGGCCGTCCTCGTACAGCGACATCGGATCGTCGAAGGGGTAAGGCGGCCCGTCGGCCACGCCCGCGCGGACGACGGGCAGGAGGTCCGCGAGGAGGTCGTCCGTCGCCCCGTGCAGCTCCAGCGTGGGCGT
Source organism: Deinococcus pimensis DSM 21231 (assembly GCF_000519345.1). Lineage (GTDB taxonomy): Bacteria > Deinococcota > Deinococci > Deinococcales > Deinococcaceae > Deinococcus_A > Deinococcus_A pimensis. Next base: position 25,479 of record NZ_KI912619.1, read on the forward strand.
GACGACCCCGAGGCCGAAGGGCGGGTACATCGATCGCGGCATGATCCCAGCAGACGACGCGGGTTCCGCCGCCGTCATGCGCGAAACGGCCTAAGGCGCGCCATCTGGGGCGCCCCTGGTCCTACACGGACGGCCAGCGCAGCGTCTCCACGCGCTCCACGCCCGTGCTCACCGCCCCGCGCCACGTGTCGAGGTGCCCGCCCTCCCCGAGGCGGTACGCCCACAGGTCCGTGAGGGGACGGTAGCCCTCGTCGCCGAGGAACTCCAGTTCGATGCGGTCCACGACGTCCGCGAGGTCGAAGCGGTGCGTGAGGACGCTCCCGGGGGCGCCGCCGGGGCGGGAGAAGCCCAGCACGAGGCCCGAGCGCCACGCGCCCACCACGGACCGCAGGGCGGACGCGTCCATGTCCGTCGCGCGGGCTCCCGCGAGCCCCAGGCGCCGCGCGGTCTCCTCGCGCGTCCAGCGGCCTGGCAGGGCCACGGGGCGGTCCCGGTCGCGGTCGTCGTCCAGCGCGAGCGGGGAGGCGCGCCACTCCTCGCCGTTCGTGTCGTCCCGGACGATCAGGTGCGCGCCGAGCAGGTCCGCGCTGTCCTGCAGCACCACGCTCAGCGTGCCCGCGCGCCGCAGCGCGTCCAGGTCCGAGAGGCGCGCGTCGAGCCGCGCGAGGGCCGCTTCGGTCAGGGTGATGGACAGGTGCGGCGGGTGCGGGGCGTACAGAATGTCCGTCATGACGACCTCCTGAAGCGACCTTAGGACGACGGGGGTGATCGGGGGATGATCCCCAGCGTACTCCCCCCAGGGGCCGAAGTGTGGCGAATGTCACGAGGGGGACGCCCGTCGGCGTCCCCCTCGTTCCCGCGGCGCGCGAGCTCAGCGCCGCGTGCCCTGCCCCAGCGTCAGCTGCTCCGTCACGGTCTGCCCGCCCCGGCGCAGCCGCAGCGTCACCCGGTCACCCGGCTTGCGGGTGATCAGCACGCTCTGAAGGTCCTCCACGCTGCTCACCTCCTGCCCCTCGATGCCGACGATGACGTCCCCACCGACCCGCAGCGTCCCGTCCGGGAACTGCACCGCGCGGTTCCCGCCGCGCACGCCCGCCTTCTGCGCGGGGCTGTCCGGCACGACGTTCTGCACGAGGATGCCCTCCTCGGGCAGCTTGAGGTCCGCGCGGACCTGCGCGTTGAGGTCCGCGAGGTTCACGCTCTGCACCCCGATGACGGGCACGCTCACCCGCTCCCCGGCGCGCAGGCGCGGCAGGATGCTCTTCGCGACGTTCACGGGAATCGCGAAGCCCACCCCGGCGCTCTGCCCCGTTCCGCCCTGCGCCCCGGCGGGCGACAGGATCTGCGTGTTGATCCCGATCACCTCGCCCCGGCTGTTCACGAGCGGACCCCCGGAGTTGCCGGGGTTGATGGCCGCGTCCGTCTGGATGGCGTTCTGCGGGATCTGGTTCACGCCGGTCGGGATGGTGCGCTCCACGGACGACACGATGCCCTGCGTCACCGAAAAATCCAGCCCGAAGGGCGCGCCGAGCGCGATGGCCTTCTGACCCGCGCGGAGCTTCGTGCTGTCCCCGAGCTTCATCGGCGTGTAAGAACTGCTCGGCACGTTCTTCACGCGCAGCAGCGCGAGGTCGTAGTCGGGCGCGGTGCCCACCACCTGCGCCTGGTACTCCTTCTTGCTGGTGTGCAGCCGCACCGTGATGCGCTCCGCGTCCTCCACGACGTGGTAGTTCGTGAGGATGTAGCCCTGATTGTCCACGAAGAAGCCGGACCCGGACCCGCTGGGCTCGGGCTGCAGGTCGCGGGTGGAGCCGCCGCCGAGCGGATTGTAGAGGTTGTTCTGCTGGTCGAAGCGCGTGACGAACACCACGCCGTTCTGCGTGTCCTGCACGACCCGGACGGTGTTGTCCTCGTAGGCGAGCGCGTCGGCGGGCCGGTCTCCCGTCGTGGCGCCTCCCGTGGCCGTGGTCGTGGTGTCCGGGGTGCCGGTGTCCGTGCCCGTGCCCGTGCCCGTGGAGGTCGCGGACGAGTCCCCGCTCCCGGCGGAGGAGTCGGACGAGCCGGAGTCCGCGCTCCCGTCCGTGGCGCCCTGACTGCCCGTGGAGGGCTGATCCGTGGAGGGCTGTGTCGTGGACGTCTGCGGGGCCGCGCCCGTGCCCGCGCCCGCGCCGTCCGTGCCGGAACGGCAGGCGGAGAGCGCGAGGGCGAGCGTGACGAGGCTGATCAGTCGAAATTGACGCATGGAGTCTCCTTCATTCCAGCCTGGGAAGCCCGGGTGACGCGCCCGTGAACGCCCCGCAAAGGGACCACCACGAAGCGTCCCGGTCACCCGGAGCTTACTCCAATGTGGGAGGGGGGCCGGGAAGCGCTCGCCTCCCGGCCCCCCTCGCCCGCGTCCTCACTCCCAGAGGCGCGTCACGGCGAAGTCGTTCGCCCCGGCCGACCGCTGCCCCGCGAGGAGGATGCGGGTGGCGGGCACGCGCTCGTCGGGCTGCAGCACCATCGCGTGCGCGAGGTCGCTCTTCCCGGCGTCCGCGACGGCGGTGATCACGACGCCCCCCTGCCCGAACGTCGCGTCGGGCTGCCCGTCCGCCGTGAGGCGCAGCGCGGTGAAGTTGCCGCTGGACCCGCCTCCCTCGTACACCCAGCCGCCCAGCACGACCTTCCCGTCGCTCTGGAGGGCCACGCCCGTCGCCTCGTCCCAGTTGTCCTGGCTGACCTTCACGACGGTCTTGCCGCCCGTGCCGAAGCTCGTGTCGAGCGCGCCGTTCTCGCCGAGGCGCACGGCGGCGGTGTTCTGCGCGCTGTTGCCCGCCACGACGATGCGGTTCTGCGCGTCGATCACGACGGCGTTCGCGCCGTTGCCGAAGCTGGACCCCGTGATGCCCGTGAGCTTGCCGCCCGACCCGAAGGTCGTGTCGAGCTGGCCCTGCGAGGTGAAGCGCGCCACCTGGAAGTCGGCGGGACCGCCCGCCGCGACGATCCTGTCACCCTGGAGCGCGAGCGCGTGGATGATGTCGCCCGCCGTCCCGTTCGCGACCGCCGCGACCGCCCGGCCGTTCGTGCCGAACGAGGCGTCGGGCGTGCCGTTCGTCGTGAGCCTGACGAGCGCGAAGTCCTGACCCGTGACGGGCCCGGCGTTCGTGTAGCCGCCCGCGACGACCTTCCCGTCGGGCTGGACCAGCACGGCGTACGCGCGGTCCACCTCCGCGCCGATGGCGACGCTGACCTTCCCGCCCGCGCCGAAGCCCGCGTCGGGCGTGCCGTCCGTGTTGAGGCGCGCCACGCCGAAGTCGATGTCGCCCGAGCCCGCCCCGACCGTCACGGAGCCCGCCACGACGATCTTGCCGTCCGGCGCGACGGCCACGGCGCGCGCGTCGTCGCTCTTGCCGTCGAAGTCGATGGTGACCCTGCCGCCCGTGCCGAAGGAGGGGTCGAGGGCGCCGTCGCGGGTGAGGCGGATCACGGAGAAGTCCTGCGTGTTGTTGATGGGCGCATACCCGGCGACGACGATCTTCCCGTCGGGCTGGACCGCCATGGCGTAGGCGTAGTCGTCGGCGCCCTTGCCGCTGGTGTCCACGACGGCCTTCCCGCCCTGCCCGAAGGACGTGTCCACCACGCCCGCCGCACCGCGCACGGTGACGGTGACGTCGCGGTCCACGGTCCTGCCGTCCCCCTCGCCGTGCACCTTCACGGTCGTGGGGAGCGAATGCGCCGCCGCCCCCGCGGCGCTCACGGTCATGGTCGCGCTCGTCTGGTCCGCCGCGACGGTGACGGGCGCGGCGCTCGCCCCGGCGGGCAGGCCCTGCAGGGCGACCGTCACGGGGCCCGTGAAGCCGGACTGCCGGGTGACGTTCACGGTGAGCGTGGCCGAGCCGCCCGTCAGGACGGGGAGCCGCGCCGTGGAGACGCTCAGGTCGAACGCGCCGGGCGTCGGCGTGGGATCGCCGCCCCCGGGGTTCGGGGTGGGTGCGGGCGCGCCGCCTCCGCAGGCGACGAGACTGGCGGTCAACAGGACGACACTCAGGATGGTCCGGGTACGCATGGGTTCTTCCTCCTTGCCCTTTGGCTCCCCCAACGTAGGAGGCGGGGCGTGGTTCGCCCGTGATCGGGGAAGGAGGCGCGTGCAGAGGGGTCGGTGCGTACGGCACGCGAAAACGCCCCGCCGGGGGGGGCGGGGCGCTCATCATGCTCCGGTCACGCCGGGGTTCGGGTCCGGGCGGAGGAGGTGACGTACGGGCGCTCCAGTCGGCGCTCCACGAGCCCGAAGAGGCGCGCGGCGCCGTTGGAGAGCAGGAAGTAGATCAGGCCCACCGCGAGGTACATCGCGACGGGCTGGTAGTTGATGGACACGAGGCCGCGCGTCGTGAGCAGCAGTTCCGTCACGGTGATGACGCTCGCGAGGCTGGAGTCCTTGAGGAGCCCGATGAACTGGTTGCCGAGCGCGGGCAGACCGACACGCGCCGCCTGCGGGATCAGCACGAGCCGCAGCGCCTCCGAGGGCTTCAGACCCAGCGCCCGCGCGGCCTCCAGCTGACCGCGCGGGACGGCGTTGAGGCTGCCGCGGATGATCTCGGCGGCGTACGCGCCCGCGAAGAGGCTCAGACCCAGCACCGCCGTCTGGTAGGCGGGCAGCGTGACGCCCGTGATCTGCGGCAGCGCGAAGTACAGGAAGAAGAGCTGGACGAGCAGCGGCGTGCCGCGAAAGGTCTCGATGTACACGCCCGCGAGGAACCTCAGCGGCGCGAGCCGCGAGAGGCGTCCCATCGCCGCGACGAGGCCCAGCGCGAGCCCGAAGAGGCTCGCGAGGACCGTCAGCGACAGCGTGATGGTGGTGCCGCGCCACAGGGCGCCGAGGACGTCGGGCGTGAAGACGTCGAACATCCCGGGCTTCAGCGTCCGGCGGGCACGGTGATGTCCGAGCCGAGGTACTTCACGCTGAGCCGCTTGAGGGTGCCGTCCTTGCGCATGTCGTCGAGGGCCTTCTCCACGGCGGCCTTGAGCTGCGGCTGGTTCTTGCCGAGCGTGATGTACGGGTTGTCCTGCTGCAGGACGCTGCCCGCGGCGCGCAGCGCCTGACCGTTCTTGATGGCGACCGCGCCGACGGAGCGCGTGGTGATCATGCCCGACGCGCGGCCCGCGCCGAGCGCGAGGAAGATCTCCTGCTCGCCGCTGAGCGTGACCACGTTGGGGTACTTGCGGTCGCGCAGGTACTTCTCGAAGACGGTGCCGAGCGCCACCGCGACGGGCTTGTTCCCGAGGTCCGCGAGGGTGTTGGCCTTGCTGCTCTTCGGGACGAACAGCTGGAAGCCGTCGTAGTAGTAGGGCTTGGAGAGGAAGTCCACGGCCTTCTGGCGTTCGGGCGTCTTGCTCTGCGAGGCCACCGCGAGGTCGAAGTTGCCGGACTGCACGCCCGCGACGATCGCGGAGAACTCGGCCTTGACGAGCTTGGCCTTCACGCCGAGCCGCTTGGCGATCTCGCGCGCGACGTCCGCGTCGAAGCCCGTGAGGTCGCCGCTCGCGGTGGGCTGAGAGAAGGGCGGGTACTCGCCGCTCATGACGACGCGGAGTTCGCCACGCTTCTTGACGTCGGCGAGTTCCGCGTGGGCGGCGCTCGCGAGGGCGAGCGTGAGGGCGCCGAGGATGGACAGGGTGGAACGGACGCGTGACTGGAGCATAAGGGCCTCCCGGGCGGCGCGCGGACGTGCGGCGAGGCCGCCGCCCCGCGTCCGCGTGTCGGTGGCTCGACCGTAGCGTGCCCTTCCGGAAGGTCGCGTTGAGTCAGGAGTCGAAATTGGAGCTGGGCTACAGTCGTCTCGCGGTCAACATCAAGCCTGTCTGAACCCTCGCGCGTTCCCGTGCCGCTTCACGCTGTCTATCCTTGGAAGCACCCATGCTGCCCCCTCAGGACGACACGCCCGACACGGGCCCCACCCCCGCCACCCCGCCTCCGGGCGGCCCGATGCGCGTCCTGGAGCGCGGCGTGTACCGGGGCCCGCACGTGTACTCCACCCGGCCCATGGTGCGCTTCGTCCTCGACCTCGGCGCGCTGGAGGCGCGGCCCACCAGCACCCTGCCCGGCTTCACGGACGCGCTGCTGGGTCAGGTCCCGACCCTGCAAAACCACGGCTGCTCCTACCAGGAGCCCGGCGGGCTCGTACGGCGCATGCGGGACGGCACGTGGCTCGGCCACGTCACGGAGCACGTCGCGCTCGAACTCCAGAGCCTCGCGGGCGAACGCACCGCCCACGGCAAGACGCGCGGCGTGCGCGGTCAGCCGGGTGTCTACACCGTCATGTACGCCTACCGCGACGAGGACGTCGCCTTCCTCGCGGGCCTGCTCGCGCTGCGCCTCGTGGACTCCCTCCTGCCAGGGGAGCTGCGCGGCGTGCTCGGTCTGCGCGTCCTGTACGACGATCCCGCAGAGCCCGCCCTCACCGCGCCGGAGTTCGACCTCGCGGCGGGCATGGACGCGCTGCGGCGTCTCGTGCGCCGCACCTCCCTCGGACCCACCACGGACGCGCTCGTGCGGGCCGCGCGCCGGCGCGGCATCCCCGTGTCCCGTCTCGACGAGCGCAGCCTGATCCAGCTCGGGTACGGACGCAACGGGCGCCGCTTCCGCGCGAGCATCACGGGCCTCACCTCGCACGTCGCGACGCTCACCGCGAGCGACAAGGACCTCACGAAACGCCTCCTCGCCGACGTGGGCGTGCCCGTCCCGCGCGGCGCGGTCGTCCGTGACGCCGACGAGGCCGTCCGTGAGGCCGCACGCATGCGTGGGCCCGTCGTGACCAAACCGCTCGACGGCAACCACGGGCGCGGCGTGAGCCTGGACCTCCGCACGCCCGAAGAGGTGCGCCGGGGCTTCGAGGAGGCCCGCGCGCACGGACGGCAGGTGGTGGTGGAGCAGTACTACGAGGGCCGCGACCACCGCGTCCTCGTCGTGGGCGGCGAGGTCGTCGCGGTCGCGGAGCGCGTGCCCGCCCACGTCGTCGGCGACGGCGAGCGCACCGTCCGCGAACTCGTCGAGGAGGTCAACCGCGACCCCCGGCGCGGTGAGGGGCACGAGAACGTCATGACCCGCATCAAACTCGACGCGCAGGCCCTGCGGGTCCTCGCGCGAGCGGGCATGGGCGTGGACAGCGTCCCCGAGCCGGGCCGCACGGTGTTCCTCGCGGACACCGCCAACCTCTCCACGGGTGGCACGGCCGTGGACCGCACGGACGACATCCACCCCGAGAACGCCTCCGTCGCGCGCACCGCGGCGCTCGCGGTGGGTCTCGACGTGGCGGGCATCGACCTCATGGCGCCCGACATCACCAGAAGCGTCCGCGAGACCGGGGGCGGCGTCGTCGAGGTGAACGCCGCGCCGGGCCTGCGCATGCACCTCCAGCCCAGCGTGGGCGAGCCGCGCGACGTGGCCGCCGCCATCATCGACGTGCTCTACCCGCGCGGAAGCCGCAGCCGGATCCCGATCCTCGCGGTGACCGGCACGAACGGCAAGAGCACGACCGCGCGCATGCTCGCGCACGTCCTGACGCACGTCGGGCACACGGTGGGCCTCACCACCACGAGCGGCGTGTACGTCGCGGGCGAACGCATCCACGAGGCCGACGCGACCGGCCCCCGGAGCGCCCGCATGGTGCTGCGGCACCCCAGCGTCACGGCGGCGGTGCTGGAGACGGCGAGAGGCGGCCTGCTGCGCGAGGGGCTCGGCTTCGACCGCGCCGACGTGGGCGCCGTCCTCAACGTGCAGCCCGACCACCTCGGCCTCAGGGGCGTGGATACCCTGCGCGACCTCGCGCGGGTGAAGTCCACCATCGTCCGCGTCGTCGCGCGGCGCGGCACGAGCGTCCTCAACGCCGACGATCCGCACACGCTCCGCATGCGCCGCGTGGCGCGGGGACGCCTCGGGTTCTTCTCCATGCGTGGCGCGGACGCGGGCCCCGTCCTGCGCGAGCACGTGGCGACCGCCGCGCTCGACATCATCCGCGACGAGGGCGAGGAGGGCTACCTCGTCATCGACGCTGCGCGGCGGCGAGCGCGAGGTGCTGATGCGCGCCGCCGACATCCCCGCCACGCTCGGCGGCCTCGCGGGCTTCAACGTGGAGAACGCCCTCGCCGCCACCGCGATGTGCGTGGCGCACGGCCTTCCGCTCGACGCGATCCGGGAGGCGCTCTCCACCTTCACGTCGTCGTTCGAGCACAGCCCGGGCCGCCTCAACGTGTACGACGGCCTGCCGTTCCGGGTGATCCTCGACTACGCGCACAACCCCGAC